>NZ_RBXX01000002.1:3310484-3611437 GCF_003635025.1 Saccharopolyspora antimicrobica | reverse complement strand
CCGGCTGGAACTGCGGTCCCGCGCGCGGAGGTCACGGCTCCACTACCGCTTGATCGTCAGCGCCACTGCGAGGATCACCACGGCGAAACCGCTGTAGAGCAGAACGTCCACCACCCGGCTCCGGATCGTCAGCAGGCCCGTGCGCTCCTGCGGGATCACCGCGCGCATGCCCGCCGCGACCAGCAGCGCCACGGCGAGCAGCACCGTGCCGCGGCGCCAGTGCTGCATCGCCACCAGCAGGAAGCCGATCGCCGCGATGAGCAGCACCAAACCGAACGGCACGTGCGTCGACAGGCGCGATTTTCCGCCGGACTGCTCGTTCACGTTCCTCCTGCCCTGCTCCTGAGCCACGCTCACGAGCGGAGTTCAGCCGAGGTTGCGCTCGGCGGCCTCGACGACGTTGGTCAGCAGCATCGCGCGGGTCATCGGACCGACCCCGCCCGGGTTCGGCGAGATGAACCCGGCGACCTCCGCGACGTCCGGGTGCACGTCGCCGGACAGCCCGGCCTCGGTGCGGGTCACGCCGACGTCGAGCACCGCCGCGCCCGGCTTGACCATGTCCGCGGTGATCAGGTTCGGCTTGCCCGCCGCCGCGATCACCACGTCGGCGCGGCTCACCTCGGCGGCGAGGTCCTTGGTCCCGGTGTGGCACAGCGTCACGGTGGCGTTCTCGCTGCGCCGGGTCAGCAGCAGGCCGATCGGGCGGCCGACGGTGATGCCGCGGCCGACGACCGCGACCTGCGCGCCGTTGAGCGGCACGTCGTAGCGGCGCAGCAGCTCGATGATGCCGCGCGGCGTGCACGGCAGCGGCGCCTCCTCGCCCAGCACCAGGCGGCCGAGGCTGATCGGGTGCAGGCCGTCGGCGTCCTTCTCCGGCGCGATGCGCTCCAGCAGCGGACCGGCGTCGAGGTGCTTGGGCAGCGGCAGCTGCACGATGTAGCCCGTGCAGGCCGGGTCGGCGTTCAGCTCGTCGAGCACCGCTTCGACCTCGGCCTGGCTGACGTCGGCGGGCAGGTCCTTGCGGATCGACTTGATGCCGACCTTGGCGCAGTCGTTGTGCTTGGCGCGCACGTAGGAATGCGAACCGGGGTCGTCACCGACCAGCACCGTGGCCAGGCCCGGGGCGCTGCCCTGCTCGGCGAGCCGGGCAACCCGGGGCCGCAGCTCGTCGAAGATAGCTTCCTTGGTGGCCTTGCCATCCAGAATCGTCGCGCTCACGGCTGTTCATCGTGGCAGATGACGTGCGCCCCGTCCCGCCCGGTCCGGCATTGCCGCCACGCCTACAGCCACCAGGGTGAGCAGCACGCCCACCACGGTGGACGTCGCGATCCCGTCCCGGGTCGCGGGCGCGAACACGTCCAGCAGCAGCGCACCGACCAGCTGCCCGGCGATCATGCCCAGGCCGAGCAGCAGCACCCCGGTGTAGCGGACCAGCGCGACCGACCCGCCGATCACGAAGATGCCCAGGAAACCGCCGGTGTAGAGCCAGCCATCGGCCGGGAGCTCGGGCAGGCCGCGCACCAGCACCTCGACCGCGAAGGCCAGCGCGAGGGCGGTCATCCCGACGCCGAAGTTGACCATCGAGGCGAACACCGCCGAGTCGGCCGCCTGCTTCATCCGGCCGTTGACCGCCGCCTGCCAGCCCAACCCGACACCGGCCAGCGCGGGCAGCAGCACCAGCCAGCTCGCCTGCGCGCCGCCGAGCTGCGCGGACACCGAGATCAGCACCGCCACCACGGCGAGCACCGCGCCGACGAGCCGCGCCGGCGTCACGCGCTGCGGCCCGGCGGGCCCGAGCCCGAGGCGGTCCACCACCAGCCCGCTGCTCACCTGCCCGGCTACCACCGCGACGGTGAACATCGCGACACCCAGCGCGGTCGCGGCCATCCCCTGGGTGAACACCAGGTATCCGCCGCACACCCCGCCGAGGCACTGCCACGGCCGCAGCCCGCCCGGTTCGCGCAGCGCCGCGGCCAGGTTCCGGAAGCCGCGACGGGCCCGCGGGATCAGCAGCGAGGCCGCGAACAGCACGGTGAACCCGCACGCGAAGGAGATCAGGCCGGCCGCGATCCCGTCGTCCATCCGGGCTCCGAGCGCGCCGTTGATCCGGGCCTGGACCGCGAGCAGCAGTCCGACCGCAGCGGCGCCGACCATGCCGAGCGCGCGCTGACCGACTTGCGGATCAGAAGGTTTCACCGGCGAAAGGGTCACGTGACGGCAGTCTGCTCCGCAGCCCGCTCGGATCGCGATGCCCGGAGGTTGTGAGATACGACAAGCCCGGCCGCCGCCAGCGCCAGGCCACCGGCCGCCGCAGCCGCCGCAGCCGGACCGGCCAGGTCGAGCATCACCCCGGACAGCGGCGCGGCGACCGCTCCGCCGAAGGTGGTCGCGCTGGCCAGCCAGCCGAACGCCTCGTTGCGCCGGTCCGGTGGCGCGATGTCGGCCAGCCGACCGTTGCTGGCCGCCAGCGTCGGGGCCACCGCCGTACCGCCGATCATCAGGATCGCCCCGATCAGCAGCGGCGAGCCCGGCTCGGTGATCGGCGGCAGGGCAGGCACCAGCGCCACCAGGCCGAGCGCGGTCAACGACGCGCGGAGCCAGAGCCGGGGCCGCCTTCCCGAACCGCCGAGCACCAGCCCGCCGATCAGCGAACCGACCGCCCACACCATCGCCAGCACCCCGGCCAGCTCCGGCTCACCGCGCTCGCGCGCCCAGGCCACCAGCACCAGGTCGACCGAGATCAGCCCGCCGACCAGCAGCCCGAAGAAGCCCAGCAGCGAGACGAATCCCGGAATCCGGAACAACGGCGCGGACGTGCGCTCCCCCGCCGCGCGCTCGCCCAGCCCCTCGTTCAGACCCGCGCGCCACAGCACGACGGCGAACAGGACGGAACCGGCCGTCGCCCACGCGGCGCAGGCGTACATCGCCGCGGCCGGGCCCCACACCGCGACCGCGAAGGCGGCGAGCATCGGCGCCACCACGAACAGCAGCTCCTGCAGGGTCGCCTCGACCGCGAAGGCGGCCTCGCGCGCCGGGCCGTCCGCCAGGCGCGGCCAGATCGCCCGCCCGATCTGCGTGATCGGCGGGTGCGAGAGCCCGGTGGCCAGCGCGACCGGCAGCACCAGCCACCAGTGCTCCGGATCGACCCAGCTGGTCACGGCGATGATGGCGACCATCCCCAGCCCGGAGCCGATACCGGTCACCACCAGCAGCCGCGGCGGCGAGCTGCGGTCGGCCGTCCGCCCGCGCAGCGGCCCGGCGATCGCCTGCCCGATCGTGATCGTCGCGCCGATCACGCCGCCGATCGCGTAGGAACCGGTCCAGTCGACCACCAGGAAGGCCAGCACCATGCCGAGCGCCGGCATGTGCAGGCGGCCCAGCAGGCTGAAGAACATCAGGCTCGGCGCGTGCGGGACCGCCGCGAGGAGTCGGTAGGGCTGCAGCACGCACCACACTCTTTCTTCTGGCACGGGTGTACCGCTACTTGTTTTCGCCGACCGCTGACCGCCGCCGATCCACCGTTGACCCAATCCACCTGGTGGTGTGATGTTCATCCGGACGAGAAACCGGCAGGCTCTCGTGACGAGATCACCGCACGCGGTGACATGGATCTTGAACGCGCGCACGTGTGCTGGATCAACGGATCGGAAGTCCCACACAGCGCACATGGCCGGGCCCGCGTCGAGTAGCGTCTTGGGCCGGGGTGGAGTCGGGTTGCCTCGTCGAGAGGGGGAGGATGTCACCCATGTCGCGTCCGACAGCGATCAGTCCGGAAGAGCAGGAGCAGATCGCCCGCAAGATCGGGGTTCTGCTGTTACAGGGCGCTCCTGAGGACTGGCAGGAGATCACGGTGGAGTACCGCGCCACCGGTGAGTACCACGACCTGCTGGGTGAGGTGACGGCGCAGGACGGCAGTGCCCGCTCGCTGGAGCCACCGGCCGAGCTGCGGGAGATCTTCGAGAGCCTGCGCGAGGGCATGTACCGGCCGGACGTCGGTACCTGGCTCAGCGCGCTGTACGTGGTCGAGCGCCCGTCCAGCTACCGCATCGACATCAACTTCGACACCGAGCCCGGCTGGCAGCGCCCGCTGCCGCGCGCGGCCTACGTCGACGAGCTGCGCCGCTACCCCCGCGCCGAGGAGAACATCCCGGACTGGATGCGGGAGCGGATCGACGGCAACGCGTCGGCCCCCGGCGCCCCGGTCGACGACGCGCCCGTCCAGCCGCCGATCGCCGAAGCGCCGGTCGCCGAACCGCCCGCGGTCACCGAGGACGGGCCGACCGGCTTCCAGGTGGCCAGCTCCTTCGACGACTTCGACGAGCAGGGCCGCCCGGTCGTCGCGGACCGCGAGCCGGTCCCGGCCGAGGAGATCGCCCAGCTCCGCCAGTACCTGGAGAACGCGCCGGTCGTGCTCGCCGCCCGCGAGGACGAGGAGGACCAGCTCGACCCGGAGCGGCCCACCGTCGTGCCGAGCACCTGGCACACCGACGGCGCCTGGCTGTGGCCGGGGGCGATCGCCTTCTACCTGGCCCAGTACGGGGTGCCGCCGGAGCCCGAGTTCGTGGCGCACATCCGCCGCCGCGGTTTCCAGCTGGCCGAGGTCGACGACGCCACCCGCGACGCGGCGGTCAGCGAGCTGCTCGACCAGCCGACCGACTCCGACGACGCGCCGGACTTCGCCGACGAACCGCAGGACTACGCCGACGAGCCGCGGAACCCGATCGCGGACTCGCCGGACTTCGCCGCGGAACCGGACGACGAGCCGAGCTACGCCGACGAGTCCCGGGACTTCGCCGACGAGCCGCAGGACTTCGCCGAGCCGGAGGCCGCCGAGGCCGAGCCGGCCGGCGGTTCGCGGCACGTGCTGGCGGACGACGACGAGCTGCCCGACACCGGTGAAGTGCTGGCCACGCTGCACGACCGGCTCACCGAGTTCCAGGTGGACAGCGACGGCTACCGGATCGGCAGCCACAGCGAGAGCGCCCGGTGCCTGGTCCAGGACGGCCCGGACTGGGTCGTCACCACCGGCACCGGTCGCGGCGAGGACGTCCGGTTCGCCCGCGTCGACGACGCTGCGGCGTACCTGCTCGGCAGCCTCCTCCTGGAGCGCCGCCCGGCTGCCGAGCCGAGCGCGGAGCTGTCGCACGACGAGCCCGAGCTCCCGCAGCGCGCGCCCGAGGCCGACCTGCCCCAGCGAGCACCGGAATCCGGGCTGCCCCAGCGCACCCCCGAGCCCGAGCTCCCGCAGGACCTGCCCCAGCGCACGCCGGAACCGGCCCTGCCGCAGCGCACGCCCGAAGCGGAGCTGCCCCAGCGAGCACCGGAACCGGACCTGCCCCAGCGGACGCCCGAAGCGGAACTCCCGCAGCGGGCACCGGAATCCGGCCTGCCGCAGCGCACGCCGGGCTCCGACCTGCCCCAGCGCCACGCGCCCGAGCCGGAGCGCGCTCCGGAGCCGACGGCGGCGAACCCGCTGTTCACCGCGAACCAGGACCCGGCCGGCCCGAGCGCTCCGCCCGAACCGCCGGTCCAGCACGACGCGGCACCGCCCGCGGCCCAGCCGCAGGAGGAGGCGACCCGCCTCCAGCAGCCGCCGCAGCTCGACCGCCCGGCGCCGCCCACGGCTCCGCCGTCCCCGCCGGTCGGCCAGCCCGTGCAGCAGCCGCCGGTCAGCGGCCCCGGCGGTGTTCCGCCGCTGCCGAAGCGCCAGCCGCGCCGCGAGAGCGGTGCTCCGGCTCAGCAGCAACAGCAGGGTGCGCCCGGTCCGGTGGGCGGTGCGGAACGCCGTCCCGGCCCCGGTGGCCCCGGCATGGCCGGTCCGCACCGGCAGGGCCCGCCGCCCGGACCGCCGCGCCCGCCGCAGGCCGGTGGCCAGCAGCCCGGCGGTCAGCAGCCGGGTGGCCAGCAGCCCGGTGGTCAGCAGATCCAGCCGCTCAACGGCGAACCGCCGCTGACGCTGTACCGCGACCGGCGGGTGATCATGCTCCAGCCGGGCACCGAGCTGGACCGCTTCGGCGAGCCGAACGGCAACGTGCTCTACGCGATGCGCACGCCGTACACGCACCGCTCGCTGCCGCCGCAGTGGTCGAACCGCTCGTACTTCGCCTACCGCATCCAGCGCCCGGTCCAGGCGCTGCGCGGCACGGCGGTCCCGTGGTTCGAGCAGCCGGGCGGTGGCACGGCCTTCGTGCTCCCGGCGCCGATCAGCGACCTGCTCGCGGACGGCACCCTGGCGGAGATGCCGGCCACCGAGCGCCCGCCCATGGAGTGATCGCTTCGAAGCGTGAGGGGCACCCGCGAACCATCGCGGGTGCCCCTCACTCATTTCCGGCCAACGCTCAGCCGCCGTTCGCGCGTTGCGGAGTTCCCTTGCGCAGCACCGTGAAGCGGATCAGGCGACGACGTGTCGGGCGGACCCTGCGCTCCCGAGAGCGGGGACCGTCGCCCGGCCCTCACTGCGTCGTGCTGTTCGGCGGCAGGTCCGCGCGAGGCGCGGAGCGGTCCAGGTCCGCCGGTCGGAGCCGGTAGAGCTCCACGGACTGCCCGAAGTACTTGTCCGTCTGCCCGGCCCACTCCATGCCGTTGTCGCGCACCGTCTCCACGGCCCGCGCGTTGTCCGGCCGGACCACGGCGAACAGCTCGTCGACCTCGTGGTCGAACGCCCATCGGGCCAACGCGAACATCGCCTCGCTCGCGTAGCTCCCCGCCCAGAGGTCCGGGTGCAAGTGCCAACCGGCTTCGAGGTCCTGGTTGCCCGGAGGCAGCAGCAACAGCGACGCGCCACCGAGCACCCGGTCGTCCTCACGTCGTTGGATGCACCACCTCCCCAACGGCGGGATCGCCCTGGCGTCCTCGGCGATCCACTGCCGCAGCAGCAGGCGCATGGCCACGAGATCGGGAACGGGCTCCATGACCGGGCTCAGCCACCGCGCGACCTCGGCGTTGCCGTACACGCCGAGCGCGGCCTCTGCGTCCTCGATGCTCCAGGTCCGCAGGATCAACCGGTCCGTGACCAGCCGCCGAGCCATACCGCCAGGATAGTCGCCCTCCCGCCCGATGCAGTCCATCACGCGGCGTGAGCGGCGAAAACCAGTGGGGTACGGGCTGCGGTGTCCGGTAGCGTTGCCGGTTCCGGCAACTGCAACGGTGGTTGCCACGTTCAGGAAGCAGCCCCATGAGCAGCCAGCGGTCCACGACGACGCTGTGGCGTCCCACCGGTCCTGTCGAGCTGGAGCTGGTGCGGGAGCTGGGCTGGCGTGCTTGGCCGCCGCGGCTACCGGAACAGCCGATCTTCTACCCGGTGCTCAACGAGGACTACGCCGTCAAGATCGCCAGGGACTGGAACGTCGTGCACGACGGCAGCGGCTTCGTCACCCGGTTCGAGGTCGACTCGGAGTTCCTGCGCCGGTACCCGGTGCAGCAGGCGGGCGGCCGGACGATCCTCGAACTCTGGGTTCCGGCCGAGGAGCTCGACGAGTTCAACGCCCACATCGTCGGCGAGATCCAGGTCGTCCACGAGTTCCGCTGAGACGCGGGCGAAACCTGATGCTCCACCGCCAGAATGGGCGGATGCTGGTCGATCACTTCCCGCTCGTCGGGCTCAAGCTGACAACGCCACGGCTCGAACTCCGCCTGCCGTCGGCCGGGGAACTCGGGGAGCTGGCCGGGCTGGCCGCCGAGGGCGTCCACGATCCCGCCGTCATGCCCTTCTCCACGCCGTGGACCGACCACCCGCCCGAGCAGGTCGCGCTGAACGTGATCCAGCACCACTGGCGGGAGCTGGGCAGCTGGTCCCCGCAGGACTGGTCGCTCAACCTCGCCGTGTTCCACGGCGGAGTCGTCGTCGGGCAGCAGGGCATCAGCGGCCTCGAGTTCGGCATCACCCGCGAGGTGAGCACCGGTTCCTGGCTCGGGCAGCGCTACCAGGGCCGGGGTTTCGGCACCGAGATGCGCGCCGGCGTGCTGCACCTGGCCTTCGCCTGTCTCGGCGCGGAAGAAGCGGTTTCCGCGGCGTTCGAGGACAACACGGCCTCGCAGGCGGTCTCCCGCAAGCTCGGCTACCGACCCGACGGGTTCCAGCGCAATGCCATCCGAGGCGCCCTGGCCGTCCAGCAACGGTTGCGGCTCACCCGCGCGGACTGGGAGCGGCATCGCACCGTGCCGGTCGAAGCCGACGGGCTCGCGCGCTGCCTTCCGCTCCTGGGGATCGACGGCTGAGGCTCACGATGTGCTGGTGATGGTGGTGACGGTGGTGGAGGCGGCGATCGCGGCAGCCGTGCGGAGCACCGCCGTGTTCACGGCTTCGGCGCCCCAGTTGCCCTCCTCGAACTCCTTCGCCCGCTTGGCGACCTCGCCGGACCACGCGAGCGGAGGACTCAGCGCGGGGAGGGCTCCGCTGGAGGACAGCAGGGCGATCAGCGCACCGGTGCGGCTGTCGGGCGTTTCGCCGTCTTCCAGCGCGGCGCGGATCTTGCGGCGCAGTTCCGCTTCGTGGCCGGTGTCCTCGGCGGGCATCCTGGTCATCGGGAACACGCCCAGCACCTTCTTCTTCTCGACGCGGATGACGCCGCGCTCCAGGAGCCGGTCGAGCACCGGTTTGCGGAGTCCGCTGCCGATTTCGAGCAGCAGCGGCTGCACCCGTCGGGGTTTCTCGGCGATCTTGTCGTAGCCGGAGCGCAGCAGCGGATCCTCCGGCTGAGCACCTTCGACCGCGCTGATCTTCGGTCCGTTGAGCGCCGTGCTGCCGTCGGAGTCGACGCTGCCGCGCAGCGCCAGCTCCACCAGCACGGCCCCGCCGAGGCTGTAATGCAGGGTCCCGGCGGCTGCGGGAACTCCCGTCTCGTCGTCGAGCAGCAGCATCATCAGGTCTTCGACGAGCAGCATCTCGTTCACTGCGCCTTCCTCTCTCACAGCCAGTCGTGCTCGCGCGCGTAGCGAGCTGCTTCGTGCCTGGTCCGGGTCTGGGTCTTCTGCATGGCGTTGGACAGGTAGTTGCGCACCGTGCCCTGCGCGAGGTGGAGGCGGGCGGCGATGTCGGCGACGGAGTAGCCCTCGCCGGTCACGCGCAGCACGTCCAGCTCCCGGTCGGTGAGCGGGCAGTCGTCGACGAGCGCGAGCGCGGAGACGTCCGGGTCGATCCAGCGCTTGCCCTCGTGCAGGACGCCGATCACCGAGGTGATGTGCGCCGGTTCGGCGGCCTTGCTGACGAATCCCTGGACGCCGAGCTTGAGCGCCTTGCGGAGCACGCCGGGCTTGGCGTGCCGGGTCAGCATGAGGATCACCTGCTCCGGCCGGGTGCGGCGGATCTCCGCGACGGCACCGAGTCCGTCCACACCGGGCATCTCCAGGTCGATGACGAGCACGTCGGGCCGGTGCCGGAGGGTTGCTTCGACGGCCTCCGCGCCGTTCTCCGCTTCGGCGAGCACGGTGATGTCGCCTTCGAGCGGGAGCAGCGCGGCCATCGCCTTGCGCAGGAGGGCTTCGTCGTCGGCGAGCACCACGGTCGTCATCGGCACTGTTCCGCCTCTCCGCGATTTTCAGTGGTGGTTGCGTCCGGAGTCGATCTCACGTTTGGCGGTTTCTTGTGGCTGGGTCGCATCACGGTCCCCTGAGGTGCGGTCGAGCAGGACTCCGGTTGACACAAAGGGGCGTCATCCGGGTGCCTCCGCTCCGTTCGGGAACACCGCGGCTGTGCGGAACTCGCCGTCGTGCTGGTCGACCGACAGTTCACCGCCATTCGCGGCGACGCGTTGGGCGAGTGCGGCCAGGCCCCGGAGCTCGGGCACCGGAGCGCGCTTGGCACCGTCGTTGACGATGCTGATGCTCGATGCCGACAGCGCTATCCGCACCTGCGTCGCCTGGGCGTGGCGCAGGATGTTGGTGGTCGTCTCGCGGAGCACCTGGCCGAGCAGTTCGCCCACGCGCTGGTCCACATCGGCCTCGCGGTCGACGCGCACGTCGATCCCGGCCGCTTCGAAGAGGTTCCGCGCGTTCTCCAGCTCGGCGGAGAGGTTGAGGCGGCGCTGCGCGTAGGCGAGTTCCTTGGTCTGGGTGATGGTGTCGCTGACCAGGTCGTGTATCTCGCGCAGCTCCTGCTTGGCGCGCTCGGCGTCGCTGTCCACCAGCTTCCGCGCCAGCGCGGTCTTGAGCTTCACCACGTGGAGCGTGTGGCCCTGGATGTCGTGCAGGTCGCCGGCGAACCGGACGCGTTCGCGGATCACGGCCAGTTCGGCCTCCCGCTCCCGAGCCTCCTCCAGTTCGGCGACGATGTCGTAGAACCGCTTGTTGGGGAACATGAATCCGACCACCACCACGGTGACCCCGGTGGGGATCAGCACGTACCGGATCAGGATCTCCGGCACTTCCTGGTGCGAGACGAGCATCCGCGCCGCGCCCACCGCGGCGACGTAACCGGCCAGCGCCACGGCCGCCCAGCCCCGCCAGCGCGACAGCTTGGGGACGACGAGCGCGCCGACGAAGGAGATGCCGAAGAACGCCATCCGTCCGTCCCCCGCCAGCGCGCCGAAGGCCCAGACGGCGGCCGTGACGGCCAACGTGGCGGGCGCGACGGGCAGGAGGTCGTCGGCCGCCCACCGGACGAACGCCACCAGGGTCGCCACCACGCCGGCGGCCAGGACGACCGCCTCCCACCAGTTCCGGGCGTCGACGGCGACCGTCACCGCTCCGACGACGGCGAGGAGCGGGAGGAACATCGTGAGGTTGGTCTTGCGGAGCTGTCCCCGCGTCCGCGTTCTTGCGTGCTGCCGCATCAGCCGGTTCCGGGCAGCGGTCTGGCGTTCATGAGCGGATCTCCGGAGTCGCGCGGCGGGTTCGTCCAACACTATTGCGCCGGTCGCGCGGCGAGCACCAGTGACGCAGCGTCATGCCTTCCCAGCAGGAATGTCATGACGGGCTCCTGACGCGGCGGCACTGGGTGCGGCGGCCGCGGCGCGCTGGAATCGGAGTCATCGACATCCGAACTCACCGCCGCTGGGAAAGCACTGCCGCAACAGCGCTCCCAGTGATGTCCATTGTGGAGCAGCTCAGAGGAGCGCTGGTGCGCGAACCCGTGTTGACCGTCCTCGCCGCCGCAGTCGTGGCGACCCTGCCCCCGATCGCCGCGTCGGCGACGCCACCCGAACAGCTGAGCTGGGGCCCGTGCCCGGTGGACGTCACCGAGCCCGGCCTCGAGTGCGCCGCGCTCGACGTCCCGCTGGACTACCGCGACCCCGGCGGCCGGACGATATCCGTCGCGATCTCGCGCCTGGCCAGCGCGAACCCGGAGAAGCGCCGCGGCGTGCTGCTGACCAACAGCGGCGGGCCGGGCGGCACCGGCCTGAGCTTCCCGGCCGTCCTGCGCGACCTGGGGCTGCCGCAGGAGGTGCTGGACAGCTACGACGTGATCGGGATGGATCCGCGCGGCGTCGGCCACAGCACGCCGGTGACCTGCGATCTCACGCTCCTGGAACACCCGACCAACATCCCGGTGCACGCGCCCGACGCAGCCGGCGTCGCGGCAGAGGCCGAGCGGGTGCGGGGCGTCGCCGAGAAGTGCGGGGCGTCGCCGACGGCCCCGCTGCTGCCGCACATCACCACCGCCAACACCGCCCGCGACATGGACCGGGTCCGCGAGGCGCTGGGCGAGTCGGCGGTGTCCTACTTCGGCATCTCCTACGGCACCTACCTCGGCTCGGTCTACACCGCGATGTTCCCGGATCGCAGCGACCGGTTCCTGATCGACAGCGCGACCGGCCCGAACGGCTGGGACGCCGAGTTCGCGAGGTCGTTCGGGCAGGGCGTCGAAGACCGGTTCCCGGACTTCGCGGCGTTCGCCGCCGCGCACCCCGAGTACGGCCTCGGCGAGACCCCGGAACAGGTTCGGGCGAAGTACTTCGAGCTCGCCGCGCGGCTCGACGCGACCCCGAGCCCGGACGGCTACACCGGACCGGCGTTCCGCTTCGCCACCTTCGCCGCGCTCTACTTCGACCGGGAACTGCCCCGGCTGGCCGAGACCTGGCGGGCGCTCGACACCGGCCACCCGGTGCCGCCGCCCGACCCCGCCGAACCGGGACCCGTCGACCCGAGCATCCCGGCGGACAACTACCTGGCCAGCCAGCTGCACGTGATCTGCAACGACTCAGCCTGGCCGGAGGACGTCCGGACCTACCAGCGCAACGTCGAGCTCGACCGGCTCCGCCACCCGATGTTCGGCGCCGCCGGGGCCAACATCACGCCGTGCGCGTTCTGGCCGTCCGAGCCGCTCGAACCGCAGGTCGAGATCACCGACGACGGCCCGTCGAACGTGCTGGTCCTGCAGAACCTCCGCGATCCCGCCACCCCGCTGGCCGGCGCCCGCGAGCTGCGGGAGGCCTTCGGCGAGCGGGCCCGGATGGTGACCGCCGACCAGGGCGGCCACCTGGCCTACCTGTTCCTGGACGACCAGTGCGTCCACGACATCGCGACGGACTTCCTGGTCGACGGCGAACGCCCGCGGCACGACCTCGCCTGCTGACGCTAGTCCTTGCGGCCCGTCACCGCGACGGAGACACCGAGCCCGATCATCGCGAGGCCACCGGCTCCGCCGACGGTGGCGAGCCGCTGCGGTGAGCGGGCGAACCAGTCCCGCGCGGTGGCGGCGGCGAGTCCCCACACCGCATCGGAGATCACCGCGATGGCGTTGAAGATCAAGCCGAGCAGCAGCATCTGCACTGCCACACCGCCCTGCTCCCGATCGACGAACTGCGGTAGCACGGCGGCGAAGAACACCATCGTCTTGGGATTGGCCACGCCGACCGCGAAGCCCTCCCACAGCGTGCGCAGGCCGCCGCGCCCGGGCCCGTCCCCGGCGAGTTCCGCGTGCAACGACTTGCGCTGCCGGATCGCCTTGATGCCCAGGTGCACCAGGTATGCGGCGCCCACCAGCTTCAGCGCCGTGAACACCAGGGCCGAGCGCTCGACGACCGCCCCGACTCCGAACGCCACGGCAATGACGAGCACGTAGGCACCGAGGGTGTTCCCCAGGACCGTGGTGAGCGCGGCGCGGCGGCCCTGCGCCAGGGCTCTGCCGACGACGAACAGCACGCTCGGGCCGGGAATCACGATCAGCAGGAAGGACATCGCGGCGAACGCGAGCAGTCGATCGGGGGCCACCATGGAATTCATGGAACCACGGGGATCGCTCCCGGCTGAAGCGGTTTTCCGGTGGAGCGGGACGCGCCGGCGCGAAATCGCCGTTCAGTCGACGCGGAGGCCGTGCGCTGCAGCGAAGGTGAGGGCGAGCATCGTGTCGACGCGGGCGCCGCGGAGGTTGGCCTGGACCATGGCGTCCGCGTCGAGGCGGGCATCCCGGAGGTCCGCCTCGGCCAGGCGGGCGCCGAGCAACCGGGCACCGGTGAAGTCCGCTTCGCGGAGGTCGCAGCGGCGCAGGTCGCAATCGGTCAGGTTGGCCTCGCGGAAGCGGATGCCGCGCAGGTCCAGTCCCCGCAGGTCCGCGCCGCCCATGCCCACCAGCGTCAGGTCCGTCTCGCGCAGCCGCCACGCGCGCAGGCGGCAGTCCACGAAGCTCGACCCCAGCAGGCTGCATCCGTCCAAAGTGGACTTGCCGAGCACGGTGCGCTCGAACTTGCAGGACCGGAACGCGGTGGCGACGTGCTGCGAGGCGTTGAGGTCCGTTCCGGTGAACACGCACTCGGTGAACACGCAGTTGCGGGTGCTCAAGCCGGTCAGGTCCGCGTCGGTGAAGTCGCAGCGCTCGAACGAGCGCCCCTCCCACTCCTGATCCGGCAGCACTGCGTCCTGGAAGTCCTCGCCCACCGCGCTCGTCATCAGCCCAGCGTGCCACTTCAGGTGCCGTGAGCGTTCTGGGGTGCCCCAGCGCACGGGAGCACAGGTCAGCCGCGGCTCGTCACGGCACCACGACCACCGGCCGGACCGCCTCGACCACCAGCGTCGCGGGCACCGTGCCGAGCAGTCCGCCGCGGCGCCGCGAGCGGCCCACCACGATCAGATCCGCCCGGTACTGCTCGGCGACCTGCTCCAGGCCCACGGCCGGATCGCCGCGGTGGTGCACGAAGTCCCAGTCGATGTCCACCCACTTCAGGTGCGACACGACCTCCTTCTTCAACTCCTCCACCAGGCTCTCGGCCGCCTCGCTGGCGACCGCGACGCCCATCGGCGACCAGTAGGCGACCCCGCCCACCGCCTCGACGTAGACCAGCACCAGCCGCGCGCGCTCGCGCCGCGCCAGGCCGGCAGCCCACGCCGCGGCGTGGAAGCTCGCCGGGCTGCCGTCCATGCCCACGACGATGCCGCCCAGCCCGTCCTTGCCGATCTCGAATTCCCGCTCGGTGTTGTCGCCTTCGGCCACGCGGAGATGGTAGTGGTCGCGGGCCGGGGAGATGGACGCATGCGACACACTCGACACGTGAACAGCGGCCACACCCTCTCCGACCTCGAACGTCGCGCCCTCGACGCGGTGGACCCCGACGGCGTCCTGGACGATCTGCGCGAGCTCGTCAAGATCCCCAGCGTCGGTGGCACCACCGGTGAGCACGACGCCCAGCAGTGGTGCGCCGACCGGCTGGCCGCGCTCGGGCACCGCGTGGACCACTGGCGCATCGACGTCCGCGAACTCGCCGAGCAGGACGGTTTCCCCGGCCAGGAGGCCGAGCGCGACACCGCCTACGGCTGCGTGGGCGTGCGCGGCGACGGCCCGGAGCCCGCGCTGGTGTTCTGCGGGCACACCGACGTCGTCCCGCCCGGCGACCTCGACCGCTGGCCGGACCGCGACCCGTACGCCCTGCGCGTCCAGGACGGCATCGCGGCCGGTCGCGGCACCTGCGACATGAAGGGCGGGCTGGCCGCTGTCTTCGGCGCGCTGCAGGCGCTGCGCACGGCCGGGATCGAGCTCGCCCGGCCGGTTGCCGTGCACACCGTCGTCGGCGAGGAGGACGGCGGGCTCGGCGCGTTCGCCACGCTGCGGCGCGGGCACCGCGGAGCGGCGTGCGTGCTGGCCGAGCCGAGCTCGGGCACGATCGTGGCCGCCAACGGCGGATCGCTCACGTTCCGGCTCGAAATCGCCGGCCAGAGCACGCACGGCTCCACCAGGTACCGAGGCGTGAACGCGCTCGACAAGCTCACCCACCTGCTGCCCGCGCTGCGCGCGCTGGAATCCCGCCGCAACGCCGACCCCGACCCGCTGGTCGCGCACCTGGAGGTGCCGTACCCGCTGTCCATCGGCATGGCTCGGGTCGGCGACTGGGCCAGCACGGTGCCGGACCTGGCGATCGCCGAAGGCCGCTACGGCGTCCGGATCGGCGAGTCGATCGAGGACGCCAAGGCCGAGTTCACCGCCGCCATCGCCGAGGCCTGCGCCGCCGACCCCTGGCTTGCGGAGCACCCGGTCCAGGTCAGCTGGCCCGGCGGGATCTTCGCCAGCGGACGACTGCCCGAAGGACACCGGCTGCTCCCCGAGACCCAGGACGCCGTCGTCGCGGCGGGCGCACCCCGGCCGGTGGCGCTCGGTGCGCCCTACGGCACCGATCTGCGGCTCTACTCGGCCGCTGGGATCCCGACCCTCCAGTACGGCCCCGGCGACATCCGCTACGCGCACGCCCACGACGAGCACGTCGCGATCGCCGAGCTGGAGCAGGCGGCCCGCACCTACGCCCTGCTGGCGATCCGCCGCTGCGGCATCGCCTGATCGCTCTTGAAGACCTCGAACACGGCGAGGTAGTTCTCGCCCCCGTGGCCGGCGGCGATCGCCTGCTCCGCGATCGCCGCCATGTGCCGCGCCTGATCGGCGTGCACGCCCTGCTCCACGCACGTCCGCGCGATGTGCTCCAAGGCGTTCCGGTTCATCTCCATGGTGCCGACGTCACCGGGGTAGTTGCTCGCGTCCAGATCGGCCGCCTGCTCGACGAGGGTCGGGTTCACCACCACGGCGGGCATGAACCAGTTGACGGCGAGGTCGGCGAACTCGACCGCGGAGACACCTGCCGAGCCGACCAGAGCCGTGGCGTGCAGGAAGCCGTTCATGGTCGCGTACATCAAGCCGAGCAGGGCCGTGTTGTGCAGCACCGCGAGGCCAGGATCGGCTCCGAGGAACCGCGGTGCTCCCATGCTCGCCAGCGTCTCCCGGTGCTCGTCGAAGACGTCCTCCGATCCGCTGTACAGGAAGACGGACTCGGGATCTCCGACGAGCGGTGGCGGCACCATGATCGCGCCGTCGAGGTACGCCGCTCCGATCTCGGCAGCCCAGTCGGCTGCCGCAGCGGCCTCGCTCGGGGTGCCGGAGTTCAGGTTGACCAAGGTCCGTCCCCGCAGCGCCTCCGCTGCCGGGCCGAGAACTCCGTACATGGTCTCGTAGTCCTTCAAGCAGATGATCACGATCTCACTCGCCGACACCGCTTCCGCGATGCTCGCCGCACGGCGGGCTCCCCCGGCGACGACACCGTCGGCCTTCGCCGGGGTGCGGTTCCAGACCGTCGTCGAGTGGCCGCGGTGCAGCAGCGCTTCGGCGAGCGCCAAGCCCATCGGGCCGAGTCCGACGACGGTGACCGGTGCTTGCTGCGGAACTGCTTCTCGCTGATTCGTCATGCGGATTAGGCTGCGGTGTCACATCGATGTGAGAGTCAACGTGGAGTGGTGGCCATCACATGCGCATGGGTGAGTTCTCCCGGCGAACCGGAGTAAGCCAGCGCCTCCTGCGCTACTACGAGGAGCAGGGACTGCTCGCGCCCTCGCGGCTGCCGAGCGGATACCGCGAGTACTCGGAGGCGGACGTCGCCACGGTGCGAGGCATCCGCATGCTGCTCGCGGCGGGGCTCGGCACCGCCACCATCGCCGAGCTGCTGCCGTGCATGACCGAGGACGGGAACTCCTTGGCCCCGGCCTGTTCCGGCATGCTGCCCGACCTCAACCGGGAGCGCGAACGACTCGACGCAGCGGTGGCCGACCTGCTGGCCGCGCGCGACGCGCTGGACGACATCATCGCCGCCACCGAGCCGACCGGCATCGCCGATCCGGAAGCGTGTGCCGCGATCGGCGCCGCGAAGCAGCCGGCCGACATCGGTGCGGCTGAACGAAGTTCCCGCTCGGCCCGCGGCTCCGGCTTCTCGGCTAGCGCAAGGTTCTGAAGAACGCCCGGACGTCGTCCACCAGCAGATCCGGGGCCTGCAGCGATGCGAAGTGCCGAATTGAGGCGGGCCTCGTGCGAGCGCCAGTCGTAATCCGTGCGCCAGTACTCGACCAGGTCGGCCAGGTAGTCCTGGTGCACGCCGTACGACCAGCCGACACCGGGGAGCTCGCCGGCAGCGAGTGCGGGCCAGTCGCTCCCGCAGATCATCGAGGGCTTCCTGGGCGACATCGATCCGGAACGGCGCTGGTGCGTTCATGCGTGCAGGCTGGCGGCGGAGTAGGACAGCTTCAGTCCTACTCCTCTGTCAAGGTGGGCGCATGCTCGCCACACCCGCCCGTTTCCTCCGGCTGCTGTCGCTGCTGCAGATGGGCCGTGACTGGTCCGGCGCCGAACTCGCCGAACGACTCGAAGTCACCACCCGGACCGTGCGCCGCGACATCGATCAGCTGCGCGAGCTGGGTTACCCGGTGGACGCCACCATCGGCCCGCACGGCGGGTACCGGCTCGGCGCCGGCGCCTCGCTGCCGCCGCTGCTGCTCGACGACGACGAAGCGGTCGCGGTCGCGGTCGGCCTGCACACCGCGGCAGCCGGGCGCGTCACCGGAGCCGAGGAAGCCTCGGTGCGCGCGCTGAACAAGCTCGAACAGGTCCTGCCGTCCAGGCTTCGTCACCGGGTGAGCACGCTGAAGAACGCGGTCGTGACGATGTCCCCCGGCACCGGATCAGGCGTGCGGGCAACGGTTCTCACCGCGATCTCGGCCGCCGTCCGGGCCGCCGAGACGCTGCGCTTCGACTACCTCGACCACCACGGAGCCGAGACGCGGCGCAACGTCGAGCCACACCGCCTCGTCTGCTGGGGGCCGAAGTGGTACCTCGTCGGCTGGGACGTCGGCCGAGCAGACTGGCGCACCTTCCGGGTGGACCGGATGATGCTGCGCACCCCCAACGGACCGCGCTTCGCACACCGGGAACCGCCGGACGGCGATGTCGTGGCCTACCTGCGCAGAACGGTGGGTTTCGAGATGTGGCCGCTGCGCTCACAACTGCTCGTGCACGCGCCCGCCGAGGACGTCGAAGGCCGGATCGATGGCATCGTGACCCCGGTGGACGAGAGCACCTGCCGCTTGGAACTCGCCTCGGACTCCTACGACCTCGTCGCGCTCGCGATGGGCATGCTCGATGTCGACTTCGAAGTCGAATCACCTCCAGAACTCGCTGAACACCTGCGGAAGCTGGGCAACAGGTTCACCAACGCCAGCACGCGCCCGCGCTGAACCCGGGTGGGCCCGAACGCGGCGTCGGTGGGGTTCGCCGCGCTCGGGCCCCGGCGTCCCTGGACCGCGCCCGCGCGATGGCCGGAGGCAACACCCTGGGAGGGAGTGGTGTTCGTCCGCTGCCGGTCGGGCCGGTCGACGCCGAGTTGAGTGGCCGCTAGTGAGGTCTCAGCCCTGCTGGGGTCTCAGCCGCACTGAATGACCACCAGCGCAAACCGAGGCCGGAGACCTCAGTGGAAGTCGCGAGAGGTTGAGGGGATGCGGACTTCCAACTTCTGCAGCCGGTCAGCTCTCAGATTGATCACTCCTTCCGCTCGCTCCACGATTCCGCGCACCAGCAATGCCGCGCTGGAGCGCCCGATCTTGCGGTACCGCGCCCACAAACCCGGAGAGCACATGACGTTGACCATGCCGGTCTCGTCCTCCAGGTTCAGGAACGTGATCCCGCCCGCGGTGGCCGGTCGCTGCCGGTGCGTCACCGCACCACCGACCAGCACTCTCGACCCGTGCTCCACTTCGGACAGACGCGCTGCCGGGAGCGCCCCGATCGAGTCCAACTTGGACCGCACGAACTGCAGCGGGAAGCTGTCCGGGGAAACACCGGTGGCCCAGACGTCCGCCGCAGCCACGTCGATCCCGTCCATGCCGGGCAGGGCAGGGGCAGGCGCCGCGGCAGTGGTCCCCGGCAGCCGGTTGGATCGGTCACCGGCCGCCGCAGCCGCGTTCCACAACGCCTCGCGGCGGGACAGCCCGAAGCAGCCGAACGCGCCGGCCGTCGCCAACGCCTCCATCTGCACCGCGGTCAGCTCCACCCGCCGGGCCACCTCGGCCATGCCGGTGTACGGGCCGTTCGCCGCCCGCTCGGCAACCAGCTTCTCCGCCACGCCATCACCGAGCCCGCGCACCGAAGCCAGCCCGAGCCGCACCGCCTGCCGCCCCTCGCTGGCGGCATCGGGTTCCAGATCGGCCTGCGCCCGACTCGCGTTGACATCCGGCCCGCGCACCCGCACGCCGTGCCGCCGGGCATCCGCGACCAGCGACTGCGGCGAGTAGAAGCCCATCGGCTGCGCCTTGAGCAGGGCGGCGCAGAAAGCCGCCGGGTAGTAGCGCTTGAACCACGCGCTGGCGAACACCAGCAGCGCGAAGCTCAGCGCGTGGCTCTCCGGGAAGCCGTAGTTGGCGAAGGCCAGCATCCGCTGGTAGATCCGGTCGGCCAGCGCCCCGGAGATGCCGTTGGCCGCCATGCCCTCGAAGAGCCGGTCCTTGAGCCGGGCCATCCGCTCCTCCGACCGCTTGGCCCCCATCGCCCGCCGCAGCTGGTCGGCCTCCGCCGGGGAGAACCCCGCGACGTCCACCGCCAGCTGCATCAGCTGCTCCTGGAACAGCGGGACCCCGTAGGTCTTCGCCAGCGCACCGGCCATCAGCGGGTGCTCGAAGTCCCACTCCTCCGCGCCGTTGCGGCGGCGGATGTAGGGGTGCACCGAACCACCCTGGATCGGCCCCGGCCGGATCAACGCCACCTCGACCACCAGGTCATAGAACTCCCGCGGCTTCAGCCTCGGCAGCGTGGCCAGCTGCGCGCGGCTCTCCACCTGGAACACCCCGACCGCGTCGGCCCGGCGCAGCATCTCGTAGACCGCGTCGTCGGCCAGGTCCAACCGGCCGAGGTCCACCTCGCGCCCGTGGTGCTCGCGCACCATCTCGGTGGCGTACCGCAGCGCCGAGAGCATGCCCAGTCCGAGCAGGTCGAACTTGACCAGGCCCGCCTCCGCGCAGTCGTCCTTGTCCCACTGCAGGACGGTGCGGCCGGGCATCCGCGCCCACTCCACCGGGCACACCTCGCTGACCGGCTGGTGGCAGATCACCATCCCGCCGGAGTGGATGCCCAGGTGCCGCGGGAAACCCATCAGCTCACCGGCCAGCTGCCGCACCGGCCCGGGGATCTCGGAATCCTCCGGCAGCGGGCCCCAGTGCTCGATCTCCTTGCTCCAGGCGTCCTGCTGACCCGGCGAATAGCCGAGCGCGCGGGCGACGTCGCGCACCGCGGAGCGCGGCCGGTAGCTGATCACGTTCGCCACCTGGGCGGCGTGCATCCGGCCGTACGTGCGGTAGACGTACTGGATCACTTCTTCGCGGCGGTCCGACTCGATGTCCAGGTCGATGTCCGGTGGACCGTCCCGCTCCGGAGCCAGGAACCGCTCGAAGAGCAGCTGGTAGCGCACCGGGTCCGCGTTGGTGATCCGCAGCGCGAAGCACACCGCCGAGTTCGCCGCCGATCCCCTGCCCTGGCACAGGATCCCCTGGCTGCGGCAGAACTCCACGATGTCCTGCACGATCAGGAAGTAACCGGGGAAGCGCAGCTCCTCGATCACCGCCAGCTCGTGCTCGATCTGCTGGTAGGCCGCGGGATTCTGCTGCGGCAGGCCGTACCGCTGCAGCGCGCCCTGGTAGGTCAGCTCACGCAGCCAGCTCGCCTCGGTGCGCCCCTTGGGCACGCGGAACGGCGGCAGCTGCGGGGCCACCAGCTGCAGGTCGAAGGCGCACTCCTTGCCGAGCTCGGCGGCTCGCTGCACGGCTCCCGGGTAGCGCGCGAACAGCTCCGCCATCTCGGCCCCGGAGCGCAGGTAGTTGCCCGCCCAAGCGGGCAGCCAGCCGTCCGCCTCGTCCAGGCTGCGGCGGGCCCGGATCGCGGCGACCACCCCGGCCAGCCGGGCCTGCTCCGGCCGGGCCAGGTGCGCCCCGGTGCTGGCCACCGTGGCCACCCCGGCGCGGGCGGCCAGCTCGGTCAGCGCATCGTTGCGCGCGGAGTCCGCGGGCATACCGTGGTCGGTCAGCTCCACCGCGACGTGGTCCGCGCCGAACAGCGCGACCAGTCCGTCCAGCTCCGCCGCAGCGGCGTCGAAGCCGTCCGCCGCGAGCGCAGCGGGCACCGAACCCTTCCGGCAACCGGTGAGCACCTGCCAGTGCCCTTCGGCCGCGGCGGCGAGCTCCGCCAGCTCGTAGACCGGACGTCCCTTCTCCTTCCCGGCCAACTGCGCCTTGCTGATCTCCCGGCACAGACTCGCGTAACCGGTGAGATCCCGCGCCAGCACCAGCAGGTGCCGGCCCTCCGGATCGGGCACCCCGTTCTGCGGCGCGGTGAGCCCCAGGCTGAGCTCGGCGCCGAACACCGTGCGCATCCCGTGCTCGGCGGCGGCTTCGGCGAAGCGCACCACCCCGTACAACCCGTCGTGATCGGTGAGCGCGATCGCCTCCAGCCCCAGCCGCGCCGCCTCCGCCACCAGCTCCTCCGGGTGGCTCGCCCCGTCCAGGAAGCTGAAGTTGGAGTGCGCGTGCAGCTCCGCGTACGGGACCGGCGGCATCGCGGGAACGACGTCGGACCGGCGCTCGGCGTCCTGCCGAGTCCACATCGGACCGTCGTTCCCGTCGCCGGGGCACCGCTCGTCGCGGTCCCCCCGCCCGGTGGCGGAACCGGGCCGGCCGGACAGCGCGGTCTCCAGTTCCGACCAGGTCTGGGGAGGGTTGAACCAACTCATGACAACAGTGAACTCCAGTTCGAAATCACGACGCCACCGAGAAACGGGCAAACCACTCGAACGAGTGTTCGTGCTCATCGATAGGCGCCCTGCACCCACCAGCGGCCCCGCTCGTGCACCAGCAGCAGGGCCACCTCGCCGGGGTCGGGATCGGCATCCGGTCCGCCCGCTCCGGAATCCGCTTCGAGCACCACCTGGATCCGCACCGACGACCGCGGCGGCACCTGCGTCGCCGGAGCCGTCTGCCCGGCGACGGCCAGCAGCTCCGCCCACCAGCGCTCGGTCACCGGCCACGGCCCCGCCCAGCCCGACACCGCGCGGGACCGGCCGCCCGACACCTCGACCCGGTGCGGCGCGGCGGTCAGCCGGTCCCGGTCGGTGATCCCCACCGGCCGCCCCTCGGCATCGAGCACCACCGCGGGCCACGGCGAATCCGGGACCACCGAGGGAGACGGCGCCGGGATCCGGCCCGGCCACGGGCGATCCGGCTCCGACGCCGGTCGGCGCTCATCGCCCCACGGCACGAACCGCACCTGATCGCGCAGGTCCCGACCGCCGTCGAGCACTCCGGTCAGCACCGCGTCCGGCCCGAGCATGCCCTGCACCCGGGCGAACGCGCGACCCGCGCGGGCATCCGCCTCACCCGTCGCGGCGCTGAGCAGGTCGAGCTGCAGCCCGCCCGCTCCGACGACTTCCTCCGGGTGCAGGCTCAGCACGCTCACCCCGGCCGTCGGGCGCTGGGCCCCGCTGCGGCCGTTCAGCCAGCCGTCGAGCTGCCAGCGCACCCGGTCCGCAGTGGACGACGGCGTCAGCGGCTCGGCGCACCGCCACACCCGGTGCAGCTCCTCCCCGTGCTCGGTGCTCGCCGAAATCCCCAGGCGCGTGCACGCCAGACCGAGCTCGCCGAGCCTGACGTGCAGCCGATCGGCTAGCACCTTGGCCGCGAAGGCGGCCCGGTCCACCCGGTCCACCGGCGGATCGAGCTGCTCGGAGATCACCAGGTCCGGCGGGGGCTGCCGGCGGAGCACCGGCCGCTCCTCCTGCCCGCCGGCCGCGCGGTGCATCGTCAGCGCGAACCGGCCGAACCTCGTCGCGACGTCCGACGGGGCCAGCGCGGCGAAGTCGCCCAGCGTGCGAATCCCCAAGCGCCGCAACAGGTCCACCAGCTCCACCTGCTCCGCGGCCTGCCTGCCGCTGAGCCGGTCGGCGAGCTGGTCGATCTCCTCGACGGCCAGCGGCGCGAGGAACTCCTGGCTCAACCCGGGCGCGACCAGCTGGCCGCGCCGAGCGGCCAGGACCGCCGCGAACAGCCCGTCCGCGATGCCCACCTGGCACTCGACCCCGACGTGCGCGCCGATCTTGTCGATCACCCGCTCGGCGGCGCCCGCCTCCGAACCGAAGTAGCGCGCCGGACCCCGCGCCGGAACCGCCACCAGGCCCGGGCGGACGATCTCCACTCCCGGCATCATGTCCTCGATCGCGGCCACCACCGGCTCGAACATCCGCGCATCCCGGTCCGGATCGTGCTCGCGGACCACCAGCTCCGGGCAGCGGCCCTGCGCTTCGCGGCGGCGCATCCCGCGCCGGACCCCGCTGTCGCGGGCCGTCGCCGAGCAGGCGACCACCCGGTTGGCGGCGAACACCGCGGTGGGCACCAGGGGACCGAGTTCGGCCGCGCGGGCCGCGGCGACCACCGGCCAGTCCGGGCACCACACGACGAGTCGACGAGTCGGCATCGCTACTCCCCCGCCACGGAACGCAGCCGGGGCCGCGCGGGCTCGCCCGCGGGAATTCCGACAGCTCCGCCGCGCCCGGGGAGCAGGAGCCGACACGAACGCGGCCGGGACGCCGCACCGCGCCCGCCCGCGTGCACCGTGACCGCGCGTTCCCGCAGGTACCCGTGGCCCTGGCCGATCCCGCGCCAGTCGGCATCAGCACAACGGAGCTGCACCTCCGCACCCGCCCACGGGCCGAACGGCAGCAGCACCGAACCGCGGTTGCGCGCCCGCGCTGACAACCGCCGGGCATCGGAATCCGCGATCCGCCGAGCACCACCGACGACGACCAGGTCCACGCCGTCGAGCAGCGCGGCGACCACACCGACCGGGTCGCCGCCCGGCCGCGGGACCACCGCGAGCCTGGCGAGCTCCACACCGGTTTCGGCCGCGGCGACCAGGCTGATGCCGGCCAGCCCCACCACCGCGGCCCAGGAGCCGCTGGCGGTCGCCTCGGCGATCAGCGCGAAGAGCAGCGAAACAGATCCGTGCACCGCCACCGTGCTGCCACGGCGCAATCCCGGCCATGGCAGCACGGCGGCGAGTTCTGCCCGCGTGGGCAGCACCCGGCCCGCACCAGGAACACCACCCGCTCCGACCGCCGGCGCGCCCACGAACACCCCGTGAGCCGCGGACACGCCCGGCGCCGTCGAAGACGCCATCGCGGACATCGCTGCCTCCCCACATCGTGCGCGTGGATGCCCGACCCCGGCGCGGGCACCCACCAAGCCGCTGTGGGGAAGACAGCGGTGGAACCGACACTGCGCCTGCACCCGAACGCAGCGCCGGATCCAACAGATCGGTGGGCCCCGACACCTACCGATCTATCTCGAACCTCAGTTCGAACAAAGACAAGTAAACCCTGGCCCGCGGCCCGCGTCAAGGGCTGTAGCCGGATTGGGTGAACATTTGTTCGATCGCCCGAAATTCGGCTGAGGCAACCGGAAAAAGCCGCTACTACTTGACCCGAGACCGCGCTCCCGGGCCGCCCCAGCAGCCGCCCGGATCCGGCTCCCGCCGACCGCTGCGACACCGGATCCGACAGCCCGGTGCTCCGCGTGCTCCCCGCCGGGACGGCCGCGCGGCGAACGAATTCCCAGACGACCGAGGAGGCCTCCCATGCGCACGTCACGACCGGACCAGTCCCACCGGCACCTCGCCCGCACCGACCGGGAAAAGCAAGCGGTGCGGACGGCCGTGGCCGCCCGCACCGCTTGGAGTGCTCCTGGGTCAGTGCGCGAAGTGGCGCGTCCCGGTGAAGTAGAGCGGCACACCGGCCGCCTCCGCCGCCGCGATGGTGTCGGCGTCCCGGACCGAACCGCCCGGCTGCACGATGGCGCGCACGCCGGCGTCGAGCAGCACCTGCGGGCCGTCGGCGAACGGGAAGAACGCGTCGGACGCGACCACCGCGCCCTTGGCCCGGTCGCCCGCCCGGGAGACCGCCAGCCGAGCCGAGTCGACCCGGTTCACCTGCCCCATGCCCACGCCGACGGTGGCCCCGCCGTCGGCCAGCAGGATCGCGTTCGACTTCACCGCGCGGCAGGCGCGCCAGGCGAACTCCAGGTCCGCCAGCGTGGCGGCGTCCGCCGCGGTGCCGGCCGCCAGCGTCCAGTTGGCCGGGTCGTCGCCCTCGGCGTCGATCGCGTCGGAGCCCTGCACCAGCATGCCGCCGGAGATCGCCCGCATCTCGATGCGGCCGCTCTTGGGCGGCTGCGCGGTCAGGATCCGGATGTTCTTCTTCTTGCTCAGCACGTCCACCGCGCCGTCGGCGTAGCCCGGCGCCACGATGACCTCGGTGAAGATCTCCGAGACCTGCTCGGCCATCGCCACCGAGACCTCGCGGTTCGTCGCGATCACGCCGCCGTAGGCGCTGACCGGGTCGCACTCGTGCGCCTTGCGGTGCGCGGCGGCGATGTCGTCGGCGACCGCGATGCCGCACGGGTTGGCGTGCTTGATGATGGCCACGCACGGCCGGCTGTGGTCGTGCGCCGCCCGCCAAGCCGCGTCGGCGTCGACGTAGTTGTTGTAGGACATCTCCTTGCCGTGCAGCTGGGCCGCGGCCGCCAGGCCGGTGGCCTCACCGCCGGAGACGTACAGCGCGGCGGGCTGGTGCGGGTTCTCGCCGTAGCGCAGCGCGGAGCGGCGCTCCCAGGTCTCCCCGATCCAGCCGGGGAACACCGAGTCGTCGCCGGTCGGCACCTTGCTCATCCAGGACGCCACCGCGACGTCGTAGGAGGCGGTGTGCCGGAACGCGGCGGCCGCCAGCTCGATCCGGTCGGCCAGCGTGAAGCCGCCTTCCCGGACCTGCTCCAGCAGCCACTCGTAGCGGCTGGGGTCGACGACGACCGCGACGTTCGCGTGGTTCTTCGCGGAGGCGCGCACCATCGCCGGGCCGCCGATGTCGATCTGCTCGATCACCTCGTCCGACGCGGCGCCCGAGGCCACCGTCTGCACGAACGGGTAGAGGTTGACCACCAGCAGGTCGAACGGGGCGATGTCCAGCTCGCGGAGCTGGTCGGCGTGCTCCGGGCGGCGCAGGTCGGCGAGCAGGCCCGCGTGCACCCGCGGGTGCAGGGTCTTGACCCGGCCGTCGAGGGCCTCCGGGAAGCCGGTGAGCTCCTCGACCGGGGTCACCGGAACGCCCGCGTCCGCGATGGTGCGGGCGGTGCCGCCGGTGGACACGATCTCCACCCCGGCCGCGTGCAGCCCGGTGGCCAGCTCCAGCAGCCCCGACTTGTCCGACACGCCGATCAGCGCGCGGCGAACAGCACGCCGCTCCTGCGAGTTCGCGGTCACGGGATACTCACCTTCCGTCCCTGCACGGTCCAACCGTGCAACGCCAGCTGTTCCAGGGTGTCGACCAGCAACCGCCGCTCGACGGCCTTGATCCGCTCGTGCAAGCTCGCCTCGTCGTCGTCGGGGCGCACCTCGACCGCCTCCTGCGCGAGGATCGGTCCGGTGTCCACGCCGGCGTCGACCACGAACAGCGTGCAACCGGTGACCCGCACCCCGTACTCCAGCGCGTCGCGCACCCCGTGCATGCCGGGGAACGAGGGCAGCAGAGCCGGGTGGCTGTTGAGGTACCGGCCGTCGAAGTGCGACAGGAAGTCCGCGCCGACGAGCTTCATGAACCCGGCGGAGACCACCAGGTCCGGCTCGTGCTCGGCGCAGGCCTCGGTCAGCGCGCGATCCCAGTCGTCCCGGCTCGGGTGGTCCTTGACCCGGCGGACGAAGGTCGGCACCCCGGCGCGCTCGGCGCGGGCGAGTCCTTCGATGCCGTCGCGATCCGCGCCGACCGCGACCACCTGCACCGGGTAGTCGGGCGAGCCGGTCGCGTCGAGCAGGGCCTGCAGCAGAGTTCCGGAGCCGGACACCAGCACGACCACGCGCGCCGGATCGGCGGTGGTGAACCGGGTGGGCGACGCGGCGGTGTTCGACTGGTCGGTCGTACTCGGGTTCAGCGTTCGCTCCTGACATGCCTGGGCACGATCTCTCCCAGAGCGTAAGCGCTGATGGCGGGGCGGACGCGGCCAGGGCCCGGGCGAGTGGCGCAGCACTCACCGGGGCAGCGCCATCTGCCCGAACCGTCCGGATCCGCCACTGCGGGGTGCCGGTGCTAGTCGTTCCTGCTCTCGTAGCCGTCCCCGGCTTCCGCGGGCCAGGGCTCGTCGACGGCGCCGTCGAACTCGCTGGGATCGATCTCCGACCGCGCGTGCCTGGTCGAGCCCGGGGCGATGGGCTCACGCGCGTGCGGGATCTCCGGGCCGGGGCTCTCCGGTGCGAGCGCATCGGGATCGTCCTCCGCATCCGAAGTGGACTGATCGGCGTCGTCCACTTCGGCCTGGGGCTCGGTGGCGTCCGCGTCCGGCGCGGCGGAGTCGGCTTCCGACTCCTCGGTGTCCGGCGCGGGGACGGTGTCATCGGCGCTCTCGACCTCGTCCGCCGACGTGGTCGTCGCTTCGTCGAAGACGACCGGGCCCGCGAACCAGGTGACGGCGGCTGCGGGCAGGGCGACCCAGCACATCGTCGCCGCAGCCAGTGCGAGCGGCCGCAGCGTCACCAGGCTGAACTGCCCACCGCCCAGCTCACCGCCGGCCACGTAGGCGAGCACCAGCACGCCCAGCGCCGCGATGCAGGCCGCCACGCCGACCGCCAGCAGTCGACGGGGCGCACCGCCCGGGACTCGACGGCACGCGAGGCCGACGAGCACGCCGACCGCGAGCGGCAGGGCCAAGGCCACGGCCGACAAGCCGATCCCCGGCTGCGACGGCAGGACCGCGAGCAGCGGCAGGTCGGGCAGCGGCCCGGGGCCGGGCGTGCCGTGCAGGGGCTGAACCGTCAGCCCGCCCAGCGACAGACCGGTGCCGGCGGCGAAGGCCCAGCCCGCCAGCACACCGTTCGGCAGGTAGAGGAGGGACAGGAGGGAGGTTCCGAAGGCGTCGCCGGCACCGTCGAATCGCGACATCGAGGCGACCATGTCCGGCGCGGACGCGCAGATCCCGATCAGCAGCACCACGCCACCAGCGGTGAACGCGGCGGCCAGCGCGAGGAGGCCGATGCGCAGACCTGACCACACCTCGGCCTCGACCCGTTCCCAGACCAGGTAGATCAGCCCGCAGCGGTTGGCCACACCTGCCCCCGAGGCCGCGGTGGCGGTCAGGCCGCAGCTCAGGAAGGCATCGACCGGGACGGCGCTGAACGGCCCTGCCAGCACGAGGGCGATGCACGCGCCGGCGAAGGCGTGGACCAGTCCCATGGTCGCGATGAGCGGCCAGGCCTGGTCGGGCCGCCGCAGCCTGGAGCGCCTGGCGACCCAGGCCGAGGCTGCCGCGATCAGCACCATCACGATCGCGGTCGGGAGCAGCGGGAGCACGCTCAGCGGCGCGCCCGTGATCGTCAGCGCGGACTGGTGCAGGGCGAGCCACCCGGGGAGGGCGGCCAGCAGCACCACCACCAGGTTGAACTCGGCGCTGGTGGCCGTGGCCGTGATCAGCGCGATCAGCCCGGCAGACACCAGGTAGCCGCAGATCAGGACCGCGCAGGTCGCGCCGACGAGCAGCCACCAGCGGATGCCGAGCCTGCGCTCGCGGTGGCCGTCGGCGATGGCGTGGGGGATCGACTCCAGCACGGACATGCCGTCGAATGTCGCACCAGAATTCCGCCGAACGGGTCACACCACGCCGCCGACTCCACCCATCGGGCGACCCTGAACGTCTACTTTGGACCATTTCAGGTCGCTGCGCCGGATGCCCGGTGAAAGAGAAACGCACGGGCGGTTTCGGGGCCGCCCGTGCGTCAACGGTGCTTCAGCGATCAGAATCCCGGCGGGTTGAGCCCGGGGTGCGGCATCTGCTGGGTGCCCTGCGGGCCGCTCTGCCCGGACTGGCCGCCTTGACCGGACGAGCCGTCCTGCCCGGTCGACCCCTGGTTCGAGGAACCGCCCTGCCCGGCAGGCCCCTGCCCCGCGGGGCCACCCTGCCCGGCAAAGCCTCCCTGACCAGCAGGCCCGCTCTGCCCACCCGGGCCACCCGGGCCGGGCTGGCCACTCGGGCCGGGCTGGCCACTCGGGCCGGGCTGGCCGACGGGGCCGGACTGGTTCGAGGACGGGGAACCGCCCGAGGACGGGTTCCACCCGCCCGGCTGCTGCGGCTGGCCACCGGTGGCCGGGTTCCAGCCACCGCTGGCCGGCGCGAACTGCCCGGGCTGTGCGGGCGGCGCGGCGGGGCTCCACCCGCCCGGTCCGCCGGGCTTGCCGGGGCCGCCCTGCGGGCCGGGCTGGAACGGGCCGGGCTGCCCGCCCGGGCCGGACGAGGCCTTGCCGGAGCCGAGGCTCTCCGGGGCGTTGATGAGGCCGCCGTCGATCAGCAGGATGCCGAGCACACCGCCGAGCTGCGCGATGGCCAGCAGCAGGAGCACCACGACGATGCCGCCGGAGCTGCCGCCGACGAGGTCCTGGAGCAGCGCGAGGGTCGCGTAAGCGGACAGCGGCGCAGCGGCGAACATCGCGTTCGGCGTCTTCGGGACGAACCGCAGGCCGGCCAGCGCAGCGGCCGCGATGAAGGAGAAGCCAGCGAGGCTGCCGAGGAGCACACCGGCGATCTCGCTGAAGAAGCCGATCAGGTAACCGACCAGACCGGCCCCGGCCGCCACCAGTGCCAGGATCTCCTTCAAACCGAGTGCGGGCCCGGCCGAGCTGGACTTCCGCGACGGGGGATATGGGGCGGACATGCCTGGAGACACTCCTCAATGGACATTCGGGGGACGAGGGCGGTCGAACCGACGTTATCCGATCAACCGACCCCGGTGTACCGGCAAGAGCCGCACTCGCCCGGGTCGGGACAGTCGTCGGGGCCGGACACCCGCAGGTGTCCGGCCCCGAGATGACCGATCGAGATCGGGGCTCAGCCCTTGATGATCTCGCGCATCAGCTTGGCGGTCTCGCTCGGCGTCTTGCCGACCTTGACGCCTGCGGCCTCCAGGGCCTCCTTCTTCGCCGCGGCGGTGCCCGACGAACCGGAGACGATGGCGCCGGCGTGGCCCATGGTCTTGCCCTCCGGGGCGGTGAAACCGGCCACGTAGCCCACCACCGGCTTGGTGATGTTGGCCTTGATGTAGTCGGCCGCCCGCTCCTCGGCGTCGCCACCGATCTCACCGATCATGACGATGGCCTCGGTCTCCGGGTCGTCCTGGAACGCCTGGAGCGCGTCGATGTGGGTGGTGCCGATGATCGGGTCACCACCGATGCCGACGCAGCTGGAGAAACCGATGTCGCGCAGCTCGTGCATCATCTGGTAGGTCAGGGTGCCCGACTTGGACACCAGACCGATCTTGCCCGGGCCGGTGATGTCGGCCGGGATGATGCCCGCGTTGGACTTGCCGGGCGAGATGATGCCGGGGCAGTTCGGCCCGATGATCCGGGTCTTGTTGCCGGTGGCGTTGGCGTGCGCCCAGAAGTAGGCGGAGTCGTGCACCGGGATGCCCTCGGTGATGACCACGGCCAGGCCGATCTCGGCGTCGATGGCCTCCAGCACCGCGTCCTTGGCGAACTTCGGCGGCACGAAGACGACCGACACGTCGGCGCCGGTCTCCTTCATGGCCTCCTTGACGGAGCCGAAGACCGTGAGCTGCTTGCCCTCGATCTCGACGGTCTGCCCGGCCTTGCGGGCGTTGACGCCGCCGACGATGTTGGTGCCGGAGCGCAGCATCCGAGCGGTGTGCTTGGTGCCTTCAGAGCCGGTGATGCCCTGAACGATGACCTTGCTGTTCTCGTTGAGGAAGATAGCCACGCCTCATGCCCCCGCAGCCAGCTCGGCGGCCTTGTCGGCCGCGCCGTCCATGGTGTCCACCACGGTGACGACCGGGTGGTTGGCCTCGGCGAGGATGCGGCGACCCTCTTCGACGTTGTTGCCGTCGAGGCGGACGACCAGCGGCTTGGTGGCCTCGTCGCCCAGGATCTTCAGCGCCTGCACGATGCCGTTGGCGACCGCGTCGCAGGCGGTGATGCCGCCGAAGACGTTGACGAACACCGACTTGACCTCGGGGTCGCCGAGGATGACGTCCAGACCGGCCGCCATCACCTCGGCGGAGGCACCGCCGCCGATGTCCAGGAAGTTCGCCGGCTTGACGCCGTTGTGCTTCTCCCCGGCGTAGGCGACGACGTCCAGCGTGGACATGACCAGCCCGGCACCGTTGCCGATGATGCCGACCTCGCCGTCCAGCTTGACGTAGTTGAGACCCTTCTCCTTGGCCTTGGCCTCGAGCGGGTTCTCGGCTTCCTTGTCGACCAGCTCGGCCTGCTTGGCCTGGCGGAACGCGGCGTTCTCGTCCAGCGTGACCTTGCCGTCCAGCGCGATGATCTTGCCCTGCGGGTCCTTGACCAGCGGGTTGACCTCGACGAGGGTGGCGTCCTCGGCGACGAAGGTGTCCCAGAGCTGAACGATGACGTCAGCGACCTGGTCGGCGACCTCGGCCGGGAACTTGGCGGCGGCGACGATCTGCTCCGCCTTCGCCTTGTCCACGCCCTGGATCGGGTCGATCGCGACCTTGGCCAGCGCCTCCGGCTTGGAGACCGCGACCTCTTCGATCTCCATGCCGCCCTCGACGGAGGCCATCGCGAGGAAGTTGCGGTTGGCGCGGTCGAGGAGGAACGAGAAGTAGTACTCGTCGGCGATGTCGGAGGCGGTGGTGACCAGCACCTTGCGGGTGACGTGGCCCTTGATGTCCAGTCCGAGGATCGCCTCGGCCTTGGTCTCGGCCTCCTCCGGGGTCTCGGCCAGCTTCACGCCACCGGCCTTACCGCGACCCCCGGTCTTCACCTGAGCCTTGATTACGACGGGCCCGCCCAGTTCTGCAGCGGCTGCCTTGGCCCCTTGGGGTTCTGTCACCACGGTGCCGGGCAGCGTCGGCACGCCGTGGGAGGCGAAGAGTTCCTTCGCCTGGTACTCGTACAGGTCCACTCGACTCTCCTGCGACGTCGGTGTCGGACTCGGTGACGATATCGACCTGCGACGAAGCATGGGGCGGCGCGTCCGGTGAACTGCCTCACCCGAGGTGGGCCATCACGCCTGGTCGGGCCGTCCGGCGCGGTGATTCGCCTGCTCGGCAGGTCGAACGTGGGCGTTCGTGGTGACGAACGGAACAGCGCACCGTGACGGTGTCGGTCCGATTGTCGGCCAGGCGTCCCGGCCGGGACAAGGCGTCGATTCGGGTGATCCGGCCACCCGCGGACGCGGACCGGTGCGGCCGTTCGCTCAGGACGCCTTGGTCCGGATGGCCGCCGCGGCTGACACGAGCAGCGCCAGCACCCCGGCGATGCCGAACCACAGCCCGGTGCCGGGCTCCGAGCCCGGCAGGCGCTCCGCGGTCAGCGGGTACTCCAGCACTCGGACGGCGACGACCACGGCGGCCCCGCAGAGCAGCGCGGCGGCTCGCGGCGGGCGGCACATCGGCGCCAGGACGGCGGCGGCCACCACAGCGGCGAGCGCGATCAGCAAGCCCCACGACGTCGTGCCGAACTCGGCGAACACGCCGGGTGCCGCGTAGTCGGGCGCGGTCACCACCGGGAGGCTGAAGGCGGCGGCTCCCAGGACCAGCGAGACCAGCGCCGGGATCAGCACCGGGCGGCGCATCGCGATCTCGGTGAGGTCCACCTCGTCGCGCTCCACCGCACCGGCCACCGCGGCGACGATCGCGGCGGCAGCGGCGAACAGCACCGCCACCCCCGCCGACCAAGCACCGATCTCGGCGTCGGCACCGGCGGCCTGCACCGCGGTGAACACCGCGTCCAGCACGCTCGTCGCCGCGAGCGGAATCAGGACCCAGACCACCGGCAGCAGCGGGCGCACCCGGAGCGCGAGGCGCGGCACCAGCAGGCCGGCACCGACCAGGAGCAGCACGACCCCGGCAGGCCAGAGCATCCGCGCCGGGTACGGGGAGGGATCGCGCAGGCCGAACGGCATCTCCACCTGCGGCGCGAGCGCGGCCAGCACGGTCAGCGCACCGGCGACCAAGGCCAGCACCGCCGAGGTGTTGATCAACCTGTTCAGCGCCGGCAGGCGCAGGTCCTCGCCCACCTCGCCGGAGCGGGCGCGCCCGGCCGGCATCGCCAGCGCCACCAGCGCGAACGCCGCGATCAGTCCCAGCAGCGGGCCCCAGGAGAAGCTGACCTCCGCGAGCACCACCGCGGCGATCAGCGGCGGGACGACGACACCGGTCAGGGCCGCGGCCAGGCCGAGCAGCCCGCCGCGCGTGAAGTCCTGGTCGACGGATCCGGCCAGGTAACCGGCGGCTGCGGGCACCCCGACGGCGATCAGCACGCTGCCGATCAGCACCACCGCCGGGGCGTCGAGGGCATGCCTGGGCAGCAGGTACGGGTCCTCGGAGGAGAACGGAGCCATCATCACGCCGACCACGGCGGGCACGCTGACGCAGAAGACGAGCGTGAGCAGGCGTTGGCGGTGTCCGTCGGAGTCCTCGCCGCCGGGCCCGACGCTGCGCACGGCCAGGAACCCGGCCACGATCGCCGCCGCGTGTCCGACGAGCAGCAACCACGCGCCGATCGACGGGGAGAAGACGTCGAGACTCGCCAGCTTGAGCAGCTCCGGACGCGCGGCCAGCGCGGGATCGGCGACGACTTGCGCGTCGAGCGCGAGCCGTCCGGGCGCCAGCGCAGCGGGCCCGACCAGCACTGCCGCCGCGGTGATCAGTCGTCCGCGGCGGATAAACGCGGCGGCGAGCCCGGCTGGGAGCAGTGCGAGGACCAGCAGCAGCGGCCAGGACAAGAAGGCGGCTGATGCGCTGGGGGCGACGAGGCCGATCAGCGGCCCGAGGCCGATGAGCACCGCCCCGACCACGGACACCGCCATCGCGGCGCGCAGTTGCGTGGGCACTGGCTGCGGATTCGTGGCCGGAGCCGAAGAACCGCCGGACGGGAGGTCGGGCCGCGCAGTCACCACGCTGACGCTAGCAACCCGGGGGCGGCGCGAGCGCACCGACTCGGCGGAATCCGAGCGCCTCCCGGACCGCAGGTGCCCTCACCGGGGCGGGCTCTCAGGGACATCCCCGATGCCGACCGCCCGAACGGAGCATTGACGATCCCCATCAAGCCGCTCTTGAGCTGTGACTTATGTCACTGATGACCACTGCGGGGTCACTGAATCGAGGCACCCGGGGTCAAGCCGTGGGCCGATCGGACCGCCACTCGCCGATCACGAACCCGCAGGCAGCTCCACTGCGCGACGACCACTCCCAGTATCCGCACAGGTCTGACACCCGCGCCCGGAGAGGCACTTTCGAACACGCACCGTGCCCAACACGTCACGCACGGGGATTTGCCCCTAGGGGATCAGCTTGGTTACTGTCCCCCGGTCCGTTGTCACGGTCTGATCACGAAGGACAACCTCCGACCGGTTCCCCGACCGGCGCCCGGAACCCCGACCCGGGATGCGTGATCCGACTCCCCGAGACGGAAGGGCAGGCATTGGCTCAGCACCGCTCCCCCGGCGGCGAAGAACGTCCGGAACACCCGGAGGCGTCCCCCGACGACCCCTCCAGTAGTCCGGGCAAGAACCGGGGTCCCTCAACTGCATCCGTCTGGCGCGGCCGCGTGGTCGTGGCCGCGGTTGCCGCCGGTGCTTTCGCGGCCGCCGGGCAATCGCTCGCCGCAGGTGAGGGGCACGCAGCCCCGGACCAGCGCGACGACTTCAACCCTGCGGACGCCTCGGCCTCCTTCAACACGGCGATGGCCGAGCAGGCCACCTACGACGGAGTCGGCGGCAGCGCCCCCGCGCCGGCGATGATCCCGATCGCCCAGGCCACCGACGTCAGCGCCGAGGTCGAGAAGCTCAACAAGAGCGAACGGTTCACCCAGGAGCGCGAGGCGGCCCGCCGCGCCGCCGAGGAAGCGGCCCGGGCACCCAAGTTCGTCCTCCCCACCAGTGGCCTCTTCACCTCCGGATTCGGCGGGCGCTGGGGCACCACGCACTACGGCATCGACATCGCCAACTCCAAGGGCACCCCGATCTATTCCGTCGCGGACGGAACCGTGATCGAAGCGGGCCCGGCGAGCGGCTTCGGCCTCTGGGTCCGGGTGCAGCACGAGGACGGGACGATCACCGTCTACGGCCACGTCAACACCATCACGATCAACGAGGGCGAGAAGGTCAAGGCAGGCGACCAGATCGCCACCATGGGCAACCGCGGCTTCTCCACCGGACCGCACCTGCACTTCGAGGTGTGGAACGCCAGCGGCAAGAAGATCAACCCGCTGCCCTGGATGCAGGCCCGGGGCATCTCCCCGGCGTGACCAGGTGGCACCGGCCGCCGGTCACGACGACCGGCGTTGCCGGTGCCACTTCTGCATGAGCGCCGGGACCTCCTCGCGGAGGAACTCGAAGAACTCGCGGGTCTCGCCCAGCCGTTGCGCTGCCGCCGAGCTCTCCCCCAGCGCCGCTTGGCCTTCGGCCAGCGTCCGGTCCCAGTCGGCCAGCCGCGCCTCCCGGTTCGTGATGCTGGCGTACCAGAGGTCGTCGAGCACGCGGTACTGATCGCGCCGCTGTCCCGGGACGGGTTCCCGTGCCACCAGGTTCACCTGCGTCAGGTACCGGACCGCGCCCGAGACCGCGGCCGGGCTCACCTCCAGGACCTCCGCCAGCTCCGCTGCCGTGCGGCGCCCGTCGTCGGCGACCAGCAGGCTCGCGAACACCCGCGCCGCCATGCGCGGCACGCCCGCACCGGCCAGGTCCAGCGCGAACCGCTCGACGAACTGCCGGACGGCGTCCGGATCACGCTGCTCGGCCATGCTCTGTCCCGCCTCTCTGTCCCGCCTCTCCGCGATTTTCAGTGGTGGTTGCGTTCGGGATCGATCTCACGTTGTGCGGTTTCTTGCGGCTGAGTTGCATCACGGTCCCCTGAGGTGCGGTTGAGCAGCGCTGGGGTTGACACAGGAGGTGTCGCTCCGATCCTCGCCTGCCCCCTCGATCACGAGGACAATTTATACGCTACTTTGATTTCACAAGTTTGTGAAACAAGTGTAGCTTCGGGTTCGTGTCCGAACAGATCCGGTTGACCGGTGCGCAACGAACCCTCCTCGGTCCGCTCCACGCGCGGGCGCTCGACAACCGCAGACCCGATCCGGTGCTCGGCGACGAGGCCGCGGATCGGCTGCTGGACCGCATCGACTTCGACTTCTCCAGCCTCAACCTCGGCTCCGGCAACCGGATGGCGATCATCCTGCGCGCCAAGGAGCTCGACGCCTGGGCCACCGACTACCTCGCCGAACACCCCGACGCCGTGGTGCTGCACCTGGCCTGCGGCCTGGACAGCCGGGCCTTCCGGCTCGCGTTGCCCGACAGCGCGCTCTGGTACGACGTCGACCTGCCCGACGTGATCGAGCTGCGGAACCGGCTGTACACCGAGACCCCGGTGAACTACCGCACCATCGCGAGCTCGGCGACCGACCCGGAGTGGCTCGACGAGATCCCCACCGGTCGGCCGACACTGGTCATCGCCGAGGGCCTCACCATGTACCTGACCGAGGCGGACGGGGTCGCCATGCTGCGGCGGCTCGTCGAGCGCTTCGAGGTCGGCGAGATGATGTTCGACGCCGTGCTGCCCTGGACCGTGAAGGCTTCCAGCGCTTCGCGCTTCCTGCAGAGCACCGGCGCCGAGTTCCACTGGGCCGTCGGCGACGTGCACGCGCTCGAACTGCGGGTGCCCGGTCTCCGGCTGCGGTGCGAGCGACCGGTGGTGGGCCTGCCGGACGCGTCGAGGATGCCCGCCTCGGAGCGGATCATCGCGAAGGCGATGACCGCCGTCCCACCGCTGCGCGACTCCATGCGGCTGCTGCGCTTCAGCTTCGAGCACCAGCCCCGCGAGCAGGTCGAGCTCACCGGAGCCCAGGCGACCATGCTCGCCACCGTCTACCTGCGGGCGCTGGACAACCGGTCCGAGCAGCCGATGCTCGGCGACCGGTGGGCGGACGAGGCGGTGCAGCGCATCGACTTCGACTTCTCGAAGTTCAAGATGAGCTCCCGCAACACCGCCTCGGTGGCGATGCGCGCGCGCATCATCGACCGGTGGACCGAGGAGGCGCTGCGGCCCGGCACGACCGTGCTGCACCTCGGCTGCGGCCTGGACAGCCGGTACGAGCGGATCGCCCCGTCGGAAGACGTCGAGTGGTACGACGTCGACCAGCCGGACGTGATCGAGCTCCGCGACCGGTTCTTCCCGGCGTCCCCGCACCGCCGCTCCATCGGTTCCTCGGTGACCTCGCCCGAGCTGCTCGACGGGATCCGCGGCGACCAGCCGGTGCTGGTCGTCGCCGAAGGCCTCGTGATGTACCTGACCGAGCAGGACGGCCTCGACCTGCTGCGCCGGATCACCCGGCACTTCCCGAGCGGTGAGCTGATCTTCGACGCCTTCAGCACCTTCGGCGTCCGGCTGTCCAACCGGTTCAACCCCGCCGTGGTGCACGCCGGAGCCCGGCTGCACTGGGGGATCGACGACCCGAGGGCGCTGGAGGACAGCGTTCCCGGCCTGCGGCTGGTGAACGAGTGGGCGTTCACCGACGCGCCGGAGGTCGACCGCTATCCCATGCCGATGCGAGCCGCCATCCGCGCGTCCGGGCAGATCACCGCCGTCCGCCGCATGGGCCGGATGCTGCGCTACCGCTTCTGAACGGCACCACTCGGCGCAGGAGCTTCGCGATCCGTTGCTCCTGCGCCGAGGTTCAGCAGGACATCGCCACGTCCACGAGCCGCTCGACGCCCGCTGCTTCGATCGGGTAGTGCCCGGCCTCCGGCAGCATGACCAGCTCCTTCGGTCCGGCGAGACGGTCGAAGAACGATCGGCTCAGCTCCACCGGGGTCCAGGTGTCAGCGGCGGGGTGGGCGAGCACCACCTTGATGGCGTGCGCCTGCTCCGGCTCCACCGCAGGCGCCGATCGCAGGTAGCTGCGGAGAAAGCCCAGCGGCATGCTGTTGCCGCCGCCCATCTCATCCGCGATCACGAGATCCACGAGTTCGCGGCAGCTGCTCATCCCCCGCATGTTCGCGAACCAGCGGAGCGGTACCGACAGCGAATCCGCGGGCCGGGCGAGGTTCAGCAACGGCCCGGCGAGGCGGCCGAGCGCAGGCGTGCGCGCAATGCGTTCCCGAGCCGCCGCCGAGCGCGGATCGAGCAAGCACGTCGCCAGCACCGTCTCGGCCGAACCCGTCCTGGTCGCGGCGTCGTACGCGAGCATGCCGCCCACGCTCGCTCCCATCAGCAGCGGTGCGCTCGAAGTCGCCTCGGAGCGCAGGAAGTCAGCAGCCATCTCCTGCCAGTCCGGGTAGCGGATGCGACGCCGCTTCGGCACCCGGGTGCGTCCGTAGCCCGGCAGGTCCGGGACTGCCACCTGGAAGCCGCGAACGGCGAGCAGCGCGGCGAACGGCCACATCGCGCCCGCGTGCCCTCCTGCGCCGTGCAGCAAGATCGCGTGGCGCGCGGCCGTCGGCTCACCCACGCGCTGGACGTGGATCTCCAGATCCCGCCAACGCCACCAGCTCGACTCGGTGCGGGGCAACGGTTCCGGACGCAGAGCCGGCGGGAAGAACCCCAGATAATCACGTTTCACGAGTGCTAGTCTGCGAATTTCCGACAACCCGCCACAACTCGCATTCGGGACGACCATCGACATCCCCCGCAAGAAGCCCCGCCAGCTGCGATCCCGGGAAACGTACGCGGTGATCCTGGAGGCGGCTGCTCAGGTTTTCCAGCGCGAAGGGCTCGGCGCGACCACGAACCGCATCGCGGAACGCGCCGGTGTCTCCATCGGCTCGGTGTACCAGTACTTCCCGAACAAGCGCGCCGTCCTGCACGCGCTCAGCGAACAGCACCTGCAGCAAGTCGAAGCCGATCTGGTCGCGTTGTTGCACGACATCGCACGGCTGCCTCCACGGTGGAACGACGTGGTGCGCGCTCTGGTGACAGGTGCGATCGATGCACACGAGAAGCACTCCGGCATGCACCACCTGCTCTACGAGCACACGCCGCGAACAGCCGAGGGAGTCGGAGAGCTCCAACGCCTTTTCCGCCAGCTGGTTCCCGGGATCGCACAGCAGCTCCGGCGATGCTCTGTCGGCGGGCCCGACCACGAGTTGACCGCTGCGCTGCTGGTGCACGGGATCGATGCCCAGCTCCACCGCGTCGTGCTGGCGCCTGGCGGTGACCGCACGCCGGCCGAGCGCGCCGACGCCCTGATCGCATTGTGGAGCGCGCTTCCCGCCGGTTGACCAGCTGCGGGACTCGTCGCTGCCACACCGGCGATCAGCGCAGGCCCGTGCTCCCGGCCAGCGGTCTTGTGCCGACCGTGGCACGGTTTGGCCGAGGAGGTCGGGGCGATGATCAACGGTGCGCACCTGCTGCTGTTCACCCGGGACGCCGAGCGGGACCGGACGTTCCTCCGCGACGTGCTCGGGTTCGAATCCGTGGACGCCGGCGGCGGGTGGCTGATCTTCGGGCTGCCACCCGCCGAACTGGCCACCCACCCCACCGACGCGACGCCCACCTGCGAGCTCTACCTGTTGTGCGACGACCTCTCGGCGACCATCGGTGAGCTGCAGGACCAGGGTGTCGAGATCACCCGCACGGTCAGCAACGAGGGCTGGGGTCTGCTCACGGCGTTCCGGCTGCCCAGCGGCGCGGAGATCGGGCTCTACGAGCCCAAGCACCCGCGGCCGGGCACGTAGGCGAGACCGTGCGCGCCCGGTTCGCCGCAGCGGTCGACGGGCAGCACGGCCAGGACATCGTGGGTCTCTAGGTCGACCACGGTCACCGTGGACGACACCACCGCGGAGACGTAGGCGCGGCTGCCGTCGGGCGAGGACGTGATGGTGAGCGGGAATTCGCCCACCTCGACCTCGCCCAGCGGCTCGCAGCTGCCCGGCGCGAAGATCAGCAGCCTGCCCGGCCGCTGCGTGCCCAGGCCCGGGCCGCCAGCGGACATCCGCAACTCACCGGCCAGCAGCAGGCCGGTGCTGGTGATGTGCACCGGCATCACCTGGCCCTCGGTCGGGATGGTGCGGAGCAGCTCACCGGTCTCCGCGTCGATCACGAGGACCGCGGTCGGCGCGCTGCGATGCCCGCCGAACGCGGCGTACGGCGTCGCGACGCAGACCCTGGTCCCGTCCGGGGAGACCGCGATCCCCTCGCTGCCCGGTACCGGCACGCGGGGCAGCAGCTCGCCCGTGTCCAGGTCCACGGCTGAGACGAACGGGGCTTCCTTGTTGCTGGCGTATCCGCGACGGCCGTCCGGGGTGATGGCGAACCAGTGCGGGCCGGGCGCTGCGGTGTCGATGCGCCCGATCGGCGTGCGGGTGCGCGTGTCGAGCACGACCACGCCGCCAGGCCCGGCCGGGCCTTCCTCGACGCTGACGTAGAGCCGCCGGTTGGCGCTGTCCAGCGCCAGGCCGTGCGGGCCGTGCTCCGGCGATATGTCGATGACGTCGATGATCGCGCGCTCGTCCGGATTCATGACGACGATCTCGGCGGCCCGGCCGCTGTTCTCGTGGTAGTAGCCCGATCGGTAGGTGATCGCGCAGTACAGCGCCCGGTGCTCCGGGTCGAAGCACAGCTCGTGCGGTTCTGCGGGCAGCTCGATCGTGTCGAGGTGCCGGTGGGTCGTGGCGTCGAAGAAGGCGACCGCCGGGCCGCTCTGCGCGACCACTGCCAGCACATCTCCTGAGCTCATGCGGCTCTTTCCAATCTCGTTCGGCGCGGCGGTGCGGGTGGCGCGTTCATCGGGTGAACGCCGGTGCACGCTGCGCGGGTGGGCGACACCTTCCGAGCGCGTGTCGCGACTGACGTCGGCAGCCGGGGCTCCGGCCTGCTGCCGCGGCGCCCGCATCAGCGGGCCCGCGTTCCACCTTCGACGCCGAACGCCACCGCCGCCATGGCGGAATCGGCACGGAATCCTTGCCCTGCGCGCAATAATGCCGGTGGCCCAGGCAGTCGCGCCGGGCGTGAGCTGTGTCGCGCAACGGAGTTCGCGGAATGTCCACGATGGATCTGAACTTGCTGGTGGCGTTGGACGCCCTGCTCCAGGAGCAGAGCGTGACGCGCGCGGCGGAGCACCTGCAGACCTCGCCCGCGGCGATGAGCCGCACCCTCGGCAGGATCCGCCGGATCCTGCGCGATCCGCTCCTGGTGCGTGCCGGTCAGCGCATGGTGTTGACGCCGCGCGCCGTTGAGCTCCGCGACGAGGTGCACGCTGTCGTCGAGCGTTCCCGCGCGCTGCTCACTCCCGGCGACCAGTTCGATCCGGCGACCCTGAAGCGCACTTTCACCCTCCAGAGCAGCGATCTGCTCACCGGCGCACTGACTCCCGCGCTACTGGCCCTGACCGCCGGCACGGCTCCCGGAGTGGCGCTGAGGTTCGTCCCGGAGACCGCTGAAGGCACCTCGGCGCTGCGCGACGGATCGGTGGACGTCGAGATCGGCGTGCTCGACCACCTGGATCCCGAGACCCGCACCGCACCGCTGACGACCACGCGGCTGGTCGGGGCCGTCCGGCCGGAGCACCCGCTGGCCCGGGGCGAGATCAGCCCGCAGCAGTTCGCCGCTGCGACGCACATCAGCGTGTCGCGGCGGGGCCGGGCCCGCGGCCCGGTCGACGACCGGCTCGCCGAACTCGGGTTGCAGCGCCGGGTTCCGGTCGTGCTCCCGAGCCACACCGCCGCACTGCTGCTCGCTCGCGACACCGATCTCGTCTGCCTGGCAACGGAATCCGCCGCCCGGCACGCGGGCCTGCGCACCTTCGAGGTGCCGCTCGACCTGCCGCCGGTGAGCATCGGCATGGCCTGGCACCCGCGCAACGACGTCGACGCCGCCCACCGCTGGCTGCTGGGCCTGATCCGCAGAGCCGCAGCAGAACTGAGCTGAACCAGGCCGCGCCCGAGCAGCAATCAGTCCACTTCGGACAACGATCGGTGCTCGTCAGACGGCCGCCGGACGATCAGATCTTGGTCAGCGGGACGCTGCCGATCAGCATGAGGCGCACCGTTCCAGCGGTGCCGAAGTCGATGGTCGCGGTCGCCCGCGGGCCCTCGCCCTCGGTGGAGAGCACCGTGCCCAGGCCGTACTTGTCGTGGGTGACCCGGTCACCGGCCGCCAGCTTGATGGAGACGGTGTCCTTCCAGCCCTTCATGCCGGTGCTGCGCATGCCCCGGGCGGACAGCCCGGCCTGCGCCGAGTCCGAGCCGGTGCGGTCGAACCCACCACCGCGGCTGCCCCAGGTGCTGCGCACCTGCGGCGCAGCGCGCTCCGGCTCGATCCGTCGCCAGTGCAGCAGCTCCTCCGGGATCTCGGTGAGGAACCGGGACGCCGGATTCGTCATCGGCTGCCCCCACGCCGACCGCATCAGCGCGCGGGACAGGTACAGGCGCTGCCGGGCGCGGGTGATGCCCACGTAGGCCAGGCGCCGCTCCTCGGCCAGCTCGGCCGGTTCGCCCAGCGCCCGCATGTGCGGGAAGATCCCGTCCTCCCAGCCGGTGCAGAACACCACCGGGAACTCCAGCCCCTTCGCGGTGTGCAGGGTCATCAGGGTGACCACCCCGTCGCCCGACTCCGGCAGCGAATCCGCGTCGGCCACCAGCGAGACCCGCTCCAGGAACGCCGACAGCGAGTCGTCCGCGGGCAGCCCCAGCGCGGTCTCCTCGTCGTCCTCGGCGGCCGGGACCGCAGCGGCGACCACCGCCTCCGCCGACGGATCGGTCTCGCCCTCCGCTCCGGCCGCGGGCACCCCGGCGCGCGCTTCGATGAACTCGCGCGCCACCGTGACGAGCTCGGTCAGGTTCTCCACCCGCGTGGCGTCCTGCGGGTCGTCGCTGGCCTCCAGCTCCGCGCGGTAGCCGGTGCGCTCCAGCACCTGCTCCAGGGTCTCCGCGACGTCGGACTCCGCCGCCACCTGCTGCAGCTCGTCGAGCAGCGCCACGAAACCCGAGATCGCGTTGCGCGCCCGGGTGTTCAGCAGCGCGACCCGGCCGTCCGCCGCATCGCGCAGGGCCCGGGCGAACGAGATCCGCTCCTGCTCCGCGTGCACCGCGACCACGGCCTCCGCCCGGTCACCGATGCCTCGCTTGGGCACGTTGAGGATGCGGCGCAGGCTCACCGTGTCGTCCGGGTTGTCCAGCACCCGCAGGTAGGCCAGTGCGTCCCGGACCTCGCGGCGCTCGTAGAAGCGCACCCCGCCGACGACGCGGTAGGGCAGGCCGAGCCGGATGAACACCTCCTCGAACACTCGTGACTGGTTGTTGGTCCGGTAGAACACCGCGATGTCGTTGAACGTCGCGTCGCCCGAGTCGACCAGCCGGTCGATCTCGCCGGCCACGAAGGCCGCTTCGTCGTGCTCGTTGTCCCCGACGTAGCCGACGATCTGCTCGCCGTCGCCCGCGTTGCTCCACAGCCGCTTGTCGCGGCGGTTCGGGTTGCGCCGGATCACCGCGTTGGCCGCGGACAGGATGGTCTGCGTGGAGCGGTAGTTCTGCTCCAGCAGGATCGTCCGGGCCTCCGGGTAGTCCCGCTCGAACTCCTCGATGTTGCGGATCGTCGCCCCGCGGAAGGCGTAGATCGACTGATCGGCGTCACCCACCACGCACAGCTCGGCCGGTTCGACGCCGTCCTCGGTCGCCTCGGTGCCCACCAGCTCGCGGACCAGCACGTACTGCGCGTGGTTGGTGTCCTGGTACTCGTCCACCAGCACGTGCCGGAACCGCCGCCGGTAGTGCTCGGCGACGTCCGGGTGGTTCTGCAGCAGCTCCACCGTGCGCATGATCAGGTCGTCGAAGTCCATCGAGTTGGACTCCACGAGCCGGCGCTGGTAGGCGGCGTAGACCTGGGCGACCTTGCGCTCCACGTCGTTGCCCGCCTGCTCAGCGGCCGTCTCCGGGGACAGCAGCTCGTTCTTCAGGTTCGAGATGTGCACCGCGAGGGTGCGCGCCGGGTAACGCTTGGAGTCGAGGTCCTGCTCCCGGGCGATCATGGTGATCAGCCGCCGGGAGTCGTCGGCGTCGTAGATCGAGAAGTTCGACGACAGCCCTAGGACCTTGGCCTCGCGGCGCAGCACCCGCACGCACATCGAGTGGAACGTCGACACCCACATCACGTTGGCCCGGCGGCCGACCAGCTCGGCGACGCGCTCCTTCATCTCGGCCGCGGCCTTGTTGGTGAAGGTGATCGCCATGATCTGGCCCGGGTGCGCCCCGCCCGCGAGCAGGTAGGCGATCCGGTTGGTCAGCACCCTGGTCTTGCCCGACCCGGCACCGGCCACGATCAGCAGCGGCGAGCCGGTGTGCACCACCGCGTCGCGCTGTTGCGGGTTCAGACCGGCGAGCAGGGCTTCCGGGTCCGTGCCGCGCCGTCCGGCGTGGCCGGGTTCGGCGGGCGACAACGGATCGTTGTTCCACTGGAGGTCGAGTGGGGTGCTCATCGCTCATCCACGTTACCGGCCGCCCCGGACAAAGCCCGAATCCCGTGGCACCGCGCACTCCCGCGGCCCGGATCCCACCCGGTGCGACTCCATCCTGCGCGCTCCCGCGACGACGCGGCCCGGCTCCCGCCGACCGCCACCGGCCCGGCCAAGCCCGTTCGTCCGGCGGCTGACTTGCGCACAACGGACATAAAGATCAACAATGAGCACTCGACCCACCGCAGAGCATGCTGCCGCGTGCGCCCGTCCGGCCCAGTGCCGGACGCGGGCCGGACCCGTGAGCCCGACCACCGACATCGACGTCGCCGGAGCACAACTCCGGGAGCGGCTCAGGGACTCCCCCGATCCGCAGCGCGGCACCGGACGGGACGGTGGTTCCGACCCCCCACCCGACCCACTGCGGAATGAGCCGTGCATGGACCTGATCAACCAGATCGACGCCGCGATCCGGGAGTTCATCGCATGGGCCGCGACGCTCAACCCGTGGTTCTGCGTGCTGGCCGCACTCGTTCTGCTCGTGCTGGAAACCTCCCTCTTCATCGGTGTGCTGGTCCCCGGCGAGGCCACCCTGCTGCTGACCGTCGCCATCCTCGGCACCGGCTGGGCACCCGCCCTGTTCGCCGCCGCGGTGCTGGGCAACCTGCTCGGATCGAGCGGCGGCTACTGGCTGGGCCGCCTGCTCGGCCCCGGCCTCCGCAGCACCTGGGTGGGGCGCAAGATCGGCGAGCGCCGGTGGCAGACCGCCGAGCAGGTCGTCCAGGAGTCCGGCGGGCGGGCGCTGATCACGATGCGCTTCGTCGCGGTGGTGCACGCGGTCGTCCCGGCGGTGGTGGGCACCTTGCGGATGCCGTACCGCCGGTTCCTCGGACTGGTGGCGATCGCGGCGATGCTGTGGGCAGGCGTGCAGACGACCGTCGCGGTGCTGTTCGGCGAAGCGGCCCGCGCGGTCGGCTACGGCTGGACGGTGATCGCGCTGACCACGGTGGCCGCCCTCGCCACCGGCGTTCTGGTGTTCCGCAGCGTTCGCCGCAACGCCGCGCAGCGGGCGGTGCCGGAACCGGTCGAGAGCTGCGCCGGGCGGAATGCGATCTGATCTTCACGGGGTCCTCCGAACTCGTCGTGCGGGGCAGTGCGGACAGCGGGCCGCGAGCGACCCGCGGCGGTGCGTCGATCTCCATGAACCCCAAGATCCCGGCAGCTCAGCACCGACTCCACCGGAATAACTCGAACAAGTGATCGATACACCGATTTGTTCACCCAGTGGGATGAGTGGTCCACCTCATCGCTGTGCGCAGGCGAGTTGTGGCACACTGGAGCCGTGCGAGCGCAGACTTACGAGTTTTTCTACGGGCCCGGGACTCCGGCGCCCGTAGTTGCGTGAGCTCGAAAACCACTACGAACGCCTCGGAGTCCCTAGGACCCGGGGCGTTTCGCGTTCCCGGGCCGGGACTTGGGGCCGGAGCTGGAGGACAACGCCCGATGAACGCCACAGTGGACGGTGACCAGCCGCAGGCCGAGCAGACCGCGGCGACCATCGACGACTTCCGCGGGGAGATCGACCACCTGGACGCCGAGATCCTGCGCCTGATCAAGCGCCGCGCCGAGGTCTCCCGCCAGATCGGCCAGGCCCGCATGGCCGCAGGCGGTCCGCGCATCGTCTACAACCGCGAGATGGACGTGCTCGCCCGCTACCGCGAACTCGGCCCGGAGGGCCGCGAGCTCGCGATGATCCTGCTCCGCCTGGGCCGCGGCCGCCTGGGCCACTGAACCCCCGGGTTCAGCCTCACACCGCACGGCTGTTCTGCAGCGAGCGGACCGCTCACCCGCGAACGCTCCGCTCGCTCCAGAGCCGCATCCCGGGCGGACCCCCGGGCAACGGCGTGATCGACGGGTGGGCGGCCGGACCGGCCGCCCACCCGGCCGTCAGACGCCGTGGTCGGCCGACAGGTCGCGCTTGTGGGTCTCCGGCGAGCGCACCACCGCGATGATGGTGACCAGCGAGCACAGCGCCACGTAGATCGAGATCGGCACCGCCGAGCCGAAGCCGGCCAGCAGCGCGGTCGCGATGATCGGGGCCAGCGAGCCGGCCACGATCGACGCCAGCTGGTAGCCGATCGACGCCCCCGAGTACCGCACGCGGGTGCCGAAGAGCTCCGCGAAGTACGCGGCCTGCGGGCCGTACATCGCGCCGTGGAGCACCAGGCCGACCGTGGTGGCGAAGGTGATCACGAAGAACGACCTGGTGTCCAGCATCGTGAAGAACGCGAAGGCCCAGACACCGGTGCCGATCGCGCCCACCAGGTACACCGGCCGCCGCCCGATCCGGTCCGACAGCGCGCCCCACAGCGGAATGCTGATGAAGTGCACCACCGCGGCGATCAGCGACGCGTTCAGCGCCAGACCGCGCGGCAGCTCCAGGAACACCGCGACGTAGGTGAGCACGAACGAGGTCAGGACGTAGTAGACGACGTTCTCCGCGAACCGGGCGCCCATCGCCGTGAGGACCTCGCTGCGGTACCGGCGGAGCACCTCCAGGATCGGCGGTTTGTCCGCCTCGCCCCGCTCCGCGGCCTTGCTGGCCGCTTCCAGGAACACCGGCGACTCCGCGACCGCCAGCCGCACCCACAGGCCGATCAGCACCAGCACCCCGGACAGCAGGAAGGCGACCCGCCAGCCCCAGGCCAGGAAGGCCTCCTCGGTCTGCACCGCGGCCAGCACCGCCAGCACCGCGGTGCCCAGCAGGTTGCCCAGCGGCACGCCCGCCTGCGGCCACGACGCCCAGAAACCGCGGTGCCGCGCGGAACCGTGCTCGGAGACGATGAGCACCGCACCGCCCCACTCGCCGCCGATCGCGAAGCCCTGCACCAGCCGCAGCGCGGTCAGCAGCAGCGGAGCCACCACGCCAGCCGCCTGGTACGTGGGCAGCAGGCCGATCAGGAACGTCGCGCCGCCCATCATGATCAGGCTCAGCACCAGCAGCTTCTTGCGGCCGAGCCGGTCGCCGTAGTGGCCGAACACCAGCCCGCCCAGCGGCCGCGCGATGAACCCGACCGCGTAGGTGATGAACGCCAGCATGGTGCCGACCAGCGGGTCGTGCGCCGGGAAGAACAGCTTGTTGAACACCAGCGCGGCGGCCGAGCCGTAGAGGAAGAAGTCGTACCACTCGACGGTGGTGCCGACCAGGCTCGCCACCACCACCCGCGCGGTGGACGATCTCCCCGGAGCTGACTTGGTGGTCATCGCGACGTCCTCTCTGCCGAACCGGGATCCAGTGGTCAGTTCGCGGTCCAGCCGCCGTCGATCGAGAACGAGGCACCGCTGATGGACGCGGTGCCCGGTCCGCACAGCCAGATCGCCAGCGCGGCGACCTCGTCGGGTTCCACCAGGCGCTTCACCGGGGTTCGCGACAGCAGGACGTCCTCCACCACCTGGGCTTCGGGCACCCGGTGCAACCGGGCCTGCTCGGCGACCTGGCGCTCCACCAGCGGAGTGCGGACGAACCCGGGGCACAGGCAGTTCGACGTCACGCCGTACGCCGCACCTTCCAGCGCGATCGACTTGGACAGCCCCTCGATCGCGTGCTTGGCGGTGACGTAGGCGCTCTTGTACGGCGAGGCGCGCTTGCCGTGCACGGAGGAGATGTTGATGATGCGCCCCCAGCCGCGGCTGTACATGCCCGGCAGCGCAGCTCGCACGATCCGGAACGGCGACTCCACCATCACCCGCAGCATGCTGCTGAAGACGTCCGCCGGGAACTCGTGGACCGGTGCCACGTGCTGCATGCCCGCGTTGTTGACCACGATGTCGGCGCGGTCGCCTAGGTCCGCGGCGGCCTCCGCGTCGTTGAGGTCGACCACCAGGGCTTCGGCCCCGATCTCGGTCGCGAGCGCCTCGACCTTGGCCGCGGCCCGGTCGACGGCGACGACCTCCGCCCCGGCGTCGGCCAGCCGCCGGGCCACCGCCGCGCCGATCCCGCTGGCCGCGCCGGTGACCAGGGCCCGTTTGCCCGCCAGACCCGTGGCGGGCGCAGTGTCGGTTCGATCCGTTCCGGTCGAGCGATCACTCATAGCCTTCAGAACCTAGGCGTGACTCGGGTCTCAATCCAGGGGCTGAGGGCAAGCAATTCCGGGGCTGCCGGTGCGGCGCCCGGCGCGGAAGCCAGCACTTCAGGCCCCGCCTTCGGCAGCTCCGAGCGCAGCTCACGAGGACCGCGCGCGGACCCGGACGAGGAGATTCAGGGATATCACCCATACCGGGCAGCAGCGGAACAAGGCAGACTGTTCCCATGGTTGTTGCTCTAGTGGCGTTCCTCGTGACACTCGCCGCAGTGCTCGCCGCCGCCGGGCACGCGGGTTACCTCGCGATGCTGACGTCTGCGGCGAAGAAGCGGCCCGGCGGCCAGCCCGCCGCCGACTTCGCCAAGAAGCGGTTCCCCATCGCCGGGGCCGGCCTGGGCGTGACGCTGCTGGCGTTCCTGATCGCCGCGGGCGGTAGCTTCGGCGCCGACATCTTCGCGATGATCCTGGGCGCGGGTGGCGGGCTCGGCTCGATCAAGGCGCTCCAGACCACGCAGAGCCGGTTCCGCAACGGTCAGTACTGACAGGCGATACGAAACTGGGCCGTTCGGGTCAGATCGAACCTCCGAACGGCCCGCATCGATCACTCGTCGCACACGGACGACCCCGCTCCGGAGTTTTCGCAGCTGCGCCGTAGGCTGTGACCATGACCACTCCGTCGGGCTCGGCTGCCGGGTTCCAACGCGCCCTCGTGGTCACCGCGCACCCCGACGACGTCGACTTCGGCGCCGCGGGCACCGTGGCCTCCTGGACCGCCGCCGGCGTGACGGTCGGCTACTGCATCTGCACCTCGGGTGACGCGGGCGGTTTCGACGACACCCCGCGCGAGGACGTGCCCCGGATGCGGCAGGACGAGCAGCGGGCCGCCGCAGCCGCTGTCGGCGTCGACGACGTGCGCTTCCTCGGTTACCAGGACGGCCAGGTCGTCGCGAACCTCGGCCTGCGCCGGGACATCGCGAAGGTGATCCGCGAGTTCCGCCCGAACCGGGTGATCACGCACTCCCCGGAGATCAACTGGGCGCACCTGCCGGTGTCGCACCCGGACCACCGCGCGGTCGGCGAGGCCGCGCTGGCCGCCATCTACCCGGACGCCCGCAACGCCTTCGCCTTCCCCGAGCTGCTCGAAGCCGGCTTCGAGCCGTGGACCGTCGACCAGCTGTGGCTGTCCGAGTCCCCGGCGGACCGGGTCAACCGCGCGGTCGACATCACCGACCACTTCGAGGCCAAGCTGGCCGCGCTGGCCGCGCACCGCTCGCAGACCGCGCACCTCCCCGATCTGGCGGACATGATCAGGCGGCACCTGGCCCGAACCGCCGAGCAGCACGGCATGCCCGGCCGGTTGGCCGAGGCATTCCACGTAGTCGACACGGCGTGACGCAGGAAGTCGAGGCCTCCGATGCACAGCGGCAGAACCCTCGGCTGGAGCGGTCAGCTCGACTGGCCGCCGGCCCCGCAGACCCCGGCGGGCGGCAGGCACCGCCGGACCGGATCGGCGATCGACCGGACGCCGGCTGCGCCGCGCGCGCTCGCCGCGCCCGACCCGCTGGTGGACACCGCGCCGGTCGGCGGCCTGCACAAGTTCGACCTGGGAATGGTGCCCGCCTCGGTGACGCCGCCGCGCAGCTGGCGGCAGGCGGCGTGGTTCGCGATCGCTTCGTCGGCGGCGGCGCTGGGCGGGCTGGTGCTGGTCACCTCGATGCTGTCCGGCACGACGCGGATCGACGGCATGGACCTGCCGACCGGCCCGATGCCGCGCGGCGGGGAGTACCCACCGCTGCTGCCGGACGACGAGCGCGATCGCTACTTCCTCACCGGTGATCCGACGCGTCCCCAGGCGGTGGTGCGCCCGACCGGCTCGGTGCTCCCGAAGCCTCCGTCCGATGCGGTCGGCCCGCCCCCGGCTCCCGGGACGGCCACGGCTCCCAGGCCGACCGGCTCCGCCCGTCCGACGCCCACGACCACGCGTCCCCGGACCACCGAGATGCCGCAGCTGCTGTCGTTCACCGACACCGAGGGGATGAAGCGGCGCAGCGACGACTACTACGCCGCGATCGGGCGCGGCGACCTGCGCTCCGCGTACGCGCTGACCACCGGGCAGCTGGCGGAGGACGGCTACGAGGCCTTCGCCGCCAGGTACTCCGGCGCCGAGTCGATCGAGGTCGTCGACGTCTACGTCACCCCGACCAGCACCGTGCACACGCTGCGGGTGACCGATCCGGACGGCTCGGTGCGGACCGAGCGGCGCGAACTGCGCTACGCGCGCGGCGAGCAGCCGTTGATCAACTCGGACAAGCGGCTCGGCTGACGAAAATCCGATCACGGATGGTGCTCGGCATTGCTCCGTTCGGGGACAGCGAGCGGCCCCTTCCGGTGAACTCGGCAGAACCCCTTCCGGCGCGGGGGTGCGCCGGGGTACGTGTTCACGGCGTGGAGACTCCTTCGTCCGGTCGCCGGCGCGATCAGCGGGGCCCGGGCTCGATCAGCGTCGCCGAGCTGATGCGCCGCACCCCCATCTCACTCAAGCACGAGCGGCTCGCCGACCAGCTCCTGCAGGACGACGACGCTGCGGACGCCTCGCCCCCGGCCCGTCGGATCGCCTTCGGAACGCTGGGCGTGCTGCTGCTTCTCGGCGCGACCGCCGCCACCGCGACGCTCGTCGCGCACCCCGCCGACGCGCCCCGCCCGGCCGCCGCCGCACCGATCACGGGCGCGCTCGCGCTCCGGCCGGACCTGGTGCGGGATGCGCGCTGGCCGTTCGCGGGCAACGGCGGCTTCGCCGGTGCCGCGACCGGCGACACCACCGTCGAGCGGTCGGAACCCCTGCAGCCGATGGTCGCCAACCCGGCGGCGGGCAGCGCGAAGTCGGCGCGCAACGTGGTCGCCGAGTTCTACCGCCGCCTGGTCGGCGATGCGACCGGCGCGCTGTCGATGGTCGCTCCGGAGCTCGTCGCCGGGCAGCAGACCTCGGTGGTGCGGGCGTGGCGGGCGGCCGAATCGGTGGTGGTGGACGAGAGCAAGCTCCGGATCGAGCCGGGCGGGGCGGTGCTGGCCGAGGTCGAGGTGCGGTACCCGGCAGGTGACCGGGTGCGGCTGCAGCAGCGGCTGACCGTCGAGTCGGACTCCACCCCGAAGATCACCGGCGCCGAGCTGCTCGGGGCCCGGCACACGGTGTCACGCTGAGTGACCGATCGGCACCGCTGGAGACAACAATGCGGCAACGACCGGAGGCGCCGGAATCCCGCGGTGCGGACCGAGGCGAACCGGGCAACGCGGATATCGTTGTCGGGCACAACCGGTTCGACCCCCGCAACGGGTGGTCTTCCCGACCCGCCAAGACCAACATCACCTGCGCAAACGGCTGTGAGAAGCGACCCGATCGGGCGACCGCCGTGATGCCGCGGAGTAACGTCGGGAAAGGTTGCGCAGATCTTTTCCAGTTCGGACCTACGCCGATTCGGCGTCGGCTAGGCTCCCGTAGCGCGGTTCGGTCACCGGCCCACCCGGCCAACCCGGCCCGCGCTGAGAACGTGTACATGTCGGAGGACCGGTGCCGGTCCGCCAAATCCGCTGATGTCCGGTGGGGGCCGCGTTGCCCGGGATCATCATCCCGGATGCTCGCTGATCCCGCTGGGCATCGATAGCAGTACGGGGAGACGTCGGTGAGCGACGAAGGTCGCCTGGTCGCCGGACGCTACCGAGTGCAGCGACGCATCGGCAGTGGCGCGATGGGCGTGGTGTGGGAGTGTGTGGACGAACGCCTGCACCGCACGGTCGCGGTCAAGCAGTTGCTCCTGCAGCCCGGATTGGATCCGGGTGAGGCCGAGGAAGCGCGGCAGCGGGCTATGCGGGAAGGCCGGATCGCAGCCCGGCTCCAGCACCCGAACGCCATCTCGGTCTACGACGTGGCCGAGGACGAGGGTCAGCCGGTCCTGGTCATGGAGTACCTGCCCTCCACGAGCCTCGCGGCGATGATGGCCGAGCACGGACCGCTGCCGCCTCGCGAGGTGGCGCGGATCGGTGCGCAGGTCGCCTCGGCGCTGGGCGCCGCGCACGCGGCCGGAGTGGTGCACCGCGACATCAAGCCGGGCAACATCCTGCTCGGCGACAACGGTGACGTGAAGATCACCGACTTCGGCATCTCGCGGGCGCAGGGCGACGTGCAGGTCACCAAGACCGGCATGCTGGCGGGCACGCCCGCCTACCTGTCGCCGGACGTGGCGATGGGCCAGGAGCCGACGCCCGCCTCCGACGTCTTCTCGCTCGGGGCGACGCTGTACGCCGCGATCGAGGGCCACCCGCCGTTCGGCCTGAACGAGAACACCCTCGCGCTGCTGCACGCGGTGGCCGCGGGCCGGGTCGAGCCGCCGCAGCAGGCCGGGCCGATGACCCACCCGCTGATGGCGATGATGGCCAACCGCGTCGAGGACCGGCCGGACATGGCGCAGGTCCGCGAGATGGTGCAGGCGGTGGCCGACGGCGGATCGGCGAGCTCGATCCCGACCATGGCCGCGCCGATCCCGCCCGCGCTGGCGCCGGAGCCCGGTCCCGACCAGGCGACCAGCGTCGTCGGTCAGGACGGCACCGCGGTCGCCTACTACGAGGACGACCCGTACTCGGAGCGGCCGTACGAGGACGCCACCTCGTACATGGGCGCGGACACCCGCGGTGACGCGGCGATCTACGAGAAGCCGCGCAAGAGCAAGCGGCCGGTGGTGATCTCGGGTATCGCGCTGGTCGCGGTCGCGGTGATCGCGGTGCTGGTGACCTCCGCGCTGATGAACGGCCAGAAGCCGGAGCCGGCGGGCAACCTGACGCCGACCAGCGAGATCATGCCGCCGCCGACTTCGGTGGAGGAGACGGTCAGCGAGGAGGCTCCGCCCACCACGCGGCAGACCCGGACGTCGGAGGAGGACACGCCGACCACCTCGTCCAGGCCGACGACCAGCTCCCGGCCGACGACGTCGTCCAAGCCGACGACCAGCGCCGAGGAGACGCCGTCCTCCGATCAGGACGAGCCGACGTCGCCGCCGTCGTCGAACTCCGACTCGGGTTCGGAGAACTAGTCCGGCTCAAGACAGCACCGGCCGGGGCGCGCACCGCGAGGTGGGCGCCCCGGCCGGTGTCGTTGGTCGCCCCGGTGTGTACTGGTGTGCTTGGTGCCCAGTAACGTTGCACCCCGTTGGGTGAAGCTGGCCACGGGGGTCCGGTCAGTCCGCAATTCGGAATAGGCAGATCAGGCAGCAGAGCCAGTACCAGGAGAACCGGTGAGCGCCGAAGGTCGTTTGATCGCAGGCCGGTACCGCTTGCAGCAGAAGATCGGCAGCGGCGCCATGGGAGTGGTGTGGCAGGCCGTCGATGAGCGTCTGCACCGCACAGTCGCGGTGAAGCAGCTGTTGCTGCAGCCCGGCTATACCCCCGAAGAGACCGAAGAAGCCCGTCAGCGGTCGATGCGCGAAGGCCGCATCGCCGCACGGTTGCAGCACCAGAACGCGATCGTCGTGTTCGACGTGGCCGAGGACGAGGGCCAGCCGGTGCTGGTCATGGAGTACCTGCCTTCGCGAAGCCTCGCGTCGGTCATCGACGAGCAGGGCGTCCTGCCACCGCTGCAGGTGGCCCGGATCGGCGTGCAGGTGGCCGGCGCGCTGGCCGCCGCGCACATGGCGGGCATCGTGCACCGCGACCTGAAGCCGGGCAACGTCCTGCTCGGCGACAACGACATCGCCAAGATCACCGACTTCGGCATCTCCCGGGCGATCGGGGACGTCGCGGTCACCAAGAGCGGCATCCTGGCGGGCACCCCCGCGTACCTGGCGCCGGAAGTGGCGCTGGGCCGCGATCCGGCACCCGCCTCGGACGTCTTCTCGCTGGGTTCGACGCTGTACGCGGCGATCGAGGGCGGCCCGCCGTTCGGCACCGACGAGAACGCGATCAGCCTGCTGCACCGGGTGGCGCGCGGTCAGTTCGACCCGCCGCGCCAGGCCGGGCCCATGACGCCGGTGCTGATGCAGATGCTGCTGCCGGACCCGGTGGACCGGCCGACCATGGCCCAGGCCCGCGACCTGCTGCAGGCGGTGCTCGACGGCCGCCCCATCCCGACCGCCTCGCCGAGCGCGGGCTGGCAGCGCCCCGCGGCGCCGCACGCCCAGCCGGCCGGTACCCGCGTGGGCCCGCCGACCCCGGCGAACCCGCCGACGATGGTCGGCGGTGCGGTCCCGGCCGCCGCCGCGGCGCCGCGGCGCAGCTACAAGCAGGCGGTGCTGTGGGTGGTGGCGATCATCGTCGCGGTGCTCGTGGGCGTGCTCGCCGCGAACGCCTTCGGCGACGGCTCCACGCAGGGGCAGCAGAACCCGCCCCAGCCGCCCGCGCCGTCCGGCGAGGCCGCGCCGACGACACCCGCCGCTGCCACGACCACCTCCACCGCGCCCACCACCTCGGCGACCAGGACGACGACGACCACCGCTCCGCCGACGACCACTGCGAAGCAGCCGTCCGACGAGGAGATCGTCGGAGTGGTGTCCCGGTACTACTCGCTGGTGCCCAAGAAGCTGGACCAGGCGTGGAAGCTGCTCGGCCCGAAGCTGCAGGCGCAGGGCAAGGACAGCTACGAGGCGTTCTGGAAGACCATCGACGCCGTGGAGATCCTCGGCAAGCCGGTGCGGACCGGGACCAGCGTGGTTGTGACGCTGCAGTTCACCAAGGACGGCAAGAAGCTCGTCGAGCAGCACTCGCTGGGCATGGTCACCACGCAGGACGGCAAGCCGCTGATCAACACCGACAGCCGGACCTGACGGTCAGTTCGCGGCTTCGCGCAGGGTGGCCAGCAGGGACTTGGTGGCCGGGAGGTCGGCGATGGCTTCGCGAGCCGCCGCGTAGAGGCGCCGGACGGGCTCCGGGCGGCGGACCGCGCGGATGACGACGCCCGGGTGCACCACGTCCAGTCCCAGGCGCGGCACCAGCGACACGCCGAGCTCGGCGGCGACGAATCCCTGCGCGGAGTAGGTCCCGTCCGCTTCCAGCGCCACCTTCGGCGTGAAACCGGCGCTGGCGTAGGCCTCCTGGAGCAGCCGACCGCAGATGTCGCCGGTGTTCATCGCGCTGTTGACCCACGGTTCGGCGGCCAGTTGCGCCAGGTCGATGCACTCCTGGTCCGCCATCGGGTGGTTCCGCGGCAGCACCACCCGGTACGGGTCGTCGGTGAGGTGCACGAACCGCACGCCGCGCCGCTCGGGCTCCTGGTCGCCCGCCACCACGATCGCCACGTCCGACTCCCCCGCCGCCAGGTCGTCGATCAGGCCCGCGTCCTGCAGCTGGAGGTCCAGCTGCACCTCCGGGTGCTCGGCGCGGAACTTGGCGACCGCGGCCGGGACCAGGCCGACCGACGCGGTGTGGAAGAACCGCACCCGGAGCAGGCCGGTGCGCCCGGCCCGGATGTCGGCCAGCTCCACCTCCGCGCTGCTGAGCAGCTCGGCGATCTGCCCGGCCCGCTCGGCCAGCAGCACCCCGGCCGGGGTCGGCCTGAGCCCGCGGCCGACCTTCTCCAGCAGCGGGGTGCCCGCTTCCCGCTCCAGCGTGGCGAGCTGCTGGCTGATCGCCGACGGGGTGTAGCCGAGGTTGGTCGCGGCGGCGCTGACCGAGCCGCTGGTGACCACGGCGCGCAGGACCTGCATGCGGCGTACGTCCAACATGCCGCCAACACTACAGCAAATCTGAAACGTTCGTTGATTTTAATTCACTTGTTCTAACGCGCCGTTGGGTGGAACGTAGAGGGCGAGCGAACGGTTCGGCGAAGGCCGAAGGAATCGCGACCTACTGTCCCGGCGAACCCGACGCCCCGCGCACGGGGTTTCCGCGAACCCGGAGAGGCCATGAACAACCCGACGAACTACTTCCGGCTCGGCGCGCTGGCGCTGCTGTGGGGATCCAGCTTCCTGCTGATCAAGCTGGCCCTGACGGCGCTGGCGCCCACGCAGATCGCGCTGGTGCGCATCGTGCTCGGCGCGCTGGTGCTGCTGGCGCTGTGCGCGGTCCGCGGGTTGCAGGTCAGCCGCGACCGCACGCTGTGGCGGCACGTCGCGGTCGCCGCGCTGTTCGCCAGCGCCCTGCCCTGGGTGCTGTTCGGCATCGGCGAGCAGACGGTCGACTCCGGGCTGACCGGGGTCCTCAACGCCACTACTCCACTGTGGACCGTGCTGTTCGGGCTGCTGGTCAGCCGCGAGGCGCTGCCACCGGCCCGGATCGGCGGGCTGCTGCTGGGATTCCTCGGCGTGCTGCTGATCTTCGCGCCGTGGCAGGGCACCAGCCTGCTCAGCTGGGGCGTGCTCGCCTGCCTGGGCGCGGCGGTCAGCTACGGCATCGGGTACGTCTACATCGGACGGAACCTGACCGGCGGGCACGGCCTGCCGCCGCTGGTGCTGGCCACGATGCAGATGATCGCCGCCACCGGTTACGCCGTCGTGGCGCTGCCGCTGGACGGGCTGCGGCCGGTGCACTGGGACCTGCTGGCGCTGGTCTCGGCCGCGGTGCTGGGCGTCTTCGGCACCGGCATCGCGTTCGCGCTGAACTACCGGATCATCAGCGACGAGGGCGCCACCACCGCCTCGACGGTGGCCTACCTGATGCCGATCGTCTCGGTCCTGCTCGGCTGGCTGCTGCTCGGCGAGGAGCTGGGACTGCGAATCCTGCTGGGCATGGCGGTCGTGCTGGTCGGCGTGCTGCTGACCCGCCGCTCGCCGTCGCCCGGAACCACCACTGCCGAGGAGGAGAAGATGCCGGAGGACGACCGCACCGAGGTGCGCACCAGCACCGAGGAGCTCCCGCCGATCGAGCCGCCGAAGGGCTGGGCCAGGCTCCACCTCGCCCTGATGCGCGGTTCCCAGATCTACGCCGAACTGGCCACCAACCACCCGATGAAGTGACCGTCTCCGGGCGTCAGGCCGGCTGGTCGTCGCGGGTTCTCGCGGCGGCCGGTCCGGCGTGCATCGCTTCCAAGCTCCGTCCCGCGGTGCGCAGCCCCAGCAGGGCGAGCACCAGGGCGCCGATCAGCAGGAGTCCGCACAGCATGGCGAAAACCCCGGCGAAGCCGAGGTCGTCGTGCAGGTAGCCGATGGCCACCGGCGCCATGATCGCCCCGACGCGGGCGGTCGCGCTGGCCAGGCCCATCCCGGTCGCCCGGGACTCCGTCGGGTAGATCTCCGAGGTGTAGGCGTACAGCGGCCCGGCGACGCCGTTCATGAAGAACGAGAGCGCGACGACGAAGCAGAAGATGGCCACCTCATCGGCGGCGACGGCCAGCCCGGCCGCGCAGGCGATGCTGCCGCACATGAACACCACGATCGTCCACTTGCGGTCGATGCGTTCGCTGATGGCGGCCGCGAGGTAGTAGCCGGGGACCTGCGCGACCGCGCTGGCCAGCGCGAAGGAGAAGCTCTTGGTGATCGTGAAGCCCTTGAGCACCAGGAGGGTGGGCAGCCAGGTGCCGTAGCCGTAGTGGGTCGCCTGGATGGCGAACCACACCACGCACACGACGCCGGTGCGGACCGCGAGCCCCGGTCCCCACAACGCGGCGAACTGCCGCAGCACGTTCCGCCGGGGCGCGGGTTTCCCCGTCGGCCCGGCGGCCGCCGGGACCGGAGGCAGCTCGCCCTCGACCGCGGTTTCCCGTTCGAAGCGCTCGACGATCGCGGCGGCTTCGGCGATGCGCCCCTGGCTGATCAGGAAGCGCGGCGACTCCAGCAGATCCCGGCGCCACCAGAGCAGCAGCAGGACGGGAGCGACGCAGATGATGCACGCGATGCGCCAACCCGGCTCCGGGTTCGGGCTGATCACGGTGACCGCGGTCAGCCCGGCCAGGATGTAGCCGAACCCGAGGAACAGCATCGTGTTGCCGATGTTGCGGCCCCGGTTGCGGGCGGGCAGGAACTCCGAGATGTAGGGCACGATCATGGTCGCTTCCGCGCCGATCCCGATCCCGCTGAGCACCCGCCAGAGGATCAGCTCCCCCGGGCTGGACGCGGTCGCCGCGACGAGCGTGAACCCGACGTAGACCAGCAGCGCGTACATCAGCACGCGGCGGCGCCCGATGCGGTCGGCGAGCACGCCCGCGGCCAGCGCACCGATCAGGTAGCCGATGAACACCGAGGCCAGCAGCCACCCGGCCAGCCCGGACCCGACCGACCAGATGGCCACCACGGCCGAGGCCGCGTATCCGAGCAGCACGGCGTCGTAGGACTCGAAGAGGTAGCCGAGCCCGCCCTGCAGCATCAGCCTGCGATGCGGTCTGCCGACCGGGAGCCGGTCCAGGCGGGCGAGGAGTTCCGTACCAGTGGGCTGCGGTGCGGCGGTCACCAGCGCCTCCTTCCATCCGGATGGCGGCATGGTCGGCGAACGCGGCGCAAGCGTTGTCGAATGTCGGGGAATCCGTCATGATCCCCGGCTGTGGCGCGGAGAACGGTCATGCTCAGCGAGTCCGACCTGGCGCTGGTGAACGCGCTGCAGGTCTGGCCCCGGGCGTCGTGGTCCGCGGTGGCCACCTCGCTGGGCGTCCGCTCGGCGGAGGCGGTGGCCCGGCGCTGGGACCGGCTCGCCGCCCGCGGTGACGCCTGGACGACCGCGTACTTCCGCGCGCTGTCCACCGGCGGCACCGTCGCGCTGGTGACGGCCCGGTGCTGTCCGGGCACCAAGGAGCAGGTCGCGACGACGCTGGCCGAGGACTCCTGCTGCATCTCCGTGGAGATCACCGCCGGCACGCAGGACCTGCTGCTCACCGTCGCCGCGCAGGACCTCGAAGCGCTCAACCACTACCTGGTCCAGCACGTCGAGCAGGTCCCCGGCCTGACCGCCACCACGACCGCGCTGGTCACCCGGTTCTACAGCGAGGGGGCGAACTGGCGGCTGCACGCGCTGGGCGCTTCGGCGCACGTCGCGCTGGACCCCGGTTTCGGCCAGCAGCCTGCCCCGTCGATCGCGTTCACCGGCCTAGACCGGAAGTTGGCGGGCCTGCTGTCCGCGGACGGCCGCACCTCCTACGCCCAGCTCGCCGACGAGGCCGGTACCAGCCAGGCGACCGCTCGCCGCCGGATCACCGCGATGCTGCGCTCGCGCGTGCTCGCCCTGCGCTGCGAGGTGGCCGCACCGCTGGTCGGGCTGCCGGTCACCGCCACCTTGCGCGGGCGGGTCGCCGCGCTCGACGTGGACCGCGTCGGGGCCGGGTTGGCCGGCCTCGCACCGGTCCGGATGTGCGCGGCGGTCACCGGCGAGCACAACCTGGTCGCCACGGTCTGGCTGCCGTCGATCAGCGCTATCCAGCAGTTCGAGCAGGCCGCGACGCGCAACTTCCCCGCTCTCGTCGTGCACGACACGCTGGTGAACCTGCGAACGGTCAAGCGCATGGGTCGGCTGCTGGACCGCTCGGGTCGCGCCACCGGTTTCGTACCGATGCGCGTCTGGTCCTGCTGATCCCGGGTTTTGTCAGTCGTCGTCAAAGCGGCCCACCGCCGCGGGTTCTGAGATCCCGTTACCGGCACCGCTGCACAAGAACAGCTTTCACACCAGGCGGCGGTCGGAGGCCCAGCGCGACAGCTCGTACCGGTTGGACAGCTGGGTCTTGCGCAGCACGCTGGACACGTGCGTCTCCACCGTCTTGACGGAGATGAACAGCTCGGAGGCGATCTCCTTGTACGCGTACCCGCGCGCCAGCAGTCGCAGCACCTCGCGCTCGCGCGGCGTGAGCAGGTCCAGCTCGGGGTCGCCGACGGGTGCCGAGTTCGGCCCTTCGGAGAAGGCGTCCAGCACGAATCCCGCCAGCCGCGGCGAGAACACCGCGTCCCCGGCGCGCACCCGCACGATCGCGTCGGCGAGCTCCCGCCCGGAGATGGTCTTGGTGACGTAGCCGCGGGCGCCGCCGCGGATCACCGCTATCACGTCCTCGGCGGCGTCGGAGACCGACAGCGCCAGGAACACCACGTCCGGCTGCTGACCGCGCACCTGCCGCAGCACCTCGGCACCGCCGCCGTCGGGCATGTGCACGTCGAGCAGGACGACCTCGGGCTTGAAGTGCGCGATGCCCGCGACCGCCTCGGCCACCGATCCGGCCTCGCCGATCACCTCGACCTGCTCGGCGGCGGCCAGCTCCGCGCGCACCCCGGTGCGGAACAGCGCGTGGTCGTCGACCAGGAACACCCGGACCTGGTGCGGGGCGGTGGTGTCTTCACCGGTCACGATCAACATCCTCCATCGCTGGGTTCGTCCGCAGCGTACGCGAGTTCACGCCGCCCTCGGCATTTCCATCTGCACCTCGGTGCCCTCGCCCGGCGAGGTGCGCACCTTGACCTTCCCGCCGTGCCGCTGCATGCGGCCGCGGATCGAGTCGGCCAGCCCGTGCCGGTCGGCGGGCACGCTGGCCGGGTCGAACCCGGCGCCGCGGTCGCGGACGAACACCGAGACCTGCGCGGCCTCCACCTCCGCGTACACGCTCACCTCCGCGACCCGGGCGTGCTTGGCGGCGTTGACGACCGCCTCCCGGGCGGCGGCGAGCTGCGCGGTCAACCGCTCGTCCACGTCGCAGTCGCCGACCACCACCTGCTGGACCTTGATCGCGAAGCTGTCCTCGACCTCGCCGCAGATCCGGGTCAGCTCGGCGGAGAACGTGGCCGCGGGCGCGTCGTCCACGGCCTGCCGCTGCGAGCCGTAGCCGTCCGGGCCGTACAGCCAGTTCCGCAGCTCGCGCTCCTGCCCGCGGGCCAGCCGCCGCACCTCGCGCTCGGACTCGGCCTGCTTCTGGATCAGCGCCAGCGTCTGCAGCACCGAGTCGTGCAGGTGCGCGGCGATCTCGGCGCGTTCCTGGGAGCGGATCCGGCTGGCCCGCTCGATGTCGAGGTCGCGCACCAGCCGCACCCACCACGGCACGGTCAGCACCGCGACGCCGACCAGCGTCGCGCCCACCGCGAGCAGCGCGAAGCGCACCTCGTCCATCGAGGTCGAGCCCATCAGCACCGCCACGATGCCCGCGATGACCAGCGCCGCGCCGGCGAGCACGCGGATCATGGCCTTCCGGCCACCGCCGCCCAGCAGCGCGCCGACCACGTTGGTCCGCGCGCCCTGCCGCCAGCGGCGGCGCTGCGACTCGTCGGCCTCCCGCCACACCACGGCGGCACCGATGAGCACCACCACCAGCGGCGCGCCGAGCCAGGCGGGCATCGAGATCAGCCCGCCTACCGCGACCATCGCGCCGAGGCAGAGCAGGATCACGCCGAAGCCCTGCTGCCGCTCCCGGGTCGTGACGGGTTTCTCCGCGCCGACGGACTGCGGCACGAACACCCACAGCAGCGAGTAGGCCAGGATGCCCGCCCCGCCGCACACCGCGAGCACGGCGAACCCGCCGCGCACCCACAGCACCGGCACCCCGAGGTGCTCGGCCACCCCGCTGGCGACCCCGGCGACCAGACGTCCGCTGCGGCGCCTGCGCAGCTGCTCCACGCTCCGCGGGCGCTGCTGCGCCATCGGCTTCGTGGCAGCTCCTGGCCCGGTGTCGACCTCGGCGGCGCGCTGCTGGTTCAGCTGGTCTCTCACGGGATCGATGGTCACACGCCCGCGCGAGCGCGGGCATCAGGGACCGTCCCTGACATTCCGGGCCGGATCAGGGGCGTCCCTGATGCTCCGGGTGTCGCCGAGGACCGATAGTGGTGGACATGAGCACGACGAAGCGCGCCGGAGCCGCGGCGTTCGAGGACACCATGCGGGACTTCTGGGCGACCCGCCCGGTCCGGCCGCGTTCCGGCGGCAAGGTCGGTGGTGTCTCCGCGGCGATCGCCCTCCGGTACGGCATCGATCCCATCCTGGTCCGGGTCGCGTTCGTCCTGGCGGCCATCTACGGCGGCGCGGGCGTCGTGCTCTACCTGCTGGGCTGGTTGCTGTTCCCGAAGGAGAGCGAATCGCTGCCCGGCACGGCCAAGCCGAGGCCGGAGCCGACCTCGGGCACCCTCGCGGTGATCCTGGTGCTGCTGCTGCTCCCCAGCGTGCTTTGGCTGATCAGCTCGCCGGGGATCATCGGGCTCGCGGTGGGCTTGGGCGCGTTCTACCTGATCCACCGCTCCTACGGGGACTGCAACGCGATACCGGCCGCCGCAGCTCCGATGTCCGCGGCACCGACCACCGCGCCGGCGCCCGAGGCGACGCAGGTGGGCGAGAACACCTGGGTCTACCCGGGAGCCGAGCAGACCGCGGACGTCGAGCAGAAGTCCCCGCCCGCGTGGGACCCGCTCGGTGTCGCGCCGTTCGCCTGGGACCTCCCGGAGCCGAGCGAGCCCGAACCACCGGAACCGCAGCAGCCGAAGCGGCGCTGGATCACCTGGGTGACGCTGGGCCTGGCGGCGTTCGCCGGTGGCCTGACCAGCGCGCTGGGCGCGCCGCTGTACGTCGCGCTGACCTTCGCGCTCGGCACCATCGGGATCGGGCTGATCATCGGCTCCTTCCTGCGCGGCGGCCGAGGGCTGATCGCCGCGGCGGTTCCGCTGGCGGCTGCGGCGATGATCGCCTCGATGATGCCGCTGGACACCTACAGCGGTGAGATCGGCGAGCACGAGGTCCACCCGGAAACGGCCGACGAGCTGGCCCCCGACTACCAGCTGTCCGCCGGGACGATCACGCTGGACCTGCGCGGCATGGAGATCGCCGAGGACCAGGAGATCACCACCGCGGCCAGCGTCGGGGTCGGCGACATCCTCGTGCACGTGCCCGAGGACGTGGACATCACCGCGCAGTGCAAGTCGGAACTGGGCGACGTGCAGTGCCTGCACTCGGTCGCCAGCGGCGGCAGCGCGGACCAGACGGCGACGGACCTGGGCGCCGACGGCCCCGGTGGCGGCCGGTTGAACCTCGACCTGCGGGTCGGCATGGGAAGCGTGGAGGTCACCCGTGGCTGACGAGCGAAACCCCTCCCTCCGCCGGCGCGGCGGCCCGGACCTGGTCGCCCTGGTGAGCGGTCTGATCACCGTCGCCATCGCGGGCAGCGTGCTGATCGGCCTGGGCAGCCAGTTGCAGTGGCTGCTGGCGCTGGCCGCCGTGACGGTCGGCGTCGTCATGCTGGTCGTCTCCCTGCGCACCCGCAGCTAGTCCAGAACTCGCCAATCGGCCACGCGGCCGGGCCCCGCCGGGATACTCGATCGCTCAAGAAGCGGTTCCCCTCCCGAAGGAGCGGTGATGGCCCGGAACAAGTTGCTCGCGACCGCCGCCGCGCTCGCGGTGCTGACGGCGGTGCCGCTGGTGCAGGCCGGCGCGGCACCCCGCGCCGAGGTGTTCTTCGACGACTTCTCCGGCACCGAGCTGGACCGCTCCAAGTGGACAGTCGAGGTCACCGGCGAGAACTTCGGCACGGTCAACCAGGAGCAGCAGGCCTACGTCGACTCGCCCGAGACGATCTACGTGGAGAAGGACCCGTCGACCGGCGCGGAGAACGGCGCGCTCGCGCTGCACCCCCGGTACAAGCCGGGCACGCAGGCCCCGGACGGGCAGACCTACGACTTCGTCTCCGGCCGGGTCAAGACCCAGGACAAGGTCGAGTTCACCTACGGCAGCTACTCGGCGCGCCTCAAGCTCCCGGAGAACGCGACCGCCAGCGGGCTCTGGCCCGCGTGGTGGTCGCTGGGCGCGAACATCGACAACGGCAAGCCGTGGCCGGACTGCGGTGAGATCGACGTGATGGAGCACGTCGGCGAGCCGTGGACGAGCTCGGCGCTGCACGGCCCCGAGTACCACGGCGACACCCCGTTCACCAAGCGCCAGGAGTTCGCGGGCGGGGACCCGGCCGACTGGCACGTCTACCGCTCGGACTGGACGCCGGACGGGATCGCCTTCTTCGTCGACGACACCGAGACCTACCGGGTCACCAAGGACGAGATCCAGGGCAAGGGCTGGACCTGGGCCTACGACGACCCGCAGTTCCTGATCCTGAACTTCGCCCTCGGCGGCGGCTACCCGAACGGCGTCAACGGCGTGACCGAACCGTACTTCGGCCTTCCGCAGTCCACTGTGGACCGGATCGCCACCGGCGAGGTGCGCTACCTGATCGACTGGGTCCGCGTCGAGCAGCCCTGATCCAACGGTGGTGAACCTCCGCGATTTCGGTTGAAATCGGATTCTCCCCACCGCAGGTGTCGCCGAGAACGCAACGAATCCAATTTCAATTGAAATCGCTGCACCACCCGGGGTGACCACCCACCGCTTTGAACCCGACCCCGCCCCGTGCCCACGGCACCCTGACGGCCAGGTCTCCCCGGCATCACCACCCAAGACGAAGGGCACCTCCGCCTGCCCGGCGGGAGGTGCCCTTCGTCGTTCAGCGCTCGGGGATCACTCCCACTCGATGGTGCCCGGGGGCTTGGAGGTCACGTCGAGGGTCACCCGGTTGACCTCGGCCACCTCGTTGGTGATGCGGGTGGAGATGCGCTCCAGGACGTCGTAGGGCAGGCGCGTCCAGTCCGCCGTCATCGCGTCCTCGCTGGAGACCGGGCGCAGGACCACCGGGTGGCCGTAGGTGCGGCCGTCGCCCTGGACGCCGACCGAGCGGACGTCGGCCAGCAGGACCACCGGGCACTGCCAGATGTCGCGGTCCAGGCCCGCCGCGGTCAGCTCCTCGCGGGCGATCGCGTCCGCCGCGCGCAGCGTCTCCAGGCGGTCCGCGGTGACCTCGCCGATGATCCGGATGCCCAGGCCCGGGCCCGGGAACGGCTGGCGGTGCACGATCGTCTCCGGCAGGCCCAGCTCCAGGCCGACCCGGCGCACCTCGTCCTTGAACAGCGCGCGCAGCGGCTCGACCAGCTCGAACTGCAGGTCGTCGGGCAGACCGCCGACGTTGTGGTGGCTCTTGATGTTCGCCGCACCGGAGCCGCCGCCGGACTCGACCACGTCCGGGTAGAGGGTGCCCTGCACCAGGAAGTCGATCTGCTCACCGGCCTCGCCGGCCTCGGTCTGCAGGTCGCGGGCGGCCTGCTCGAAGACCCGGATGAACTCCCGGCCGATGATCTTGCGCTTCTCCTCCGGGTCGGTCACGCCGGCCAGCGCGCCGAGGAACCGGTCCACCGCGTCGATGGTGACCAGCCGGACACCGGTCGCCGCGACGAAGTCGCGCTCGACCTGCGCGCGCTCACCGGAGCGCAGCAGGCCGTGGTCGACGAACACGCAGGTCAGCTGGTCGCCGATGGCGCGCTGCACCAGCGCGGCGGCCACCGCGGAGTCCACGCCGCCGGACAGCGCGCAGATCGCGCGGCGGTCGCCGATCTGCTCGCGGATCGCCGCGACCGTGTCGTCGACGATGGAGGAGGTGGTCCACTGCGGGCGGACCTTGGCGATGTCGTGCAGGAAGCGGCGCAGCACCTCCTGGCCGTGCGGCGAGTGCACCACCTCGGGGTGGTACTGGACGCCGGCCAGCTGCCGCTCGACGCTCTCGAACGCCGCCACCGGGGTGTCCTTGGTGGAGGCCGTGACGGTGAAGCCCTCCGGGGCCTTGCTCACCGAGTCGCCGTGGCTCATCCACACCGGGTGGTGGCCGGGCATCTCGGCGTGCATGGTGCCGCCGTCGCCGCTGACCTCCAGCTCGGTGCGGCCGTACTCGCGGGTGCCGGTGTGCTCCACCGTGCCGCCGAGGGCCGAGGTCATCGCCTGGAAGCCGTAGCAGATGCCGAAGACCGGGACGCCCGCGCTGAACAGCGCCGGGTCGACCTGGGGCGCACCGTCGGCGTAAACGCTGGACGGGCCGCCGGACAGGACTACGGCGGCGGGATTGCGGCGCTGGATCTCCTCGACCGGGGTGTCGTGCGGGACGACCTCGGAGTAGACCTGCGCCTCCCGCACCCGACGCGCGATCAGCTGCGCGTACTGGGCGCCGTAGTCGACAACGAGAACAGGCCCCTGGGCGCTGTTGCTTGCGGAACCGGACACGTCGCCGCGACCTCCTAGCATGAACCGGTGAGCTGCGGCCATTGTCCCAGGTAACCGATGCCACAGCGGCATCGGCCCCGGCAGAGCTGTCAGTCCAGGGAAGCACTCAGGTTCCGCCAAGCGACCACCCACGCAACGCAACCACCAACAATCCCTCAGCCGCCCAGGTGCGCCAGGACTGCCAGCACCCGGCGGTGCCCGGAGTCGCCGACCGGCAGGTCCAGCTTGGCGAAGATGTTGCCCACGTGCTTGAGCACCGCGCGCTCGGTGACCACCAAGCGCTGGGCGATCTCGCCGTTGGCGTAACCGGCGGCCATCAGCGCGAGGACCTCGCGTTCGCGGGGCGTCAGCGCGGCCAGCGGGTCGTGGCGGCGAGTCATCAGCTGCGAGACGACCTCGGGGTCCATCACCGTGGCCCCGGCCGCGATCCGGCGCAGCGAGTCGACGAACTCGTCCACCCGCGACACGCGGTCCTTGAGCAGGTAGCCCACCGCGCCACGGCCGTCGGAGAGCAGCTCACGCGCGTAGGTCTCCTCGACGTACTGCGAGAACAGCAGCACCGGCAGCTCCGGGTGCAGCTCGCGGGCGCGCAGCGCGGCCCGCACGCCCTCGTCGCGGAACGAGGGCGGCAGCCGCACGTCCACCACCGCGATGTCCGGCGGATCCGCCACCACCGCTTCGAGGAACGACGCGGCTTCGGTGTGCACCCCGGCCACCTCGATCTCAGCCGCGGCCAGCAGCAGCTTCAGGCCCTCGGCGAGGATGACGTTGTCCTCGACGATCAGAACCCGCACGGCAGGGCCACCTCGATCCGGGTCGGCCCGCCTGCCGGGCTGTGCACCGAGGTGCGGCCGTCCAGCGCGGCGACCCGCTGCCGGATGCCGGTCAGCCCGGTGCCGCCCTCCTCCGTCGCACCGCCCGCGCCGTCGTCGCCGACCTCGACCCGCAGTTCGCCGTCCGCCCTGGTCAGCGCGACCGTGGCGCGCTCAGCTCCGGAGTGCTTCGCGACGTTGGTGAGCGACTCGGCGACCACGAAGTACGCGGCGGCCTCGACCGCGGCGGGCACCTCGCCGAGATCGCCGACGGAGACCTCGGTGGTCACCGCGCAGCGCGCGCCGAGCGCGAACACCGCTCCGGCCAGCCCGCGGTCGGCGAGGATCGGCGGGTAGAGCGTCCGCACGACGTCGCGCAGTCCGGCCATGGCCTCCTCGGCTCCGCCGCGGGCCTCGCGCACCAGCCGCAGCGCGGTCTCCGGATCGTCGGCGGCGGCCTTCTCCGCGATCCCCAGCCGCAGCGCGATCGAGACCAGCTGGGCCTGCGTGCCGTCGTGGAGATCCCGTTCGATGCGCCGCAACTCCGCGCCGTGCGCCTCCAACGCCCCGGCCCTGGTCTCGGCGAGCACGTCGACCCGCTCCGCGAGGCGCTGCGCCTCGATTTCCGACTCGGGCGGGGTCAGCAGCCGCAGCGAGATCCGGGCCTGCGCCCTCGCCAGCGGCGGCACGCCCCACACGAACAACGCACCTGCCAGCGCGATCTGCCCGGCTGCGAGCACGAACGCGGCGCCCCATCCGGACGGCTGCACACCCAACAGCGTGATGTCGGGGGTGGACGACCAGAGCGCGAGCGACACCAGCGTCGAAGGCACTCCCACTGTCGCGACCAGCCCGAGCAGTCCCACGACCACGCCGAACAGCGCGTGCACCACCAGCCAGCGCAGGTCCCGCCGGGTCACCGGCGAGCGGACGACCTGCTTGAACCCGGTCGCCGAGCGGATCGGGTCGACCTGGACGCCGAGATACCGCCCGGCCCGCCGCCGCTCCCACTCGGTCCAGCGGTGCAGTACCGCCGCGGCGGCGGGCAGCACGAAGATCCCGACGCCCATCACGACGAGCAGGCAGTTGACCAGAACGAGCGGCAGGGCGACGAGAGCCGGCAGCCCGGTCGCCAGCGCGAGTAGCAGAACTCCCGACCCGCGCACTGCAGAACGCAAATCCATCGTCGCCACTCCTCCCGGTGCCCCACGGCCTCGGGGCGTCACACTCACGATCTTGCCGAAGTCGCCGCACGTGCGCGGTGGTGTTGACGACACCTTTCGCCCGGGTGCCGACGTCATCCTGCCCGCGCCCGCGCCTGCCTAGCTTCACCGGGGTGAGAACGAAGATCGCCGTCCGACCCGTGCTGGCCTTCACCGCGCTCGCTTGGGCGGGGATGTGGGTCGCCATGCTGCCGTTGCTCATCAGCGGCTTCCAGCGCACCAGCAGTGACATCGACATGAGCACCCTGGAACAGATCTGCATCGGCGCGGCGATGCTCACGCCCGCTCTCGCGGCATTCGTCGTGCTGCGCCGCTGGGAGCGCGGAACGCCGATCCGCGCGACGCTCGGGCTGACCTGGAACCGGCGCACCGCGCTGGAATGCCTGCTGGCCCTCGTCTGCCCGCTGGCGCTGACGCTGCTGGCACTCGCGATCGGCACCGCCACGGGCACCTACCACCCGGATCTCACCGACTTCTCCGGATTCCGCCGCCAGTTCGCGCCGGAAACGACCGGGCAGCAAGGAGTTCCGCTGACCGCGCTGGTGCTGTGGGCCGGTTCGCTGCTGCTGCAGATGCTGATCTCGCTGCCGCTGTTCTTCGGGGAGGAGCTCGGCTGGCAGGGCTACCTGTTCCCGCGCCTGCGCCCGCGCGGACCGGTTTTCGCCGTGCTGGTCACCGGTGTCGTGTTCGCGCTCTGGCACCTGCCCACGCTGCTGATGGGCGGCCAGTACCCGGGCACCTCGTGGCCGGTGGCGATCGGCTCCTTCCTGATCAGCTGCGTGCTGGTGGTGCCGATCTTCGCCTGGCTCCGCAGCCGGTCGGCATCGGTGCTCCCGGCCGTCGTCGCGCACACCGCGGTCAGCACGGCGTCGGTGCACCTGCCGTGGGTCCTAGCCGACGCCGACAACCCGCCGCACCCGCTCACCACCGGCCTGACCGCGTGGCCGGGTTGGCTGGCCATTGCCCTGCTGCTAGCAGTGCTGGTGATCCGGCGCCGCAGCCGCGGTTCCGACTGAGACCGCGGCTTCAGACGATCGGCAGGTGCAGGGCCGCCGGGGCGCTGGCCGGGACCGCCGGGGACTTCGGCTCGACCGGCGCCACCCTGCGGTAGGTCTCGCGCTGATCCGGGCGGGTGTCGGTCTCGCCCTTGTTCGGCCACATCGCGAACGCCCGCTCGGCCTGGGCGGTGATGGTCAGCGACGGGTTCACGCCCAGGTTCGCGCTCACCGCGGAACCGTCCACGATGGACATCGTCGGGTAGCCGTGCGCCCGGTGGTACGGGTCGATGACGCCGTGCTCGGCGTCCTCGCCGATCGCGCAGCCGCCCAGGAAGTGCGCGGTCATCGGGATGTCGAACAGCTCGCCCCAGGTGCCGCCGGCGATGCCGCCGATCTCCTCCGCGACCAGCTCGTTGGCCTGCTCCCCGGCCCGGATGTAGGTCGGGTTGGGCGCGCCGTGGCCCTGCTCGGAGGTCAGCTGCGTGCGCCCGAACCGCTTGCGCAGCTTGGTGGTCAGCGAGTTGTCGAGGCTCTGCATGACCAGCAGGATCACGGTGCGCTGGCTCCAGTCCTTCACCGAGAGCAGGCGCAGCGCGTGCAGCGGGTGCTCGCGCAGGTAGCGGAACCACTGCCGCAGCCGCGGTTCCGAGGTGCCGCCCTTGGTCGGCAGGGTCTGCAGCAGGCCCATCGCGTTCGCGCCCTTGGTGTAGCGGCACGGCTCGATGTGGGTGTTCTCGTCCGGGTGGAACGACGAGGTGATCGCCACGCCGCTGGAGAAGTCCTGCTCCGGGTCGACCTTCGGCATCTGCGCGCCGATGATCGCCTCGGAGTTGGTGCGGGTGAGGCGGCCGAGGCGGCCGGACAGCCGGGGCAGGTCGCCGCGTTCCCTGCTGCGGTGCAGCAGGTTCTGCGTTCCCCAGGTGCCTGCGGCCACCACCACCTGGTCGGCCCGGAAGATGCGCGGGCGGCGGTTCCACTTCGCGCCGGTGCGCGAAGTGCCGATCCGCCACCGGCCGTCGGCGCCCTGCGCCAGCCGGTCGACGGTGGTCAGCGGGAACACCTTCGCACCGCCCGCTTCGGCCAGGTACAGGTAGTTCTTCACCAGCGTGTTCTTCGCGCCGACGCGGCAGCCGGTCATGCACGCGCCGCACTCGGTGCAGCCGGTGCGAGCGGGGCCGGCGCCGCCGAAGAACGGGTCGGCGTCGGTCTTGCCCGCCGTGCCGAAGTACACGCCGACCGGCGTGGTGTGGAAGGTGCTCTCGGCGCCCATCTGCCCGGCGACCTTCCGCAGCACCACGTCCGAGGGCGTGGTGCTCGGGTTGTCCACCACGCCGAGCATCCGCGTCGCCTGGTCGTAGTACGGCGCGAGTTCGGACTCCCAGTCGGTGATGTGCGCCCACTGCGGGTCGTTGTAGAACGGCTTGAGCGGCCGGTACAGGGTGTTCGCGTAGTTCAGCGAGCCGCCGCCGACCCCGGCGCCCGCCAGGATCAGGACGTTCTGCAGCAGGTGGATCCGCTGCACGCCGTAGCAGCCGAGCTGCGGCGCCCACAGGAACTTCCGCAGGTCCCAGGAGGTCTTCGGCAGCTCGTCGTCGGTGAACCGGCGACCGGCTTCCAGCACGGCCACCCGGTAGCCCTTCTCCGTCAACCGCAGCGCGGCCACGCTGCCGCCGAATCCGGACCCGATCACGACCACGTCGAAATCGGTGTCATCCCGGTGCGCCCCGTCACGTCCAGCCATGCGCGACAGACTAGACGTAATTACTCGCCAGTAGCTAGCCCCGGATCGCGCGAAATCCGTGGAGAACACCGGAATTTGCCAAGCCAGGCCCATCAGACAACGGGAGAACCGCAACCGCGACGGTCGAACGGCACCGGCAGCGAGGAGCCGCATGCGCCGCAGGCGCATAACCCACCTACGGCACTTGCACCGCCGCGGGTTCTCAGAGGCTTTCTCGCGAGGACAGCCCGTTCGCCGTGTATTGGACATACATCAGAACGGGATCCCGGAGTCGAGAAAGCCTCTGAGGTTCCGCTACCCGCACCGCCACGCAGAACGAGCCTGGAACACCACTAGAAATCAGCCGCGGAGGGTGAGGCCGACCTTCTGGAACTCCTTCAGGTCGCGGTAGCCCGTCTTGGCCATCGCGCGGCGCAGGCCGCCGAAGAGGTTCAGCGTGCCGTACGGGTCGCTGCTCGGGCCGAACAGCAGCTTCTCCAGGTCCGCGTCCGAACCGGCGAAGCCGGTGATCTCGCTGCGCGGCAGGCTCGGGTGCGCAGCGGCCGCGGTCCAGTAGTAGCCCTGCGCCGGGGACTCCGTGGCCTCGGTCAGCGCCTCGCCCAGCATCACCGCGTCCGCGCCGCAGGCGATCGCCTTCGCGATGTCGCCGGAGTAGGCCAGCGCGCCGTCGGCGATCACGTGCACGTACCGGCCGCCGGTCTCGTCCAGGTAGTCGCGCCGCGCCGCGGCAGCGTCGGCGACCGCCGTCGCCATCGGCACGCCGATGCCCAGGACCTGGGTGGTCGTCGTCGAGCGGGACTGGCCGAAGCCGACGATCACACCCGCCGCGCCGGTGCGCATCAGGTGCATCGCGGTGCGGTAGTCACCGACACCACCGGCGATCACCGGCACGTCGAGCTCGGCGATGAAGCGCTTGAGGTTCAGCGGCTCGCCGTCCCGCGCCACGTGCTCGGCGGAGATGATCGTGCCCTGCACGACCAGCACCTCCACACCGGCCGCGAGCAGGTCCGGGGTCAGCTCCTCGGCGTGCTGCGGGCTGACCCGAGCGGCGACGGTGACGCCGGAGTCCTTGATCTGCTTCAGCGAAGCGGCGAGCAGGTCGTGCCGGATCGGCGCGGAGTGCAGCTCCTGCAGCAGGCGGATGGCCGCCTCCGGGTCGCTGTCCTCCTCCGCGGCGCGCACCACGTCGAACAGCTTCTGCTCGACGTTCTCGTGCCGCGCCCACAGCCCCTCGGCGTTGAGCACGCCCAGGCCGCCGAGCTCGCCGATGCGCACCGCCGTGGCGGGCGAGACGACCGCGTCGGTCGGGTGCGTGACCAGCGGGATGTCGAAGCGGTACGCGTCGATCTGCCACGCCAGCGACACGTCCTTCGAGGAACGGGTGCGCCGGGACGGCACGATCGCCACGTCGTCCAAGTCGTAGCCGCGCATCGCCGTGCGGCCCATGCCGATCTCAACCTGATCCCGCACGGTCAGTCCCTCCTCGTGGCACCGCTGTCCAACACGACATTCTCTCTACGACACCCGAGTGACGCGCAGCGGGGGCACCTAGCGCTGCGTGATCGCCCGAGCACAACCCCCGGACGCGACGCGGCCGCCGCGCTCGGGAGCGCGGCGGCCGGGTCGGTGGTCGGTCAGCGGCCGGTGTAGTTCGGCGCCTCGACCGTCATCGTGATGTCGTGCGGGTGGCTCTCCTTGAGGCCCGCCGCGGTGATCCGCACCAGCTTCGCGTCCTGCAGCTCCGGGATCGTCGTCGAGCCGGTGTAGCCCATGCCCGAGCGGAGACCGCCGACCAGCTGGGCGACGACCTGCGACAGCGGGCCGCGGAACGGTACCCGGCCCTCGATGCCCTCCGGCACCAGCTTGTCCTCGGAGAGCACGTCGTCCTGGAAGTAGCGGTCCTTCGAGTAGGACTTGCCCTGGCCGCGCGACTGCATCGCGCCCAGCGAGCCCATGCCCCGGTAGACCTTGAACTGCTTGCCGTTGACCAGCACCAGCTCACCCGGCGCCTCGGCGGTGCCCGCCAGCAGGCTGCCCAGCATGACCGAGCTGGCACCGGCGGCGATCGCCTTGCCGATGTCCCCGGAGTACTGGATGCCGCCGTCGCCGATGATCGGCACACCGGCGGGCCGGCAGGCCATGCTCGCCTCGTAGATCGCGCTGATCTGCGGCACGCCGACCCCGGCGACCACGCGGGTGGTGCAGATCGAGCCCGGCCCGACGCCGACCTTCACCGCGTCGGCCCCGGCGTCGATCAGCGCCTGCGCGCCCGCGCGGGTCGCCACGTTGCCGCCGATCACGTCGACCGAGTTGCCCAGTTCCTTCTTCAGCGTGCCGACGGTCTCCAGCACCGCGCGGGAGTGGCCGTGCGCGGTGTCCACGATCAGCACGTCGACGCCGGCGTCGACCAGCGCCATCGCGCGCTCGTGCGAGTCCGCGCCGACGCCCACCGCGGCGCCGCACAGCAGCCGGCCGTCCGGGTCCTTGGTGGCGCTGGGGTACTGCTCGGTCTTGACGAAGTCCTTGACGGTGATCAGGCCGCGCAGCTTGTCCGCGCCGTCCACGATCGGCAGCTTCTCGATCTTGTTGCGGCGCAGCAGCCCGAGCGCGGCCTCCGCGGTGACACCCACCTGCGCGGTGATCAGCGGCGCGGGCGTCATCACCTCGCGCACGCGGCGCGTGAAGTCGACCTCGAAGCGCATGTCGCGGTTGGTGATGATGCCGACCAGCGTGCCGTCCGGGTCGGTCACCGGAACACCGGAGATGCGGAAGCGGGCGCACAGCGCGTCCACCTCGGCGAGGGTGTCGTCCGGCGAACACGTCACCGGGTCGGTGACCATGCCCGCCTCGGAGCGCTTGACCACCTCGACCTGGGAGGCCTGCTCCTCCACCGAGAGGTTGCGCTGCAGGATGCCGACGCCGCCCTGGCGCGCCATCGCGATCGCCATCCGCGCCTCGGTCACGGTGTCCATCGCGGCCGACAGCAGCGGAACGCGCAGCCGGATGTTGCGGGAGAGCTGCGTGGAGGTGTCGACGCCGCTCGGGATGACGTCGGACTCGTCGGGCAGCAGTAGCACGTCATCGAAGGTCAGCCCCAGCGTCGCGAACTTCGATGGGAGGCCGGGTGCGGTGAGTTCGCTGGTCATGGCGAGGGATGTGCCTTCCTTCACGCTACGGTCCACACACGGAGGATGCGGCTGGCTCGGTCCCCGGCGATCGCGTCGTCGACGGTTACGTCTGGTAACGCGGCATCGGCTTCGGGGATTCCCCCAATGATAGAGACCACAGGTCAGCGGCCGGTTGTCGCGTCCTGGCAGGCGTGCGCCACGCCACCCCGCCACCGGACAGCGGTGGACAAGACCGCCCCGACAGCCCCACGAGGTGGACGCAGCCGGTACCGTGCGGGCCGTGCCGCACGATCCGATGCCCCCAGACCCGTTCGCGGGCGACCCGGAAGATCCGAGCATGGCACTCGGCGATCACGACGACGCCGACGGCCCGCCACTCGGTGACGAGGAACGCGCCGAGCTGCTCGCCGACCTGACCGACCTCGCGGTCTACCAGGCGTTGCTCGAACCCCGCGGCATCCGCGGCATCGTGGTGGACTGCGCCGACTGCGGCGAATGCCACTACCACGACTGGGAGCTGCTGCGGGCCAGCCTGGAGCAGCTGCTGCACGACGGTCGCATGCGACCGCACGAGCCGGCCTTCGATCCCAACCCCAGCGAGTACGTGACCTGGGAGTACTGCCGCGGCTACGCCGACGGCGTCACGGAGAGCGAGACCACCCGCTGATCAATGACGGTTTCAGTGGCTGGTTTGCGTGGCGGCGCAAGTAGCGGAACCTCAGAGCCCGCCTGACTGCGGGATCCCGTTCTTATGTATGACCAATACACGGCAAACGGGCTGTCCTCGCCGGGCGACCTCTGAGAACCCGCGGCAGTGCCGGTTGCAAGGGTGGGCTATGCGCCTGCGGCGCATGCGGCTGGCGCCGCCCTGGCGATGGCTGAGTTGAACGAAAGAGGGGCTCCCGCGCGGGAGCCCCTTTTTTCGCGTCCGATCAGGGGTGGCTGGTGCCGCTGCTGTTGTTCGGGATCAGGCCGCCCCAGCTGCTCGACGGGTTCTCCGAGCTGCCGCTGGTCTCGCTGGGCGAGGTCGTCGTCTCCGTCGGGGTGGACGAAGTCGGCGGGACCGACGAGCTGTCCGTCGGTTCCGGCAGCTCCGAGGGCTGCGACGGCGACGGCGTCGAGGTCGGCGGTGTGGTCTGCGGCGTCGACTCGTTGCTGCTGGGCTGCTCGCCCTGGTCGATCCGCCTGGTCAGCGAAGCGTGCGCGGCCTGCAGGTCGGACAGGCCGTGCTCGTCGTCGATGACGCGCATCTGCTGCTGCGCCGACTCCAACGCAGCCTGCGCTGCCGGGCGGTTGCCGCGCTCTATCGCGCTTTCCGCCGTGTCCAGGTCTTCGCGCGCCGAGCTCGCCGCCTGCACCGCACGGGTGTGGTCGGAGTAGAGCACCTGCGCGACGCCCCACAGCATGTCGCCGGGCTGGGCATCGCGAGCAGCGACCCCGACCCCGGTGAAGCCGATCATCAGCACGGCTGCCGCGGTCGCGACCGGTACCAGGTGCCGCCGCTTGAGCCAGCGGCGCGGGCGCGCGCCCGACGAGATCGCGAGCGCCGCGGTCTCGACGTCGACCAGATCACCGATCGGCGAGGAGTCCACGTCCTGCCGCCAGGCCACCAGCAGTGCTTCCAAGCTGGGGCGTTCTCCGGCCGCGGGCACCGCCACGTCCGGGTTGGTGCCGCCGAGCGCGTCCAGCAGCGCGTCGTCGTCCTGCAGCGCGGCCAGGTCGATCGGCTCGTCCAAGTCGTCGTGGTCGACCAGTTCGCCGGAGTCGTCGGCACTGTCCCGGTCTTCCGGCCGCGACCGGAAGGCGAGCACCGCGGCGCCGTCCGAATCGGCGTCGCTTCGGGTGTTTTCGGACTCGTCCGAGTCGGAATCCCGACGGTTTTCGCTCAGTTCCGTTCCCTCGTCTGCGGGCTCCGCCGCGGGCACCACGTCCCGCCCGTCCGCCCGGGTCGAACGGTCTTCGTGCTGGCCGGACTCGACCGGGTCGCGTCCTTCCCGCTCCCCCTCGGGCCCCTTCCGCTCAGCCATTCAGACCACCTCCTCCGCGGACAGCGTCTTTCGCAGCCGGGCCAACGCGCGGTGTTGAGCCACGCGTACCGCGCCCGGCGTAGAGCCGACCGCTTCGGCGGTTTCCTCCGCCGACAACCCGACGACCACCCGGAGAAGCAGGATTTCCCGCTGCTTCGCCGGGAGGACGCGAAGTAGTTGCGCCATCCTGCCCGAGAGCTCACCTTGCATCGCCCGCTGCTCCGGACCGGCTTCGGACTCCGGGGTATCCGGAACGTCCGCCACGGGTTCGGAGCGGTTGCGGGCCAACGCCCGGTGCGCATCAGCCACCTTGTGCGCGGCGATGCCGTACACGAACGCCAGGAACGGACGACCCTGGTCCTTGTAGGAGGGCAACGCGGTCAGCACCGCGAGGCACACCTCTTGGGCCACGTCGTCCGCCGAAGCGAACGACCTCTCGTTTCGTCCGACTCTGGCGCGGCAGTACCGCACCACCAAAGGACGGATTTCGGCCAGCAAGCGCTCGATCGACTGACGATCGCCGTCGACGGCGGCGCTTACAAGAGCGTCCAGCCCGTCCCCCACGTTGGTCATCGCAGACAGCAGCCCTGGTGTTACGCGTTCAAGCGACTCGGATTTGCCAGGCGAACATCGCGTGCACCGCACGCCGCGCCGAGCTCACCGTACCGGCCGTTGGGCGCTCGTTGAACAGGGACTCGGGATCAGGGGCGGGCGTAGTCACGCATCCACATCTACCAGACGCCGAACCGGGCGGCGTTTCACCTGGTCATCGCGATCTTGCCCGGAAGGGGACGCCGATCGTGGAGCAATCGCGAGAGGGGCCGAGGTGGCATTTCGGGGCGTATCGCCGTTTTGCCGCCGAATACCGCTTCGGCCGTTATCCCCCGACTTCCGACAGGACTATGGCTCGCGTCACGCCGCCCGCCCGGGCGCGGTTCCGGACAACCGGGCGGTGACGCGAGCCACACTCACTTTCGTAACGTCAGCTCGCGCAGGGTCGGCAGCCCCGTCGGCCACCGGTGGCGGATCAAGCGACGAGACCGCGGCGGAAACCGTGCGCCACGGCCTGCGCCCGGTCGCGGACGCCGAGCTTGCGGAACAGCCGGCGCGCGTGGGTCTTGACGGTGTCCTCCGAGAGGTAGAGCTCGCGGCCGATCTGGCCGTTGCTCTTGCCCTGGCTCATGCCCCGCAGCACCTGGAGCTCGCGCTCCGTCAGCTGCACACCGGGGTCGGACGGCTGTCGGGGAGCGGGCACCGAGGTGCTCGCCAGGGTGTGCGCCAGCGCCGCGACCAGTTCCGGTCGCGAGGCGTCCCAGCGGAGGTAACCGCGAGCACCACCGGCGATGGCGGCAGCGATGCTGGCCGCGTCGTCGGGGGCGCCGAAGACGATCACGTTCGCTTGTGGGTGGGCCGACACGAGCCGTCTGGTGGCTTCCACGCCGTTCGGGACAGCGCGCTGGGTGCCGACCAGCACGACGTCCACGGCTTGCCGCGAGAAGCGGGCCAACAGCTCGTCGCCGTGGGCGACGCAATCGATTCGGCTCACTCCGGGGACAGCTGACATCACACGAGTGAGCCCTTCCCGGACGCTACGCCGGTCATCGCAGATCAGGACCGTCGTCACGGGAACTCCTTTCCTGCAGGCGGGTGACGTTCCACCTCCCCTATCGGACGCAGGGGCCAAAACCTTGACACGATCCGGTGCTTAATCCGTCAAGAAATTTCGCGGCCACCCCATCCGAGCGCCGTTCACCGGAACGGAGCAAGGAGGCGGGCAACTACCCCGTGCAGTCACCCATCACCCGTCATACCTGCAGTATTCACCCGATTGCGGCTCGTTGCGGCCGCGATTTCGCCCGTCCGCAGGAACTCGGCAACGCAGCCTCACACGATAGGTGTGAGTTAGGTCACACTAGGCTCAGGTCAGCCCAGGACGGTCTCCGAAACACGCGCCACAGCGGTCTCCAACGAGCCGAGGAGTTCCGCGTGCGCGGGCAGCGCCTCGGGCGACCACCCGGCACCGGCCACGAACGCCCGAGCGCGCTGCCGCGTGATCGGGATGTCCTCCAGCACCCGCGGGGCGGCGTAGTGCGGCTGGTCGGCCCACAGCACGACCGCGGCGGGCGCGGAACGCCGCACCGCGGCCGCCAAGCCCTCCCGGGGCAGCGCGGCGCCGAACAGGCGGTGCCCGACGCGGTTGGCGGCCAGCGCGGCAGCGAGCGCCACGAGTTCGAGCTCCTGCGCCTCGCCGGGCACCGGGGCGAGCACCACCGGACGCGGGTTGAGCGGGGCCGGAGCGTTCGCGATCACCGAACGCAGCGCCGTCGAGGCGCAGTCGACGAGCAGCTGGAGGACCTCGACGCCGGAGCCGGACCGCTGGCGGCGTTCGCTCACCGCGCGCAGGACGGGCTGCAGCATGCCCTGCCACGCGGCCACGACGCCGTCGGAGTCCATCGCCTCGATCAGCAGCCGCTGCACCGACCAGGAGTCCAGCGCGAGCGCCGCCCGCCCGAGCCCGCGAGCCTCGGGGCCCGCGCCGGTGAGCTTGAGGCCGCGACCGCCGGTGTTGGAGCCGCTGACCAGCTTGATGTCGTCCCCGCCGTCCAGCACACCGGACAGCAGGACGGGACCGTCACCGTTCTCCTCCGGCTGCTCGGCGACCTCCGGGGATCGCTGCGGCGGCGGCGCGGCGACGGTGCGCGCGTACCTGGCGGCCTCCATCGGCGAGGCACCGCGCAGCAGGGCGCGCTGCATCTGCTCTAGGCGCGCGATGTCGGCCGGCCCGTAGCGGCGGTGCCGTCCGCTGGTGTGGTCGCTGGGGCCCAGCCCGTAGCGGCGGTCCCAGGTGCGCAGGGTCGCGGGTGCGACACCGAGGCGGCGGGCCACCGCCGCGACGCTGAGCCGCGGCTCGTCGTCCCCGCCCGGCTCAGCGCCCTCCGAGGTGCCCAGTCGCCCCGATTCGTCGATCGGGACAGGGGTGTCCTCCCCGGGTGCAGGTTCCGGCCGCGTCGTCACGCGGGACATATTCCGGTTCCCGCCCGCGCAGAGCAAGCCGGTCGCGCAAACGATCACGTCTCCCGAAAAGATCACTCCAATGATGAACAAGTTTTGGCGCGATAAGGGTTGAACAAGTTTTGGCGCGGTTTTACGGTTGGATCATGCGAGGCTGCGGCGGGCCCGTCGCAGCAGGGGAGGGGATCCACCGGTGGGAGGTGGTTGTCGCAATGGCAGACACTCGACGTCTTCCAGGACCGAACGCCGATATCTGGGATTGGCAGATACGAGGCTCCTGTCGAGGCATGGACAGCGCGTACTTCTTTCATCCGGACGGCGAGCGGGGCCCGGCGCGAGCTCGGCGCGAGGCGAAGGCAAAAGAGGTGTGCCAGCACTGCCCGGTGATCGCCCAATGCCGCGCCCACGCGCTGGCGGTGCAGGAGCCGTACGGCATCTGGGGCGGGCTGTCGGAGTCGGAACGAGAAGTGATCATCAAAGCGCGCAAGCGCCAGCAGCTGGCGGTCGCAGCCAGCTGACCCGCTTGTGCTGATCGAGGCGCGCAGCGCCCCGGTCGCCGGAGTCGAATGACAACGAGGGGCGTCATTCGGCTCCGGGCGGGCGAGAACGAGATCGGGGCGGCACCCGTGCTGGGTACCGCCCCGATCTCGTCGTGCTCAGTTGTCAGCGGTCAAGCCGCCGGGTGGAACTTCAGTGGCCGTGCCCGTGGCCGTGGCCGTGACCGGCTTCGGCTGCCTCTTCCTCGGGCTTCTCGACGACCGCGCTCTCGGTGGTGATCACCATGCGGGCGATGGAGGCCGCGTTGGCGACCGCGGAGCGGGTCACCTTCAGCGGGTCCACGATGCCCGCCTGGACCAGGTCGCCGAACTCGTCGGTGGCGGCGTTGTAGCCCGAGCCCCAGTCGAGGTCGCGGACCTTGGACACCACGACGGCGCCCTCCTGGCCCGCGTTGGCGGCGATCCAGTACAGCGGCGCCTCCAGCGCGCGGCGCACCAGCTGAACGCCGGTGGCCTCGTCACCGGAGAGGCCGAGGTCGTCGGAGAGCACCTTGGCGGCGTGGATCAGGCTCGACCCACCGCCGGGCACGCTGCCCTCCTCGGCCGCGGCCTTCGCAGCGGCGACCGCGTCCTCGATGCGGGACTTGCGCTCCTTGAGCTCGGTCTCGGTGGCCGCGCCGACCTTGATCACCGCGACGCCGCCGCCCAGCTTGGCCAGGCGCTCCTGCAGCTTCTCGCGGTCCCAGTCGGAGTCGGTGGCCTCGATCTCCTTGCGGATCTGGTCCACGCGCTCCTTGAGGGCCTCGGCGGTGCCGCGGCCGTCCACGATGGTCGTGGTGTCCTTGGTCACGGTGACCCGGCGAGCCGAGCCCAGCACCTCCGGACCGGCCTCGGACAGCTTCAGCCCGACCTCCGGCGCGATGACCTGGGCGCCGGTGGCGACCGCCAGGTCGTCCAGGAACGCCTTGCGGCGGTCGCCGAAGAACGGGGCCTTGACCGCGACGACCTTGAGGGTCTTGCGGATCGCGTTGACGGCCAGGGTGGACAGCGCCTCGCCCTCGACGTCCTCGGCGATGATCAGCAGCGGCTTGCCGTTCTGCGCGATCTTCTCCAGCAGCGGCAGCAGGTCCTGCAGGCCGGAGATCTTGTCCCGGTGCAGCAGGATCTGGGCGTCCTCCTGGACGACCTCCTGGCGCTCGGCGTCGGTGACGAAGTGCGGGGAGATGAAGCCCTTGTCGAACTGCAGGCCCTCGGTGATCTCCAGCTCGGTGGCCAGCGTCGAGGACTCCTCGATGCTGATCACGCCGTCCTCGCCGACCTTCTCCATCGCCTCGCCGATCAGCGCGCCGATGGCCTCGTCGCGGGAGGAGACGGTGGCGATCTGGGCGATGTTGTCGCGGCCCTTGACCGGGGTGGCCTTGGCCTTGAGGGCCTCCACCACGGCGTCGGTGGCCGCCTGCACGCCCTTGTTCAGCGCCGCCGGGTTCGCGCCGGCGGCCAGGTTGCGCAGGCCCTCGCGGACCAGCGACTGGGCCAGCACGGTGGCGGTGGTGGTGCCGTCGCCGGCGACGTCGTTGGTCTTGGTCGCCACGTTCTTGGCGAGCTGGGCGCCCAGGTTCTCGAACGGGTCGCTCAGCTCGATCTCGCGAGCGATGGTCACGCCGTCGTTGGTGACCTGCGGCCCGCCGAACTGCTTGTCCAGCACGACGTGCCGGCCGCGCGGTCCGAGGGTGACCTTGACCGCGTCGGCGAGCTGGTTGACGCCGCTCTCCAGCGCGCGCCGGGCCTGCTCGTCGAAGGTGATCTGCTTAGCCATGGTTGCAACAGCCCTTCACAGGTGCCTGATCTGATCTACAGGGGGTCTTGGTTCTGCCTTTGAAGCGGCGCAGCCGCTTAGCCCACGCGCACAACCGGCACCGCCGCGGGTTCTCAGCGGCTTTCTCGCGAGGACAGCCCCGACGCCGCGTATTGGACATACGTCAGGACGGGATCCCGCAGTCGAGAAAGCCGCTGAGGTTCCGCTACCTGCACCGCTGCGCAAGACGAGTCCAGCGACAGTCCTTGCACCCCCGGACATGGGTCCGCCCCGGGGTCCCGCGGTCGGGACCGCCGGGGCGGCAATGCTTCACGCGTGGTGCGTCAGTTGACGACGGCCAGCACGTCGCGGGCGGAGAGGATCAGGTACTCCTCGCCGTTGTACTTGACCTCGGTGCCGCCGTACTTGGAGTAGATGACGACGTCACCCTCCTTGACATCCACCGGGATGCGGTTCCCCTTGTCGTCGACGCGACCCGGGCCGACGGCCAGAACCTTGCCCTCCTGGGGCTTTTCCTTGGCGGTGTCCGGGATCACGATGCCGGACGCAGTCGTCGTCTCGGCCTCGCTCGCCTGGACGACGATCTTGTCCTCAAGCGGCTTGATGCTCGCCACGGTGTGACCTCCACCTTCTGGGGCCTTCGAAGCGTTGTCTGGGTTAAGACGGCTCCGTGGCTCCCCGCCGTCGCGGGTGCCGGGGCGCTGCGGCGCCGTTCTGCTAGCACTCTACCGATGAGAGTGCCAACGCTCAACAACCACCCGCATCCCCCGATCGCAGGAGTGTTTCAGGCGCCCGCCGAGTCGGCACGCAGCGTGCTCGATCGACTTCGCACCGCGACCGCGGCGACCTCCGGTGCCGCCCACCTGGGATGTTGTGACAGGTGATCAGCTCTGCGTGATCTTCGCAGGTAGATCGGCATGCGGGATACGTCACCAATACCGGAGGCAGTGCACGGATGTGGCGTTCGGTGCCCTATGTTGCCTGGCATGCCAGCCCTCTCCAAGCCAGCGAACCGGCCGTGGGAACGACGTCCCCGACCCGCGCGCCCACCCGGCCCGCCTGGTCCGCCGACTCGGGCCGGTTGGCGCCCGAAGTGAACCGGACCACTGCCCCGACCCGCACCGACGACGTTCACCCAGACCCCCGATGACGAATACGACACCTGTGCCCAGGGCTTCGGCGCTGGGCACAATTCGTGGTGTCCATGAGCACACGGCCCCGGCAAGCGCTACCACCCGCTGACCGGGCAGCGCAGAACTCGCAACCGGCGTTGAGCCGGGTGGCCGAACCGGTGGCGAGTTCGTCAGGAATTCACCTGGAGCAGCCCTCATTCCGGTAGTTTCCGGCGTTCGACCGGAACGAACTGGAGGGCTTGCGATGACCGAATCCCCCGTCCCGTTATCCAGGCGGGTCAGCCGACGCGCCGTGCTCCTCGGCGGTGCCGCCGCGCTCGGGGCCACCGCGCTCGGCGGATCCGCGCTGGCCAACGCGCTGGCCATGCCCGGCGCCGGCGTCCGGCGACTCGCCGATCCGTTCACCCTCGGCATCGCCTCCGGCGATCCGCTGTCCGACGGCGTCGTGCTGTGGACCCGCCTCGCGCCGAAGCCGACCGCCGACGACGGCCTGGGCGGCATGCCCGACAAGGTCGTGCCGGTGCAGTGGGAAGTCGCCGAGGACGAGCAGTTCAGCAAGATCGTGCAGAGCGGTGAGGCGCAGGCCGCTCCGGAGCTCGGGCACAGCGTGCACGTCGAGCTGGAGGGGCTGCAGCCCGGCGCGGAGTACTTCTACCGCTTCCGCGCCGAGGGCGAGATCTCGCCGGTGGGCCGCACCAGGACCGCGCCCGCGCCGGACGCGCTCGACGAGCTGACCATGTGCTTCGCCTCCTGCGCGCACTACGGCGAGGGCTACTTCACCGCCTACCGCCGGATGGCCGAGGACAACCCGCACCTGATCCTGCACCTCGGCGACTACCAGTACGAGTACCCGGCCAAGGCCGAGGACGTGCGCGAGGTGCTGGGGCCGGAGACCCGGACGCTGGCCAACTACCGGCAGCGGCACGGCCAGTACAAGACCGACCCCGACCTGCAGCTGGCGCACGCGACCGCGCCGTGGGTGGTGGTGTGGGACGACCACGAGGTCGAGAACAACTGGGCCGACGAGGTGCCGGAGAAGCCCGACGACGGGTTCCTGGACCGGCGCAAGGTGGCGTTCCAGGCCTACTACGAGAACATGCCGCTGCGCAGCACCGCCAAGCCGTCGGGCATCGACCTCCAGCTCTACCGGCGCCTCCGGTGGGGATCGCTGGTCAACTTCCACATGCTCGACACCCGCCAGTACCGCGACGACCAGGCCTGCGGCGACGGCTGGCAGTCCGGCTGCACCGACCGGGAGGACCCGGACCGGTCGATCACCGGCGCCGAGCAGGAGAAGTGGCTCCTCGACGGGTTCCGCGACACCACCGCGCGCTGGGACGTGCTCGGCCAGCAGGTGTTCTTCTCCAGGCTCGACCGCGGGATCGGCGACGAGGAGAAGTACAGCATGGACTCCTGGGACGGTTACGTCGCCAACCGCGACCGGATCGCCGACGCGATGGCCGACAGCGCCGTCCGCAACGGCGTGGTGCTCACCGGCGACGTGCACCGGCACTGGGCCGCGGAGATCAAGCGCACCCACGACAAGCCGGACTCCCCCGCCGTCGGCACCGAGTTCGTGACGACCTCGGTGACCAGCGGTGGCGACGGCAACGACGACGGCAGCGAGGACGTGCTCAAGGAGAACCCGCACGTGAAGTTCTACGCCAACCGGCGGGGCTACGTGCGCACCAAGTTCACCGCGGCCGAGCTGCGCGCGGACTACCGCGTGCTGACCAAGGTGTCCGAGAAGGACGCCCCGGCGGAGACCGCGAAGTCCTTCGTGGTCGAGGACGGCAAGCCGGCGCTGAACCCGGTGTGAGGCCTCGGGGCGCCGGTCCCGCCGGGGCCGGTGCCCTGCTGATGCGCTCGGCCCTGCGCGACGTGCTCGTGCGCGGTGATCTCCGTCGGCCGCGATGGCACACTTGGCGGGTGCGCGGAGTGTGGGTCGGGCTGGTGGGACTGGTCGGGATCGGTGTGGTGACGGGATTGCCCTCGGCGTGGGCGTTCGCGCGCAGCGCGCGGCGCATCCGGTCGGCGTCCGACGTGCCGGAGACCGAGGTCGGCCTGGTGCTCGGCGCCGGGGTGCGCTGGGACGGCACGCCCAGCCTGATCCTGCAGGGGCGGCTGAACGTGGCCAGGGACCTCTACGACGCGGGGAAGATCCGGCGGATCATCGTCAGCGGCAGTCCCGAATCGCGCGGCTTCAGCGAACCCGTGGTGATGCGCCACCACCTCGTGTCGCACGGCGTTCCGGACGATTCGATCGTGCTCGACGAGTCCGGTGTGGACACTTGGCGCTCCTGCGTGCGGGCGGCGGGCGAATTCGGCCTGCGCGAGCTGACGGTGATCAGCACGGACTTCCACCTCCCCCGAGCGGTGGCGATGTGCCGCCGTCTCGGCGTGGACGCCCACGGCGTCGGCCACCACGCGGCGGCGGACTGGCGCCTCCAGCGCGTCGCGGCGCGCGGAGTCCGCCGCGAGTTCCTCGCCACGGTCAAGGCCTTCTGGTACAGCCGCTGACCGCCGCTCCGGCCCTCCACCGCCGGGTACTGCGCAATTTCAATGGAAATCAGGTCCCCGATTTCAATTGAAGTTGCGCGCGTCGTCGGCGTGTCGGGTGCCCGACACACCGACGACGTGTCGGGTTCTACGCGATTTCAATGGAAATCGGACGTCTGATTTCCATTGAAATTGCGCAGGACGGTCACTGGACGACGATGGTGCTGACCGGGAGGCCCGGGTTGGCAGGCATGTCCAGCGGCGAGGGCTTCGCGCCCGATGCCAGGACGTGCGCTCCCAGGGCCGCGATCATCGCCCCGTTGTCGGTGCACAGGCGCGGGCGCGGGACCCGGAGCGTGATGCCCGCCTCCGCGCAGCGCTGCGCCGCCAGCTCCGACAGGCGGGAGTTCGCCGCCACACCACCGGAGATCACCAGCGTGTCCACCTCCAGGTCGCGCGCCGCGCGGACCGCCTTCGCGGTCAGCACGTCGGCCACTGCTTCCTGGAACGAGGCGCACACGTCCGGGACCGGGATCTCCCGGCCTTCGCGCTGCTCGGTCTCCACCCAGCGGGCGACCGCCGTCTTCAGGCCGGAGAAGGAGAAGTCGTACTTCGCGTCGCGCGGGCCGGTGAGGCCGCGCGGGAACGCGATCGCCTTCGGGTTGCCGAGCTTGGCCTGCTTGTCGATCGGCGGGCCGCCCGGGTAGGGCAGGTCGAGGATGCGCGCGACCTTGTCGTAGGCCTCGCCCGCCGCGTCGTCGATGGTGGTGCCGACCTCGGTGATCCGCTCGGCGATGCCCTCCACCAGCAGCAGCTGGGAGTGCCCGCCGGAGACCAGCATCGCCAGGCAGCGATCCGGCAGCGGGCCGTGCTCCAGGGTGTCCACGGCGACGTGCCCGCCGAGGTGGTTGACGCCGAACAGCGGCACGCCCAGCGCGGAGGCGTAGGCCTTGGCCGCGGCGACGCCGACCATCAGCGCGCCCGCCAGGCCCGGCCCCGCGGTCACCGCGATGGCGTCCACATCGGACAGTTCGAGGCCGGATTCGTCCAGCGCGCGGCGCATCGTCGGCGCCATCGCCGCGAGGTGCGCGCGGCTGGCGATCTCCGGCACCACGCCGCCGAAGCGGGCGTGCTCGTCGACGCTGGAGGCCACCGCGTCGGCCAGCAGCTCGACCGTGCCGTCCGCGGCCAGCCGCACCAGGCCGACGCCGGTCTCGTCGCAGGAGCTCTCGATGCCGAGCACCACCCGGTCCGCAGTCATTCCCCGGTCTCCGTTCCCGCCGCGGGCCGGCGCATGGTGTGCGCGTCGGCCCCGGACGGCTGGTAGTAGCGCTTGCGCAGGCCGACGATCTCGAAGCCGTGCTTGCGGTACATCGCGATCGCGGGTTCGTTGTCGGTGCGCACTTCCAGGAACGTCGTCGCCCGCTGCTCGTCGGCCCGCGCCAGCAGCGCCCGCAGCAGCGCCTTGCCCACGCCGGTGCCCTGGTGACCGGGCTCGACGCCGATGGTGTGCACCTCGGCCTCGGCGTGCGGGGCGCGGCCGACCACGGCCAGCCCGGCGTAGCCGATCAGCCGCCCGTCGAGGTAGGCCCCGACGTAGTGGTGGCCCTGGTCGAGCTCGGAGACGAACGCCTCCCACGACCACGGGTCGTCGCCGGGGAAGAGCACCTGCTCCAGCTCCGCGCAGCGCTTCAGGTCGGCGCGGCGGAGCTTGAGCACCTGCAGCGCAGTGGTGGTCACTTCGCACCCCTGGTCAGCACGGACTTCCGCTTGCTCGGCAGCTCCGCGTCCGGTCGCCGCAGGTAGAGCGGCACCAGCGGGGCCGGTTCGGTGCCCAGCACCTCCTGCGCCGCCGCGACCAGCCCCACCGACGTGGGGTAGCGCGGCTCGACGACGGGCAGGTCGAACGCCTCGGCCAGCTCTCCGGCCGCTGCGGAGCAGCCCTCGGTCGGCACGTCGGCGGGCCGCTGCACGTGCGGGCCGTCGATCCTGGTCCGCCCGGAGTAGGCGGCCCAGTAGGCCTCCTTGCGGCGCGCATCGGTGGCGACCAGCAGCTGCCCGGTGACGTCGGCCTGCGCGGCGATCGCGTCGAGGCTGCACACCGGGTGCACCGGGCGGCCGCACGCCTGGCCTAGCGCCGCAGCGGTGACCATGCCGACACGCAGGCCGGTGAACAGGCCGGGCCCGGCGCCGACGACGATCGCATCGGCGTCGGCCAGCTCGTGTCCGGCTTCGGTCATGACGTCGAGGAGCTGCGGCATCAGCAGCTCTCCGTGGGCGCGCGGGTTGATCGTGACGCGTTCGGCGAGCGATCGGGGCCCACCGTCGTCCAGCGCGACCAGCCCGGCGGTGACCGCAGGGGTCGAGGTGTCCAGCGCAATGACGAGCACGGTTACTCAGCGTACGTCAGCCCTGGTGAGGTGGGGCTTCCCACCCCGGCGGCCGCGGGTTGGCAAGATCTCCGCTGACGCGAATCCGGCGACCGGGGGTTTCAGATGTTCGGCAAGAAGCACGAAGCGCACGTCATCGTGCTCAACGATCTCGACGACGGCCGGGAGGCCGTCCGGCGAGCGCTGGAGAGCGCGTCCGCCGAGGAGGTGCCGGGTCTGCAGCGCGCGCTGCGGATCCTCGACGAGTCGGCCTCCGCCGAGGACCCGAAGATCCGCTGGACCCGCGAGGTCCTGGCGAAGGCCGGGATCGACCCGCTGGAGCGCGAGGTCCACGCGGTCCGCGAGGTCCGCAAGGAGCTCCCGGGCCTGTCCCTGGTGGCGGCCGTGGACATGGTCCGCGCCCTGAACGCCGACGCGAAGCAGCGCCGTTGACTCAGGCCCCGTGAGTGCTTTGTGTTGCTATAGCGCCACAAAGCACTCACGGGCACGACCGGCCGGTGTCAGCGGGTGAGGAGGTTGCCCTGCGGGGCGGTCGCCGCGTCGGGGCCGACGATCTGCGTGCCGCGAAGCCAGGTCTCGCGCACCACGCCCGCCAGCGGGCGGCCGTGGTAGGGCGAGACCGGGTTGCGGTGGTGCAGCTTGTCCACGTCCACCACGAAGGCCGCGTCCGGGGCGAAGACGCAGAAGTCCGCGTCCTGGCCGACCGCGATGGAGCCCTTGCGGTGCACTCCGGCGAGCTCGGCGGGCTTGCGGGACATCCACTGCACCACGTCGGCCAGGCTGTGGCCGCGCACCCGCGCCTGCGTCCACACCGCGGGCAGGCCCAGCTGGAGGCTGGACACGCCGCCCCAGGCCACGCCGAAGTCGCCGATGTCGAAGCGCTTGAGCTCCGGGGTGCACGGCGAGTGGTCGCTGACCACGCAGTCGATGATCCCGTCGGCCAGGCCCTGCCAGAGCAGTTCCCGGTTGCGCGCCTCGCGGATCGGCGGGCAGCACTTGAACTGGGTCGCGCCGTCGGGGACCTCCTCGGCGCTGAAGCTCAGGTAGTGCGGGCAGGTCTCGACCGTGACCTTGACGCCGTCGGCGCGCGCGGAGGCGATCATCGGCAGCGCGTCGGAGGAGGACAGGTGCAGGATGTGCACGCGGCCGCCGATCCGCCGGGCCAGCTCGATGACCTGCGCGATCGCCACGTTCTCGGCGCCGCGCGGGCGGGAGTTGAGGAAGTCGCCGTAGGTCTCGCCGTGCGCGGTGGGCGCGTGCTCGATGGCGTCGGAGTCCTCGGCGTGCACGATCATCATCGCGTCGTAGCGGGCCAGTTCGCGCAGCGCCTCGTCCAGCTCGGCCGGGTTCAGCGGCGGGAACTCGTCGACGCCGGAGTGCAGCAGGAAGCACTTGAAGCCGAACACCCCGGCCTCGTGCAGGCCGCGCAGCTCGCCGAGGTTGCCGTGCACCGCGCCGCCCCAGAAGCCGACGTCGACGTGCGCCTTCTCGCGCGCGGTCTTGCGCTTGATCTCCAGCGCGCCGGTGTCGATGGTCGGCGGCAGGCTGTTCAGCGGCATGTCGAGGATGGTGGTGACGCCGCCGGCCGCCGCGGCGCGGGTGGCCGTGTCGAAGCCCTCCCACTCGGTGCGGCCCGGGTCGTTGACGTGCACGTGGGTGTCGACCAGCCCCGGCAGCAGCACCTCGTCGGCGGCGAGCTCGACGGTGCGAGCCGCGTCGAGCTGGGCGTCGAAGGGCTCGACAGCGGCGATGCGGCCGTCGCGGACGCCGACGCTGCCGGACGTCTCCCCGTTCGGGCCGATGAGCCGACGTGCGCGGAAAACGACGTCGAACGTCGCGGTGGCTGCCTCGGACAACGCGGTACCTCCTGGACTCAACTGTTCAACAAAGTGTTGAACCTTCGACGGTTCCGGTCAAGCCCCCACGGCCGGAAAGCACGACAAGTTCTTCCGCATTGTGAAGTATACTTATCGATTCATGAAATAATCCTGCAGAAGCCGTGCCCGGTCAAGAACCCGCCCGCGAAGCATCGATTCAGCCTCCCGGTCGCATCCGCCCAGGTGTTGACAGGTGCCGCGAAGCGCTGTTTGGTATACCGCATCCCCGATCGCGCCGCTCCTCCCGCGCCGGAGGCCCGCCGGGACGCGAGCACCGGGCTCCTGCCCGCGGGAGAGGAGTCGTCATGCCCCGCATCGGAATGCTGACCCCGTCGTCGAACACCGTGCTAGAACCCGTCACCTACCGGCTGCTGTCCGGCGCGGAGGAGGTGACCGCGCACTTCAGCCGGTTGCCGGTCACCGCGATCTCGTTGGCCGAGGAGCAGAGCGGCCAGTTCTCCGTGGCCCGGATGTCGGCCGCCGCCGAGCTGCTCCGGGACGCCGCGGTGGACGTCGTGGTGTGGAACGGGACCGCCGGGTCCTGGCTCGGCCTCGACTACGACCGGCAGGTCTGCGATGCGCTGTCGCAGGTGTGCGGGGTTCCGGCGACGACGTCGACGCTGGCGCTGCACGACGCCTTCCGCGCCTTCGGCGTGCGGAGGTTGGGCCTGGTCACGCCGTACACCGGCGACGTGACAGCGCGCATCGCGGAGACGTACGCGGCCGAGGGCGTCGAGGTGGTGGCCGACGAGCGGCTGGAGATCACCGACAACTTCTCCTTCGGCGAGGTGCCCGAGCAGCGGCTGGTCGAGATGATCGGGGCCGCCGCGCCCGGCGCGCAGGCGGTGGCGCTGGTGTGCACGAACCTGCGCGGCGCCTTCGCGGCAGCCGAGCTGGAGCCGGAACTCGGAATCCCCGTGCTGGACAGCGTTTCCGCGACGTTGTGGAAGGCGCTCGACCTGCTCGGCGGCCGTCCTCTCGATCGCGGGAGCGTGCTGCTGTCCGGCTCGACGCGGGCCGCGCTGAAGGAGATCTGCGCCCTGCTCCGCGCGGCGACCGGCTCGGACCGGACGACGGTGCGCCTGGACCTGCCGTCGCAGCGCCTCGGCGTCGACCTGGCCGCGGCCGAGGACACCGGGCCCGGCGTGGCGGCCATCCAGCACGACGCAGGCCTCGACCAGCGCGCGCTGAACACCGTCCGATGGCTGGAGGAACACCGCAAGCCGCTGGTGCAACCGCACTTCCGCGCTGACCCACGACCTCCGCAGGCTCTCATCGACACCTACGGCGTCCGAGCCCAGCTGCTCGCCCCGATCGAGATCGACGGTGCGATGGTCGGCTGGCTCTCGGTGCACAGCCTCACCGAGCGCGACTGGACTCCTGGCGAGATCCGGGCCGCCGAGGCCGCGACAGCCCGCGTCAGAGCCCTGCTGGAGCGGTGACCGACGCAATTTCAATGGAAATCGGATGTGCGATTTCCATTGAAATTGCATCCTCCTCACCCGGCCGGGTGCCCTGCGGACGTCTCGGCGGAGCGAGGAGGGGCCTTGTCGCCGCTCACGACTTCAGGTGTTCGACGGCGATGCGCTCGGCCAGTTCGGGGAGGAGGGTCGCCGCTTCGCGGATGCAGCGCTGGGGGTCCGGTTCGATGTCGGTGAGGGTGTAGACCGCTTCGATGCCCGCTTCGCGGAGGCGCTCCGGGGAGAGCTCCGAGCGACCGGCGATCGCCACCACCGGGACGCCCGCCGCGCGGGCTCGGGCGGCCACCCCGGCCGGGCCCTTGCCGTGCAGCGTCTGCTCGTCGATGGAGCCCTCGCCGATGATCACCAGGCCCGCTCCGGCCAGCTGGCGGTCGAAGTCGATCAGCTCCAGGACGACGTCCACGCCCGGGCGCATGCGGGCTCCGAGCACCGCGAGGGCGCCGTAGCCGACACCGCCCGCCGCGCCGGCACCCGGCTGCTCCGCCACGTCGCGGCCGCCCGCCGCCAGCACCGCGCGCGACCAGTTCGCCAGGGCGTCGTCGAGGAAGCGCACCTGATCGGGGTCGGCGCCCTTCTGCGGGCCGTAGACGTGCGCCGCGCCGCGCTCGCCGAGCAGCGGGTTGTCCACATCGGACGCGAGGATCACCTCGGTCTCCGCCAGCCGCGGGTCGAGACCGGAGAGATCCACCGAGGCCACGCGGGACAGTGGTCCACCGCCTGGGGGCAACGGGTGCTCCGCAGCATCCAAAACCCGCGCCCCCAGGACGGTGAGCATTCCGGCGCCGCCGTCGGTGCACGCACTGCCACCGACGCCGAGCACCACGGTTCGCGCGCCCGCGTCGAGCGCCGCCAGGATCGCCTCGCCGGTGCCCTCGCTGGACGCCGCCAGCGGGGCGAGCTCGTCCGGGTCCAGCAGCGCCAGCCCGGAGGCCGATGCCAGCTCGACCACCGCCGTGTCGTCGAACACCGCGATCTCGGTGTCCACCGGCTCGCCGACCGGCCCCGCGACGCGGACCGGGATCGGCACGTACCCGCCGGCCACCGCAGCCTGGACGGTGCCGTCACCGCCGTCGGCAACCGGTGCCGACCGGACCTCCACTTCGGGCCGGGCCCGGCGCAGGCCGGTGGCCACCGCGGCGGCCACCTCCGGCGCCGTCAGCGAACCCTTGAACTTGTCCGGCGCGATCAGGACGGGTCCAGGCAAGGCGAACTCCTGTTGTGCAGGTGGTGGTGCCCCCGCCGAGACGCCCGGCACGTGCTCGGCGGGGAACACCGAGGGTCATCGGATATTCCACCCGAGGACCCCGTCTGGGGAAAGTGGGGAAGGCGCTCGCCGGAACACCACCGCGCGTTCCGGCGAGCGCTCCCCTCGCGGGGCTGCCCTGGTGGCCCCGCACGGGGTGCGTGAGTGTGTGACAGGACCGCTCGGCCCGGTTCCCATCGGGCCGAACAGCGCCAACGCACCCCGAGTCCAATCGGAGAACCTGCCTCCGACTTCGTTCTTCTTTTTTCGAAGCGGCGCAGCCGCTTGGTCCACGCACGGCACTTGCACCGCTACCCGCGCCGCCTCGCAAGGCGACCGAGGAACAGTCGTTCAGGCGTTCGGGACCGGTTCCGGTTCGATCATGGCGTCGATGCGGATGCCTCGCGCCGTGTTCGCCTCTCGCTCGATCATGACCTCGACCAGGACCGGGCGGCTCGTCGCGACCGCCTCCTTGCGGGCCCACTCGATGGTGTCGGCCAGGTCGGACGGCTCGAACACGCGGCGGCCCGAGCAGCCGTAGGCCTCCATGATCTTGACGTTGTCCGTGCCGTGGTCGTCGTAGTGGATGTCGACCTCGGTCTTCATGCCGAACGCGTCGCCCTCGGCCTGGCGGATCAGGCCCAGGTACTCGTTGTTCAGCATGATGATCACGAACGGGATGTCGTACTGGGCGGCCACCGCCAGCTCCTCGACCAGGAACTGGAAGCCGTAGTCGCCGACCACCGCGACGACCTCCGCGTCCGGCTTCGCCGACTTCACGCCGATCGCCGCCGGGATCTCCCAGCCGAGCGGACCGGCCTGGCCGCACACCTGGTAGTGCCGCGGCAGGTGCGCGGTCTGGAACTGGCCGCCCCAGATCTGGTAGAGCCCGATCGCGGTGACGAAGTACGCCTCCGGCGGGAAGATCTGGTTGATCTCCCGGTACACCCGCGGCGCCTTGATCGGCACCGTGTCGTAGTCGTCCGGGCGGGTCAGGGTCTGCTTGAGCACGCCGACCCTGGCCACCCACGCCGAGAAGTCCTTGCTCGCGTTGCGCTTGCGGGCCGCGTCGATCAGCGCGTCCAGGAACAGCCTGGTGTCCGAGACGATGCCCAGGTCCGGACCGAAGACCTTGCCGATCTGGGTGGGCTCGATGTCGACGTGGATGAACTTGCGGTCACCGCGGTAGGTGTCCAGCGCACCGGTGTGCCGGTCGCCGAAGCGGGCGCCCAGCGCCAGCACCAGGTCGGCCTCCAGGAACGACTGGTTGCCGTAGCGCTGGCTGGTCTGGATGCCGGTCATGCCGGCGAACAGCTCGTGGTCCTCCGGGAAGGAGCCCTTGCCCATCAGGGTGATCTGCACCGGGACGCCGAGCAGCTCGGCCAGTTCGCGCACCTGCTCGTGGGCGTCGCCGAGGATCACGCCGCCACCGGCGAGGATCAGCGGCCGGTCGGACTCCAGCAGCATGTCCAGCGCACGCTCGACGCGCGGCAGGTGCGGCTCGACGGCCGCGATCGGCAGCGGGGCGTCCAGCGACGGGTCCCACTCGATCTCCTGCTTCTGCACGTCCAGCGGCAGGTCGATCAGCACCGGGCCGGGGCGGCCGGAGCGCGCGATGCGGAAGGCCTCGCGGAAGATCCACGGCGCCTGCGCGGCCTCCTTGACCTGCACCGCCCACTTGGTGACCGGCTTGGCGATGTCGACGATGTCGACCGCCTGGAAGGCCTCCTGGTGCAGCTTGCTGGAGACCGCCTGGCCGGTGATGCACAGCATCGGGATCGAGTCGGCGATCGCGGTGTAGAGACCGGTGATCATGTTGGTGCCGGCCGGCCCGGAGGTGCCGATGGCCACGCCGACCTTGCCGTTGGTGCGGGCCCAACCGTCGGCCATGTGGGTGGCGCCCTCTTCGTGGCGGACGATCAGGTGCTCGATGCCGCTGTCCTCCATCGCCGCGTACAGCGGGAGGATCGCGGCGCCGGGGCAGCCGAAGGTGATGTCCACGCCCTCGGACTTGAGCACGTCGACGACGGCCTGCATGACAGGGACTTTGGCCATGGTGTAAGACTTCCTCTCGGGTGCTGCGCGCACCTTGTTGGGAACGGGTCGGTGGTTCTGGTTGCTTGGCGGCGCTTGGACCGCCGACCCGTGACCGTCTTGCTGCCGACCGCTGCTGCGCGGCCGTTCTCGCTGCTCAGGCTCCGTGAGTGCTTCGGGGCGCTATAGCACCCTGAAACGCTCACGTGCGTTTACCTGGTAAGTGGCGGTGCTGCACGGGATCTGCCGCAGGAGACGAGGGATTCTCCGTGCAGCACCGCGGTCTTCGGGCTCAGTCGCGTCCGTTGAGCTGCGTGATCTGCTTGAGCAGACCGGAGTGGTCGAGCTTGCCGTCGCCCTGCGCGACGGCCGCGGCGACCAGCTGGCTCACCAGCGAACCGAGCGGGATCGTCAGGCCCGCGTCGCGAGCCGCGGCCTGCACGATGCCCATGTCCTTGTGGTGCAGTTCGAGGCGGAAGCCGGGCGCGAACTCCCGGCCGCGCATCTTGTCGCCCTTGGCGTTGAGCACGGTGCTGCCGGCGAGACCGCCGCCCAGCACCTTGAGCCCGGCCTCGGTGTCCACGCCGTGCGCCTCCAGGAACACCAGCGCTTCGGCGACCAGACCGATGTTGCCCGCCACGATGAGCTGGTTGGCGGCCTTCACGGTCTGCCCGGCGCCCGACGGTCCAACGTGGACGATCGTGGTGCCGACCGCGCCGAGCACGTCCTGCGCGGCGGCGAAGGCGTCGGCGTCGCCACCGACCATGATGGACAGCGTGCCGTCGATGGCCTTCGGCTCACCACCGCTGACCGGCGCGTCCAGGGCGCGCACGCCCTTCTCCGCGGCGGCTTCGGCGACCCGCCGGGAGACGTCCGGGCGGATGGTGCTGCAGTCGATGAGCAGCGCACCCGACTTGGCGTTGGCCAGCACGCCGTCCTCGCCGAGCACGACGGCCTCGACGTCCGGCGAGTCCGGCAGCATGGTGAAGATGATGTCGGCGTCGCGCACGGCCTCGGCAGCGGTGGCCGCGGCCTTGCCGCCGTCGGCCACCAGCTTGTCGACCTTGGCCTGGCTGCGGTTGTAGCCGACGACCTCGTGGCCGGCCTTGACCAGGTTGGCCGCCATCGGGCCACCCATGATCCCCAGCCCGATGAATCCGACCTTGCTCATGGAGTTACCTCCGTTGGCTCGGAGCCAGTTCGTTGATTTTCTGTCTTTGAAGCGGCGCAGCCGCTTAGCCCACCTACGGCGCTTGCACCGCCGCGGGTTCTCAGACTGCGCCCGCCCAGACTGGGCTCTTGGCGAGGACAGCCCGTTCGCCGTGTATCGGACGTACATCAGAACGGGATCCCGCAGTCCAGGCGGCGTCTGAGGTTCCGCCACCCGCACCGCCACGCAGAACGAGTCTGGAACCAGGCATTCTTCAGCGCTTGATCCAGCCGAAGCTGTCCGCGCTGGCTCCGCTTGGCTTGTACTCCAGGCCGACGTATCCGCGGTAACCCTTGGCGTCGAGCTTGGTGAAGAAGTGGTCGAAGTCGATCTCCCCGGTGCCCGGCTCGTTGCGGCCCGGGGCGTCGGCGATCTGCACGTGCCCGATGGCCGCGGCGTGCGCGTCGAGCGCCGCATCCGCGTCGTCTCCGTTGACCACCAGGTGGTAGATGTCGAACAGCAGGCGGAGGTTGTCGTCGCCGCCCGCGGCGCGCACCCGGTCGATCACCGCGATGGCGTCGGCGGCCGTCTTCAGCGGGTAGGCGGGCATGCCGCTGACCGGCTCGATCAGCACCGTGCCGTCGATGCGCGACACCGCCTTGGAGGCGCGCAGCAGGCTCTCGGTGGCGACCTGGTCCTGCGCGGCCGGGTCGACGCCGTCGATCCGGTTGCCGTACAGGGCGTTGAAGGCCCGGCAGCCGAGGCGCTCGCCGATGCCGACGACGACGTCGACGTTGTCGGCGAACTCGCCCGCCCGGTCCGGGTTGGAGAGCACGCCGCGGTCACCGGCGGGCATGTCGCCCGCGAAGAAGTTCAGGCCGACCAGGGAGACCCCGGCGTTCTCGACGGCCTGCACGAACCGGTCCACGTCGCGGTCGGCGGGCACCGCTTCCGGGAACGGCCACCAGAACTCCACCGCGTCGAAACCGGCGGCCTTGGCGGCCGCGGGCCGGTCCAGCACGTCCAGTTCGGTGAACAGGATCGAGAGGTTGACCTCGTACCGGTTCGGATCCATGGGCACCCCCTCGGGAGAAGTTTCGGAGATTTCGCATCAGATCGAAGATTTCGCGATGCGGAAGTCTTGTTTCGTACAGCGATAGATTAGCGACTGTCGTCAAGCCGGTCAACGGCCCCCCTGGAGTTACCCGCGGGTCACGAACTACGCGGCGCAGCGCGGAGATCGGCACCGACTACGGTGCGAGCAGGGAGGTCGCACCATGATCTTGCGAGCTGAGTTCACCACCGAGCCCTTCGAGGGCGAGGGCGAGCCACCGGCGCACGCCGTGGCCGCCCGCGACTGCCTGCGCGCCGCCGGCCTGGAGCCCGACTTCGGCCCGCTGGGCACCTCGATCACCGGCGAGCGGGAGATCCTGCTGCCCGCGCTGGCCAGCGTCGTCGAAACCGTGCTGGACACGGGTGCGAACCGGATCACCCTGCAGGTGACCGTCGACGAAGCCGACGGCGACCAGGTTTAGGCTGGTCAGCGTGCATCCGCTCGCCAACGCGATCGCCCCGCTGCTGGAGCACATCGGCGGCACCGCCGTGCCCGCCGACCAGAGCAGGCCCGGCGACATCGTCCTGTACTGGGAAGACGCCCCGGCGGTGGCCGTGCGGCTGCCCGGCGAGGAGCTGACCAGCGCCCTGGACCGGATCATCCGCGCCGTCGAGGCCGAGCTCGGCGGCCACCTGCCGGACCTGCCGCGCCCGGACAAGCAGCGCGCGGTGCGCCTGCTGGAGGAGCGCGGCGCGTTCAACATGCGCAAGTCCGTCGAGACGGTGGCCAAGGCGCTCGGCGTCAGCCGCTTCACGGTTTACAACTACCTCAACCGCGAGCAGGCCGACCGCAACTGACGCCGCCGGGCCGCCTCGACGGCCGACCGGGTCCACGGCGCGGCGAGTTCGCGCGAAATCGCCGCGCCGCACGCGTGCGGAGTGACGCTTCCGCGCGAAATCGGCATCGGCCCTCGCCCGGTTCCGTGAGCGTTTTGAGGGGCTACAGCACCCCGAAACACTCACGGCCCCATCGAACACCTTGCGGATACCTCGACCCACAGATGGCGACAAAACGGGCGAAACAGACACGACTTCGACCTGCCCGAACCGCTCGGATTGTGCTGTCCGCACAACGCTCCATCAGGATTTTTCAACAAAGTGTTGACACTTGGCGCAACGCAGTCGTAGCTTTTGCCGCACCGAAGCTCTGAGCAGCAGCCGCAGCACAGCCCAGGCATGCTCGGACGTCACGTCCGCCGCCTGACTCCCCCGGAAAACCTTCCGGGGCCGCCCACATCCTGTGAGAGTTTGCGATGTCAACAACCACCCGACCGGACCGGCTCAACGGCCTGCCCCGCGCGGAACTCGTCGAGCAGCTGCTCGCCTGCCTGGACATCCCGCGCTGGGCCGCCGACATCGCCGACCAGCGCCCGTTCGCCGACGACGACGCGGTCTACCGGGCCGCCGACGCCGCCGCACCGGCGCTGACCCGCGAGGAGCTCGACCAGGCGCTGGCCGCGCACCCCCGCATCGGCGACCGGCCGCAGGGCACGGGTACCTCGGCGAATTTCTCCCGCAACGAGCAGGCCGGCGTCGGCGACGACGCGGAGCTGGCCCGCGCGCTGCGCGAGGGCAACGAGGCCTACGAGCGCCGCTTCGGGCACGTCTACCTGGTCTGCGCCAGCGGTCGCAGCGGCGCGGAGCTGCTGGAGGTCCTGCACTCCCGCCTGGACAACGAGCCGGAAACCGAGCTGCGGATCGTCGAGGACGAACTCCGCAAGATCGCACGTCTGAGATTGGCAAAGGTGATCGAAGGATGAGTGCCGTCACCACGCACGTGCTCGACGCCGCGCGGGGCAAACCCGCCGTCGGCGTCGCGATCCGGCTGGAGGCCGCCGACGGCGACGGGTGGGCGGCCGTCGCCGACGGGCGCACCGACGACGACGGCCGGATCAAGGACCTGGGGCCGGAGCGGCTGGCCGCCGGGGACTACCGGCTCACCTTCGACACCGGCGCGTACTTCGAGGGCCAGGGCACCGCGTCGTTCTACCCGCAGGTGCAGATCACCTTCCGGATCGCCGATCCCGAACAGCACTACCACGTTCCGATTCTGCTGAGCCCGTTCGCCTTTTCCACCTACCGAGGGAGCTGATCACCTCATGGGCATCGTCATGGGCCCCAACCAGTACGGCAAGGCCGAGGTCCGCATCGTCTCGGTCAACCGGGACACCCCGCGGCACACCATCAAGGACCTCAACGTCAGCTCCTCGCTGCGCGGTGACCTCGACGGTGCGCACCTGACCGGCGACAACGGCAACGTGCTGCCGACCGACACGCAGAAGAACACGGTCTACGCCTTCGCCAAGGAAGCGCCGATCGGCGAGATCGAGGAGTTCGCGCTGCGGCTGGGCCGGCACTTCGTCGGCACCGCGGACGGGATCACCGGGGCGCGCATCCTCATCGACGAGTACAGCTGGGAGCGCATCCCCGTCGGCGGCACCGGCCACGACCACTCCTTCGCCCGCTCCACCGACGAGAAGCGCACCACCGCGGTCACCATCGACGGCGACCAGGCGCACGTGGTGTCCGGGCTCAAGGACCTGATCGTGCTCAAGTCCACCGGCTCGGAGTTCTGGGGCTACCCCAAGGACAAGTACACGACGCTGTCGGAGACCAACGACCGCATCCTGGCCACCGCGGTGACCGCTCGCTGGCGCTACCTCCACACCGACGTGGACTTCGGCAAGAGCTTCGAGTCGATCCGGGCCACCATGCTGGAGGCGTTCGCCACCACGCACAGCCTCGCGCTGCAGCAGAGCCTGTACGAGATGGGCAAGGCCGCGATGGAGAAGCACCCGGAGGTGGCCGAGGTCCGGCTGTCGCTGCCGAACAAGCACCACTTCCTGGTCGACCTGGACTACTGCGGCCTGGAGAACAACAACGAGGTGTTCTTCGCCGCGGACCGTCCTTACGGCCTCATCGAGGGTGTCGTCAAGCGCGACGACGTGGACGAGGCCCCGCAGGCCTGGTACAGCCTCCCGCAGTTCTGATCGACGCGATTTCAATTGAAATCGCACACGTGATTTCAATTGAAATCGCGTAGCACCACTCCGACCTCTCAGCAGCGGAGGTCGTGAAGGATCACCGCCGATCCTCAGCCTTAGGGGCCACCGGGGGTATCACCTGGTGGCCCCTGCTGCTACCCGGACTTCGGGCGCGCAGCCCGGAAGACCCACAGGTCCACTGTGGAACGAAATGTGATTTCCCGGCAACAAGTAGAAAATTCCCGGCATTGATAGTGACCTGATCTGACCCTGCGGCCCAGGAGTCACCATGGCCCTCTTCAAGATCCGTCGCAACCGCGGCACCCGGAACGGAAAACCCAGCGACGTCCACCCGGTGGACGAAGTGATGCCCCCGGTACGCATGATGGCGTACGGCGTCCAGCACATCGCCGCGATGTACGCGGGCGTGGTGGCGCCACCGCTGATCGTCGGCGAGGCCATGGGCCTGCCGCCGATCGAGATGACCTTGCTGATCGGGGCGAGCCTGTTCACCGCGGGCCTGGCCACCATGCTGCAGTCGCTGGGCATCTGGAAGATCGGTGCCCGGCTGCCGTTCGTCAACGGCGTCACGTTCGGTTCGGTCGCGCCGATGCTGGCCATCGTCGCGCAGCAGGGGCAGCAGCACTCGCTGTCGGTGATCTACGGTTCGGTGCTGATCGCGGGCCTGCTGGCCTTCCTGATCGCCCCCTACTTCTCCCGCATGGTGCGGTTCTTCCCGCCGGTGGTCAACGGCACCGTGATCACGCTGATCGGGCTGGCCCTGATGCCGGTGGGCATCAAGTGGATCACCGGCACCGATTCCAGCGCTCCCGACTACGCCGCGCCCGAGAAGATCGCGCTCGGCGGCGCGACGTTCGCCCTGGTGCTGCTGTTCAACCGCTTCCTGAAGGGCTTCTGGAACCGCATCGCGCTGCTCATCGGCCTGGTCGTGGGCACCCTGATCGCCTGGCCCATGGGTCTGATCAACACCACCACCATCGAATCGGCGCCGGTGTTCAACCTGCCCACGCCGTTCGCGCTGGGCGCGCCGATGTTCGACCTGACGGCGACCATCTCGATCTGCATCGTGATGCTGGTGGCGATGATGGAGACCACCGCGGACATGGTCGCGCTCGGCGAGATCGTGGACCGGCCCGCCGACGAGGAGACCATCGCGGCCGGCCTGCGCGCCGACGGTGCGGGCAGCGCGCTCAGCGCCGTGTTCGGCGGTTTCACCTGCAGCGCCTTCGCGCAGAACATCGGCCTGGTGGCGCTGACCCGGGTGCGCAGCCGGTACGTGGTCGCCACCGCCGGTGGTGTGCTGGTGCTGCTCGGCCTGTTCCCGGTCGTCGGCGCGATCGTCTCGCTGGTGCCGCAGCCGGTGCTCGGTGGTGCCGCGCTGGTGCTGTTCGGTTCGGTCGCCGTCAGCGGTATCCGCACGCTGGGCAAGTCCGACCTGGGCGACCCGTTCAACTCGCTGATCGTGGCGGGCGCGCTGGGCATCGGCCTGGTCCCGGTGATCTCGCCGCACTTCTACGAGCACTTCCCGTCCGCGCTGCGCACCGTGCTCGACTCGGGCATCAGCACCGGCTGCATCGCGGCCCTGCTGCTGAACATGCTGTTCAACGCCTGGCGCAAGAAGTCGGCGAGCACCGAGGAGACGGTCGGCGGCGACACGGTCGCGGTCATCGCCACCACCCCGGGCGAAACCGCCGTCCCGGAACCCCGCAACTCCCCCAAGGGCTCCTCATCGGAGTCCGTGCACTGACCCCGCCCTGAACCGGTGAGGAAGTGGAGGGCGCCTTTCGCCGAGTCGGCGGGAGGCGCCCTCCGCGTGCTCCGGTCGTCCGAAACCGTTGCTGCGAACGGCCGTTCTTCCAGTTCGGGCGCATCGAGGAAGCGTCGGGATCGTTGATCCGGCGAATGATGCGCTGAAGTTGGGAGACGCGATGCGGATTCGGGCACTGCTGACCGCTGGGCTGGTCGGACTGTCGGTCCTGGCCGCCCACACGACCGCCACCGCGCAGCAGGCCGGTGATCCGCTCAGCGAGAAGCAGTGGGGGCTGGCGCAGCTGCGGGCGCCGGAGGCGTGGGCGACCAGCACCGGCGCGGGCCAGGTCATCGCCGTGGTGGACACCGGCGTCGACCTCGGGCACCCCGAGCTGGCGGGCAAGCTGGTGCCGGGTGCGACCTTCGCGGGCTGCGGTGAGCGCCCGGCGCCGTGCGGCAACGGCGACTGGCTCGGGGTGGACGGCGTCGGGCAGCCCGCCGACGTCCACGGAACGCACGTCGCGGGCATCGCGGCGGCTGCGACGGGCAACGGGATCGGCATCGCCGGGGTCGCGCCGGATGCGCGGATCATGCCGGTCAAGGCGCTGGAGGACGGCTCCGGCAGCTTCGCCGAGATCGGCGCGGGCGTCCGCTGGGCGGCCGACAACGGCGCGAACGTCATCAACCTCAGCCTCGGCGCCATCCCCGGCGCGCAGCTGCTGACGCTGATCGGGCTGACGCCCGAGACCAAGGACGCCATCGCCTACGCGCGGGAGAAGGGCGTGGTCGTGGTGGCCTCCGCGGGCAACGAGACCGCGCCGCTGTGCGGCACCCCGGCGTGGGAGGCCGGCGCGTTGTGCGTCACCGCCACCGACCCGGCCGAGCTGCACTCGGTGTACTCCAACCTCGGCCTGAAGCTGGACACCAAAGCGGTTGCCGCGCCTGGTGGCTCCTCGCTGCAGGGCTGCGACGGGGATGTCTGGGCGCCGGTTCCGCGCGGCGCGGGCTCGCCGGACTGCGGGCAGAGCGACTACGACTCGCTCGCCGGAACCTCCATGGCCGCCCCGCAGGTCGCGGGCGTCGCGGCGCTGCTCGGCGCGCAAGGACGCGACGCCGACGGCATCGAGCAGGCGCTGATGCGCTCGGCCCGCACGCCGCTGGTCGGTGCTCGCGGACTGTTCACCCCGCTGTACGGCTACGGCATCGTCGACGCCCAGGCCGCCGTCCAGCAGCCGATGTGATCGGAGAACGGCCCGTTCTCCGGCGAGAGCGGGCCGTTCGCAGCACTGGCTATTACCACTGGCGATCTTCAGCCGGTCATACCCACGAAACGGCCAAAACTCCTCGACCGCGGGCCGGAATCCCGGGACAATGATCACAGGGCCGCGCGTTGGTGCGCGGCCGCAGAGCGATCCGGGAGCGTGGGAGCGATGGACCTCTCCAAGCTGTTCAAGATGGTGTCCCCGGCCAAGCACCACAGCCGCAGCCACTCCAGCAGCGGCCACCGGCGCCGGGACTCCAGCGACGATCACCGCCGCCGCCGTTACGACAGCAGCGATCACCGGCGTCGCCGCCGGGACAGCAGTGACGACTACCGGCGCCGGGACAGCAGCGACGACCACCGCCGCCGTCGCTACGACAGCAGCCGCGGCCACTACCGCCGTCGCAGCCACAGCTGATCAGCGCGGTGTTGATCGACTCGTTGAGCTCGTACTACTACGGCGAACCGGACCAGGAGTGGGGAAGCCCGGAAGCCCCGCTGGCACCGGGTGATCTCCTCGCGCCCGGGTACCGGGTCGTCGACCACCTGCGCCGGGGCAGCCGCCTCGACGTCTACGACGTGTGGAGCGAGGAGCGCTCCTGCCGCTGCGTCGCCAAGACGGTCCGCCCGGAACGCGCCGAGGACCAGCGCGCGGTCGGCTGGCTGCGCAACGAGGGCGTGCTGCTGACCCAGTTCACGCACCCGCACCTGGTGCGCGGCTACGAGATCGTGCAGACCGAGGAGCCGGCGCGGCCGGCGGTGATCACCGAGACCCTGCCCGGTCACACGCTGGCCTACCTGATCGACGAGCACGGCAGGCTGCGGCCGATCGACGCCGCGGTGCTGGGCATCCAGCTGTGCTCGGTGCTGACCTACCTGCACGGCCGGGGCTGGGTGCATCTGGACGTCAAGCCGTCCAACATCGTGGCGGTGGGCGGCCGGGCGGTGCTGCTCGACCTGAGCCTGAGCTGCCGCATCGGCGAGCGCAGCTCGGCGGGCACGTTCGACTACCTCTCGCCGGAGCAGGCCGCCGGCGAGCGGATGACACCGGCTGCCGACACGTGGGGCCTGGGGATCACGCTGTACGAGGCGTTGTCCGGCACCACGCCGTGGGCGGAGGTCTCGCACCGCGAGCACAGCGAGAACGGAACCCGCTACTACCCGCAGCGCGACCGGACCGCAGCGCCGCTGCGCACCCACCGCCGCCTGCCCGCGGCGCTGACCCGCACCATCGACGCCTGCCTGGCCCCGAGCCCGGAATCCCGCCCGTCGGTGGAAGAAGTCGCAACAGCCCTGATCGCCTGGTCCGGCATGAACCCGGCGACGATCGACACCTGACTCACCTGGTGAGCTCGGCGCAGAGCGCCCAGATCGCCTCGCGGTTGCGCCGGTCTTGGACTGCAGCGGGCCACGGTGCGCGTTGTGCCTTGCTGTTGAAGTAGGCCCCGTGCACCTCGGCGACGCCGGGATCGGATGCCAGGTGAACGCTGGAGGCAGCCGCGCGCCCGATCGCCGCGCCGCCGTAGAGCACCGGCATCAACCGTCGCAGCAGCGGGACGATCGGCCGGGACACGAGTGGATAAGCGCTGGTGGGCAAGGCCTTGTTCATGTCGGTGTATGCGTGCCCGGGATAGGCGACGTTGATCGTGATGCCGGGTTCCCGCACCTGCTCGGCGAACGCGCGGCTCATCGCCATCAGCGCGAGCTTGGTCTGGTTGTAGTGCAGGAGTCCCGCGTAGGACTTCTCCCCCTGCAGGTTGTCCAGCGCTATCCCGCCGCGCGGGACCCCACCCGCGATGTTGACGACACGCCCGGAACCGCCCATCGCGGGCATCAGGAGGCGGGTGAGCAGGTACGGGGCCAGGACGTTGGCCGCGAACGCGGTTTCCACACCGTCCGCGGTCAGTTCCCGCCGTTCCTTGACCATTCCGGCGTTGTTTATCAGGACGTCCAAAGCACCCCGGTCGCCGACCTGCGACGCCAGCCGGTGGAGATCGTCCTGGCTGGTCACATCGGCGAGCAGCGCCTCGATGCGCGGATTCCCGGTGTCGCTGCGGAGTTCCGCGACCGCCGCGCTCGCCCGGCCACCGTCGCGCCCGACCAGGATCACCTCGGCCCCGAGTCGCGCCAGTCCGCGCGCGGTCTCCTTGCCGATGCCGCCGGTGCCTCCGGTCACGAGAACCGTCTTGCCCCGCATGCCCACCTCCACGTGTCACTTGATGACCGTTGTGTCATCTGGTGTCACAAAGTAGCCTGGGGTGCGTGACTGGCGCTAGTGGTACGGACGGGCTCCGGGCGCGAACGCGCCGTGCGGTCCGCGCGGAGATAGCCGAAGTGGCCTTGGAGCTGTTCCTCGCGAACGGCTTCGACGACACCACCGTGGACGAGATCGCCCGTGCCGCGGGCATGACCAAGCGCAGCTTCTTCCGGTACTTCCCGGCCAAGGAGGACGTGGTCTTCGGCGGGATCGACGCGGTCGGCGAGCAGGTGGTGGCGGAGCTGCGCGCTCAGCCCGCGGACCGCTCGCCGTGGGAGTGCCTGCACGCGGTGCTGCGGCAGTGGGCGGAGAAGATCCAGTCCTCGCAACGAGAACTGACCGGCTTGCAGCTCATCGAGTCAACGCAGTCGCTGCGCGCCCGGTTCCACCAGAAGCGGGAGCAGTGGCGCCAAGACGTCGCCGACGTGCTGCGCGAGCGCTCCGAACTCGACGCCTTCACCGCCGACCTGCTGACCAACGCGGCGACGGCAGCTCTGGACACGGCAGCGCGCGAGTCGCAGCGCAACGACGCGAACCGCCTGGCAGCGCTCGACCGCGCCTTCGACCGGCTGCGTCCCGCTTTCGCCGGGTGAGCGGTTCAGCGCTTGCGGCGGAAGGCGATCGCGACGGCGACCAGCACCGCGGCCAGCGCGAGCTGACCGCCCCAGACGATCCGGTTCACGCTCACCGCCGGATGCCAGGCGACGAAGCCGTCCGCCGAGACCGCGAACGCCCCGGCCGGGCGCACCGCCACGCCGTGGCCGCCCCCGATGTGGACGCTCGCCACCGGCAGCAGCGTGGTGTCGCCCTGCTGCACGGGCTCGCCGAAGATCTGGTTCTTGCCCAGCCGATCGGCGAGCGCGGCGACGATGTCGTTGTCTGCCATGGAGATCCTCCAGTCACGAGTCCGCTGCGTCGACGTTAGCCGGTCCGGCCACCGCCCGCCCCCAATTCGCGAACTACGGACGATCGGCGCGGCGGTCGCGAAACCCGGTGCAGTCGCCGCGAACTCAGCAGTACCGACGTGAAATCCCCGCCCACCGCCCGAGCAGCGATCGTTCGGCTCAGATCACTCCGCAGATCCGCGCAGCATCGAGCGGTAGCTCCCGGCCAGGGCCCGGGGCCACCCGGAGAAGTTGATCAGCGCGTCATCGGCGTGGGTCAGCTGGTCGATGGCGCCCACCGGGATCAGCGAGCGCAGCGCGGGGTCGGTGATCGACCTGGTGGTGGCGGTGACGAAGTCCCCGCTGTTGAGCACGGGATAGGGCCGGATCGCACCGTTGATGTTGACGTCGAAGTCGGCCACGACCGGAGTCACCGGATCGGCGATGCCCAGGTCGTTGTGGCGTTCGGCAGTCGAAGCCGCCGAAGTCGACCCCGGCGTACCCGGACAGCGCGCCTTCCGGGAAGTGGGCCACGTCCGGCCCCGCTGCTCGGCCACGCGCAGCTGCCGTGCGATGTGCCGGGCGTTGCTTCGGATGTCCGCGCTCACCGGGAACTGGCACGTCCCCACCCGCATGACGGTCATGCGGCCGATGATGCGCGAGCGCCTCGCGCCGGTCCAGCGCGAATTGCGGTCACGCGAACCCTTTTCCGCTCCAGTGCGGATAACTCGGTGAAACCCTCTGGAGGAGGAACTCGTTGAAGCACTTGACCATCGCGGGAGCGGTCGCGACCACCGCGCTCCTGCTGGCACACCCCGCGTCCGCCGCCGGCAGCTGGTCGGAAGAACACTTCCCGCAGCTCCAGGACGACGGGGTCCTGCACACCGCCGCGGTCGGCGACGACGCCGCATGGGCGTTCGGGATCACGAACGACGCCGACCACCAGCACCACTCGCTGGCATTCCGCCGAGGTCAGCAGGGCTGGGAGCAGGTCCCGACGCCCGACATCGGGCGGATCAACGCCGCCAGCGTGGTCAGCCGCGACGACGTCTGGGCGGTCGGCGACGGCACCTCGATGCACTGGAACGGCGCGGAGTGGCGGGAAGTTCCGATCGTCGCGCAGCCGGAGTACAGCACCTCGCTGTCCGGCGTGACCGCTTTCGGGGCCGAGGAGGTGTGGAACACGGGATTCGGCTGGCGCAGCGACAACAGGCAGACCAGGTCCTCGGTCCAGCACTGGGACGGCCGGGCGTGGCACGAGATCGCGCTGCCGGACCTGGGCATCCGCTCCGAACTGATCGGGATCAGCGGCACCTCGCCGAACGACGTGTGGGTGGCTGGGGCGAAGCCGACCGATCTCGGGCCGGACGGCAAGCTCGGCGGCCTGCTCCTGCACTGGGACGGCGAGCGCTGGGACGAACAACCGCTGGTCGAGATCCCGGGCATGCACGTGCAGCTGCGGGACGTGCACGCGCTCGCACCCGACGACGTCTGGGCGGTCGGCTACCAGCACCCGGGCAACATCGACCGGCGCCCGGTCGCGGCGCACTGGGACGGGACGCGGTGGTCGCTCGCGCCGGTGCCCGACGAACTGGGCCAGCTCAACGACGTGGTCCAGGTCGGGGACGAGCTCCGGGCGGTCGGCTACTCGGTGGAGAAGAGCCCCTACGTCCTGCGGTACGACGGAACGAGCTGGCAGAAGGTGCCGGCCCCGGCGCCGTCGGAGGGCAAGTACCTGAACACCTACGCCGGGGCCGTCCTCGACGGCCGCCTGCTCATCGTCGGTGTCGAAGCCGACGTCGACGACCCGACGAGCACCCGTCCCTACGCCGCCACCCACGGCGACTGATCGAGCATGAAGGGCGCCTCAGGGCCCGGGGGGGTCGGAGGCGCCCTTCACCGTTCGATCAGAGTCGGCCGAGCTTGCGGACCTCTGCTTCCGAGAGGCCGGTCAGGTCCTTGACCTCGGCGGCGTCGATGCCGCCGTTGTCCAGGGCTCGGACGAAGGACGCCGCCAGCGCGCGGGCCGTCGCCGGCTCGTCCAGGACCGCTCCGCCGCTGGCCGAGGCGTACGCCGACAGGCGGGCCGCCTCCGCGGGCGCCGAGTCGCGGAACGCCGCGAACACCGCCGCGTAGCGGGTCACCAGCTGCGCCGGGTGCAGGTCCCAGCCCTGGTAGAAGCCGTGCTCCAGGGAGCGGCGGGTGAGGTCGTAGTGCGTGCGCCAGCCGTGGCGGACCTGGTCGCCGACCGGCAGGACGTTCGTCGAGCCGTCGGAGAGGAACACGCCGGTGCCCGCTGCCGACACCTGCATCACGTGGCGCGCGAAGTCGCAGGCCCGGTGCGCGAGGTGCTGGTGCGCGGCGGTCAGGCCGCAGCCCGCGGTGTAGTCGTAGGTGCCGAAGTGCAGGCCGGTGACCCGGCCGTCGCCCGCGCGCAGGAAGCGCGGCAGCGCCAGACGACCCTCGGAGTCCACGATGGACTGAGTGGTCTCCACCTGGATCTCGAAGCCCAGCGACCGCTCCGGCAGGCCGAGCTGCTGCTCGAAGAGCCCGAGGAACTCGACGAACACCTCCACCTGCGCGACGTCGACCACCTTCGGGAAGGTCAGCACGAACCCTTCGGGCAGGCTGCCGTGCTGCCGCAGCAGCGCGGTGAGGAAGACGTCCAGCGTGCGCACCGACCGGGCGCGCAGCTGCGGGGTGTCGAAGGACTTGACCCGCAGCCCGAAGTTCGCCGGCGCCGCGCCCTCGCGCAGCCAGTCGGCGACCACTCCGGCGGTGCGCTCGGCCTCGGCGTCCTCGGCCTCGTCACCGGGGTTGCCGTAGCCGTCCTCGAAGTCGATGCGCAGGTCCTCCAGCGGGGAGTTCTGCAGCTTGGCGCGCAGCCGCGGGTGCACGGCGCGCGCGATCTCCGGGTCCATCCCGAGGATGTCGACCAGGTCCTCCGGCCGGGCCGCGTCCCGGTCGAGCGCGGCCAGCGCCTCCCGCTCCCACAGCCGAACCGTGTCGGCGTCGACCTTGTTCGCCGGCACGTAGCAGGTGTGCACCGGCTGCCGGACCGCACGCGCACCCGGATAGGTGGCGGCGATGTGCTCGTCCACGGCGGAAAGCCGGGCGAGCCGACGGTTGACCTCGGCGGTTTCCAGCGAGGTTCTGGCCACTTGCGCTCCCTTCGGTCCGGCAGCCGGGAGGCGTCCCCGGCTGCCCAGCTCGGCTGCGGTGACGCGGACCGCACGCCCCCGGATGGAGCACGGCCCGCGTCACCGCAGTGCGGCTTTTCATCCTGATCAGCAGCCGCGACGCACGACCGGCACCGTCCCGGAGGTATCGCATGCGCCGCAGGCGCACAACCCACCCCCGCAACTCGCACCGCCGCGGGTTCTCAGACTGCGCCCGCCCAGACTGTGGGCTCTTGGCGAGGAAAGCCCGTTCGCCGTGTATCGGAACGGGATCCCGCAGCCAGGCGGCGTCTGAGGTTCCGCTACTTGCACCGCCACGCAGAACGAGGTCGGAAAGCCGCAGTTCGATCAGTCGATCTCTTCGTAGGCGGGCAGCGTCAGGAAGTCGACGAACTCGTCGGCCACCGCCACCTGCTCGAACAGCTCGACCGCCCGGCCCAGGTTCTCGACCGGGAAGCCCTCTTCGGCACGCAGCTGCTTCTCGGTGTCGGCCAGCGTCTCGCGCACCAGGTCGGAGGTGACCCGCTCGCCGCCGGCCAGCACCACGTCGTTGTGCAGCCACTGCCAGATCTGCGACCGGGAGATCTCCGCGGTCGCCGCGTCCTCCATCAGGTTGTGGATCGCCGCCGCACCGTTGCCGCCCAGCCAGGACACGATGTAGCGGACACCCACGTCGACCGCGGCGCGCAGACCCTCGATGGTCTTCTCACCGGGCGTCTCGGCCACCGCGAGCAGCTGGTCGGCGGTCACCTGGACCTCGTCGCGGGTGCGGTCGATCTGGTTGGGCTTGTCACCCAGCACCGCGTCGAACTCCTCGAAGCAGATCGGCACCAGGCCCGGGTGCGCGACCCAGGAGCCGTCGAAGCCGTCGCCGGCCTCGCGCTTCTTGTCCGCGTGCACCTTCTCCATCGCGGCGGCGTTGGAGTCGTCCTTGGTCGGGATGAACGCGGCCATGCCGCCGATGGCGAACGCGCCGCGCTTGTGGCAGGTGCGCACCAGCAGCTCGGTGTAGGCGCGCATGAACGGCGCGGTCATGGTCACCGCGTTGCGGTCCGGCAGGATGTACTTGTCGGAGTCGCGGAAGGTCTTGATGACGCTGAACAGGTAGTCCCAGCGGCCGGCGTTGAGGCCCGCGGAGTGGTCGCGCAGCTCGTAGAGGATCTCCTCCATCTCGAACGCGGCCGGGTAGGTCTCGATCAGCACGGTGGCGCGCACCGAGCCGTGCGGGACGCCGAGCTCCTGCTGGGCGTGGGTGAACACGTCGTTCCACAGCCGCGCTTCGAGGTGGCTCTCCATCTTCGGCAGGTAGAAGTACGGCCCGCTGCCGCGGCTGAGGAGTTCCTTGGCGTTGTGGAAGAAGTGCAGGCCGAAGTCGACCAGCGCGGCGACCGCGGGCTTGCCGTCGACCAGGACGTGCTTCTCGTCGAAGTGCCAGCCGCGCGGGCGCACCAGCGGCACCGCGTGCTGGACGTCGTCGCGCAGCTTGTAGGTCTTCTTCTCGGTGACCAGCTCGATCTGCTTGCGCACCAGGTCGTAGAGGTTGACCTGGCCGGAGACGACGTTGCGCCAGTGCGGCGTGTTGGCGTCCTCGAGGTCGGCCAGCCAGACCTTGGCGCCGGAGTTCAGCGCGTTGATCGCCATCTTGCGGTCGGTCGGGCCGGTGATCTCGACGCGGCGGTCGGCGATGTCGGCGGGCGGTGCGGCCACCTGCCAGTCGCCCTCGCGGATGTGCCGGGTCTCCTCCAGGAAGTCCAGCCGGCCCTTGGCGCTGGCCTCCGCGCGACGCTGCTTGCGACGCTCGAGCAGCTCGTCGCGACGAGCGCCGAAGGCGCGCTGCAGACCGGCCACGAACTCGAGCGCTTCCTTGGTCAGGATCTCGTCCCCGCGCTCGACGGCGCCGCCGACGACCTGCACTCCTGCTGCCGTTTCGGACATGAGAAGTCCACCTCTTTCTGCTGCCGGGTTCCAGACGGTGGCTGATGGCTCACCTTGCCGCGTGGCGGACTGACGCGCACCCGAGGCTGCGCGACGGCCGTTCCGCTTGCGGTACGCCCGTAATGTTTTTCTGCATCGTGGATGTTAGTTTCCGTATAGCGTTCGAAGCAACATGAGCTGTAGCACCCATCACGGACTAGACTTCGGCGCAGGCCGAGGTGTGAAGAGGGAGTTCTGCGATGACCACTGGCCCGCAGCGGGCAAGCCAGGGCGGAGGGGTGCAGTCGGTCGAACGCACCTTCGAGCTGCTGGAACTCATGGCCGATGCCGGTGGTGAGGTGGCCCTGTCCGAGCTCGCCGAGAAGTCCGGCCTGCCGCTACCGACGATCCACCGCATCATCCGCACCCTGGTGAGCAACGGCTACGCCCGGCAGCAGCCGTCCCGCCGCTACGCGCTCGGCCCGCGGCTGATCCGCCTCGGCGAGACCGCCAGCCGCGCGCTCGGCTCCTGGGCCCGTCCCTACCTCGCCGAGCTCACCGAGGCGACCGGCGAGACCTCGAACATGGCGGTGCTCGACGGCGAGCAGATCGTCTACGTCGCGCAGGTGCCCTCGCAGCACTCGATGCGGATGTTCACCGAGGTCGGCCGCCGCGTCGACGCGCACGCCACGGCGGTCGGCAAGGCGGTGATGGCCACCATGCCGCCGGACACCGTGACCCAGCTGCTGTCCCGCACCACGATGCACCCGCAGACGGAGCGCACCATCGTCACCGTCGAGTCGATGCACGAGGAGCTGGCCCGCGTCCGCCAGCAGGGCTACGCGCTGGACGACGGCGAGCAGGAGGTCGGCGTCCGCTGCTACGCGGTGGCGGTGCCGGGAGCCCCGGCAGGCGCGGCGATCTCGATCAGCGGCCCGGAGGGCCGGATGACCCGCATCTCGACGGACGAGGTCATCCCGCTGATGCAGCGCCTGGCCAAGGACCTCGCCGCGGAGCTCAGCGTCAGCAACAGCGCCTGACCCCACTGGGAATACCGGGAATTCGACCTGGGAATATGCCGTGAGCCCCTTGCGCTGGAAGCGGCATGAGCGACCTCGTGCCAACCTCAGCCCCGCGCAACCGCACCTCAGGGGACCGTGACGCAACCCAGCCACAAGAAACCGCGAAACGCGAGATCCAGCTGGACGCAACCACCACTGTGGATCGCGGAGAGGCGGAACGGGTCCAGCGGTTGGTGGGGTTCAGCAGCGATCCCAACGGTGGTAACCCCGCAGGAGTGGTGCTCGACGCGGTGGGGCTGTCCGATGCGGACATGCTGCGGATCGCCGCGGACGTCGGGTACTCCGAGACCGCGTTCGTGTTCCCGCGCGGTGAGCGCGAGCACGACATCCGCTTCTTCAGCCCGAAGGCGGAGGTCTCGTTCTGCGGGCACGCCACGATCGCGACCGCCGTCGCGCTCGCCGAACGCGACGGCACTGGCCGGATCGACCTGCACACCCGCGCCGGACTGATCACAGTGGACACCCAGGTCGACGGCTCCGGCCGGCCCACCGCGACTTTGACCAGCGTGCCCACCTCGGTCCGCGACGTCGAACCCGCGATCCTCGACGAGGCGCTGGCGGCGCTCGGCTGGAGCGGCGATGACCTCGACCCGGACCTGCCGCCGCGCATCGCCTTCGGTGGCAACGACCACCTCGTCCTGGCGGTGTCCACGAGGGAGAAGCTGGCGGCGCTGTCCTACGACTTCGACCGACTCGGCAAGCTGATGGCCGACCAGGACTGGACGACGCTGCAGCTGGTCTGGCGCGAGAGCCCCGAGCTCTTCCACGCGCGTGACCCGTTCCCGCCGGGCGGTGTCGTCGAGGACGCGGCGACCGGCGCGGCCGCGGCGGCGTTCGGCGGCTACCTCAAGCACCTCGGCCTGGTCACCCCGCCGACCGCCTTCCGCATCCACCAGGGCTTCGACATGGGCCGCCCCAGCATCCTCGACGTCGAGGTCGCAGCCGACCACGACCGGATCCGCGTCACCGGCACCGCCGCCCGCATCCAGTAAGGTTTCCGCTGTTCAGCACCCGTGAGTACTTTGTGGCGCTATAGCGACACAAAGTACTCACGGGCGGGGGTCAGGCACGGAGGCGGTTCTTGCGGCGGAGCCACCAGATCGTCACCGCTACCGCTGCGGCCAGCAGGAGGACCGGGAGTCCGGCCAGGCCTGCGATGGTCTCCACCCGGTCGTAGGCGTCGCCGGACCAGGCGCCGAGGAGGACCAGGGTCGTCGCCCAGGCGATGGCGACCGGCAGGTTGCAGAGGGTGAAGCGGAGGTGGGACATCTCCGTGCGGGCCGCCAGCCTGGGCACCAGGGTGCGCACCGCCGCGAAGCACTGCGACACCGCCACGGTCACCTCGGCGCGTCCGTCCAGTGAGGACTCCAGGCGCGCAACTCGCTGCTCGCCCAGCCGTTTCACCATTTCCCGGCGCAGCAGGCCGCCGCGGCGACCGCGGTAGAAGCTGTGCTGGCAGCCCAGCGCCGTCGCGGTGGAGGCGCAGACCGCGGCCAGCCACACCTCGACGACACCGCCGCCCGCCAGCAGGCCGATCGCCAGCACGGTGCCCGTGCCGGGCAGGAAAACACCGATCAGCAGGCCGGATTCGGCGAACAGCACGGCCATCGCGGCGATCAGCGCGAGCGGTCCGGGGATTCCCGCCAGGAACTCGGTCACCGGCCGAGCAACTCCGCGACCCGCGCGTCCCAGGATTCGCCGTGCGGCTCCAGGGTGATCTCGCGGACGTCGTCGGGGCGACGCCGGATGCGCAGCATCAGGTGGCTGTCGGCGAGTCGTTCGGCCAGGCCCTCGCCCCACTCCACCACGACCGCGGCTTCGGTGAGATCGGTGTCCAGGTCCAGGTCGTCGATGTCGTCCAGCCCGCCGAGCCGGTAGGCATCGACGTGCACCAGGACCGGGCCGTCGCCGGACTCCGGCCGGTGCACCCGCGCGATCACGAACGTCGGCGAGGTCACCCTGCCGGTGACACCCATCCCCGCCGCGATCCCCCGCGCGAGCACCGTCTTGCCCGCGCCGAGCGGGCCGTCCAGCAGGACCAGGTCACCGGCGCGCAGCACCGCGCCCAGCCGCCGGCCGAACTCCAGCGTGTCGGATTCCTCCGGGAACTCCGCAGTCCGCAACGCAGCACTCACTTCCCGACCGCCCTGCGCAGCAGTGCGGTCAACTGCTCGGTGACCAATTCCGGCCGCTCCAGCATCACCGGGTGTCCCGCGCCCTCGACGCGCACCAGCACCGCGTCCGGCAGCTCGGCGGCCAGCACCTCGGCGTGCGGCGAGAACGGGGTGACCCGGTCGGCGTCGCCGCTGAGCACCAGCACCTCGCAGGTCCGCAGCGCGGCGAGCGCGGTCTTGCGGTCGTGCAGGCCGATCGTCTCCAGGAAGTCGGTGACGACCTCGACCGTGGTGGCGCCGATCATCTCCGCCATCAGGTCCACCACCGCGGGCGAGATCGCGCGGTCCCCGAACGCCAGCGAGCGGATCAGGCTCCAGGTGATCTTGTCGCCGACCCGCCGGGTTCGCTCCACCAGGTCGGGTTGAACGCTGGACAGCAGCGCCAGCCCGCGCGGCACCGGGTTGATCCGCGACAGCCAGGTGCGGGGCAGTCCCGCCGCGCCGACCGAATCGGCCGCCGTCCCGATCAGCCCCACCGCGCGCACGCGGTCGCGGAACAGCTCCGGGCGCTGCTCGGCCAGCGCCATGATCGTCATGCCGCCCATCGAATGCCCCACCAGCGCGATCGGCCCCTTCGGCGCCGTCGCCCGCAGCACCGCGTCGAGGTCCCGGCCGAGCTGCTCGATCGTGCTGTTGCGCTTGGAGGAGTGCCCGGAACGGCCGTGGCTGCGCTGGTCGAACAGCACCAGCCGGACCCGCGGGTCGGTGAGCTCGGGCAGGTCGCGGCGCTGGAAGTGCCAGCAGCGGGAGTCCAGCGCGAACCCGTGCACCAGCACCGCGGTCAGCTCCGGCGCACCACCGTCGGCGGGCTCGATCTCCTGCACCGCCAGCGGAACTCCGTCATCGGCGGCCACGGTGGACTGCCGGTCCGCGCGGAGCCTGCCCAGCGGCTCATCGGCGTGCGGATCGTCCGGGTTGCGCTTCGCGGCGGCTCTGGTGCTGTGCGCGACGACGCCGACCGCGGCGCCCGTGATCGCGGCACCCAGCACACCGCTCGTCCAGGCCAGCGCCTGCCAGACGGGTTTCACGCCGCCTCCAACCGCGAAGGCCCGGCGCCGGACGGCACGAGAGCGGCGCCGCTTCCGCAGGTGACGGCTCGTGAGTACTTCGCGGTGCTATAACCGCTCACGGCACCTGAGCAGTGGAAACGGAGTCGATTCCGCGCGAAGTCGGCAGCCGGGCGGAGGCTCATGGTGCCTCCAGGTCGTCCTCGACCGTGCGCGTCACCCGCGGCCGGTACATGCCGGTGACGATCTCGTAGTGGATGGTGCCGATCTCGTCCGCCCACTCCGCCGCCGTCGGCTCGCCGCGGTCGCCCGGCCCGAACAGCAGGACCTCGTCGCCCTCGCGGACCTCGTCGTCGCCGCAGTCGACCACCAGCTGGTCCATGCAGACCCGGCCGACGACCGGACGCCGCTCGCCCGCCAGCCACACCGACATCCGGCCGGACAGGGTGCGCGGCACGCCGTCGGCGTAGCCGACCGGCACCAGCGCGAGCCCGGTCGCGCGGTCCGCCGTCCAGGTGTGCCCGTACGAGACGCTCTCGCCCGCCGCGATGCGCTTGGTCAGCGCCACCGAGGAGCGGAACGTCATGGCCGGGCGCAGGCCGTGGTCGCCGTCCTGCGGCACCGGGTCCAGCCCGTACACCGCGATGCCCGGGCGGACCAGCTCGAAGTGCAGGTCGGGCCGGGTGAGCACGGCAGCGGAGTTGGCCAGGTGGCGGATCGGGTTCAGGCCCGCCGCGCGCGCCTGCTCGTGCGCGCGCCGGAACCGCTCGGCCTGCTCGTCGATGGAGGGGTGGTCGAGCTCGTCGGCGCAGGCCAGGTGCGACCACACCGCCACGACCTCGACGTGCCCGCCCGCCTCGGCCTTCGCGGCGGCTTCCACCAGCGCGGGCCAGAGCTCGGCCGGGCAGCCGCTGCGGGACAACCCGGTGTCGATCTTGAGGTGCACCCGCGCGATGCGGTCCTGGGCCGTCGCCGCCGCCTCGATCCGCTGGAGCACTTCCAGCGACGACGCGGACAGCTCGACGTCCTCGGCGATCGCGGGCGCGAAGTCCTCGTCCACGACGTAGAGCCAGCAGAACACCGGAGCGGTGATGCCGGCGGCGCGCAGCTGCAGCGCCTCGCCGGGGGAAGCGACGCCGAGGCAGTCGGCGCCGGATTCGAGCGCTGCGCGCCCGACGGTCACCGCGCCGTGGCCGTAGCCGTCGGACTTCACGATGGTCATCGTGCGGGCACCCGACTCGCGGGCACGCGCCGAGAGCACCCTCACGTTGTGGCGGATCGCGCCGACGTCGATGCGCAGGTCGGCGCGGTGCACGGGCTGGTCACTCATGGCACGGTCATCGTCGCACACAGCCGCCCGCCCCCATCCGCGTACTGCCCGCCCCGAACGGCCGGGCACGGGCGCGCGGCGTCATCAGGCCAGGGCTGCTCGGCGGATCTTGCGGATCGCCAGGGGGACCGCTTCGAGCAGCGCGGACGCTCCGATCGGGGCACCCGGCTCGGTCGGGTCGTCGGTTTCGCCGTGCGCGGCCAGGTCCGCGGCCAGGGAGTGCACGTGGGCCGCGTAACCGCAGGCCAGCCAGGGCTCCACGCCGCTGGCCAGGAGCGCTCCGATCAAGCCGGTCAGGACGTCACCGGAGCCCGCCGTGGCGAGCCAGGCGTGCTGCGCGTCGTTGACCAGCACGCGGCCGTCCGGCGCGGCGATGATCGTCGTGTTGCCCTTCAGCAGCACCACGGCGTCGAAGCGCGCGGCGACCTCGCGGGCCGCCGCGACCCGGTCCGGGCCCAGCTCCTGCCCGGTCAGCCGGGCGAACTCGCCCGCGTGCGGCGTCAGCACCAGCGGCACGTCGGGGTCCCGCGCGTCCCAGAGCGTCGGGTCGTTGGCCAGGAGGGTGATCGAATCGGCGTCGGCGCAGACCGGCCGCCCGGACTCCAGGACGTGCTGCAGGACGTCGCGGCCACTGGCGCCGAGGCCGATCCCCGGCCCGACCGCCCACGCCTGCACCCGCCCGGCATCGCCGACGGAGCCGGTCGCCACCACCTCCGGCCAGCGCGAGCGCACCACGTCGGCGGCCGGGCCCGCGTAGCGGACCATGCCCGCGGTCGCCTGCACCGCGGCCCCGCTGGCCAGCACGGCGGCGCCGGGATAGGTGGCCGAACCAGCGGCGACGCCGACCACGCCCTGGCTGTACTTGTCGTCGGACGGGCCCGGCACCGGCCAGTCGGCACCGATCTCGGCGGGCCGCAGCACGCGGAGCTCCGGCGCCGGCAGGTGGTCGTCGAGCCCGATGTCGACCACCTCGACCTCGCCCGAGCACACCGCGCCCGCACCCAGCACGTGGCACGGCTTCCGGCCGCCGAAGGTCACCGTGAGGTCGGCCTGGACGACCGGCCCGTCGACCGCACCGGTCACCGGATCGACGCCGCTGGGCAGGTCGACGGCGACCACCGGCACCGACACCCGGCGCACCAGCTCGGCCGCCGTCGGCCGCAGCGATCCGCGCGCGGAAAGCCCGACGATCCCGTCGATCACCACGTCGGCCCGCTCAACGGCATCCGCCGCCTCGGCACCGATGCCCGAGGTGTCCGCGCTGGCGCCCTCAGCAGGAACCGCCCGGCCACCCGCGCGTCGCAGCGCGGCGAGCCCGGCGGCGTGCGCCTTTTCCGGCGCGAGCAGCACCGCCGTGACGCCGACACCGCGCCGGCGCAGGAAAGCTCCGGCCCACAGCGCATCGCCGCCGTTGTTCCCGGCCCCGACGAGCAGCGCGACCCGCCGGCCCGCGACGCCGTCGGTGACCTCGGTGAGCACGCGCGCGGTGTGGACGGCCACCGCGTGAGCGGCGCGGCGCATCACGACCGGCTCCGGCGTCCGCGCGAAGAGCTGCTGCTCCGCGGCGCGGATCTGGTCCGGTGTCCACACTCCGAGCATCGCGTCCTCCCTCGAACCCGCCGACGCGCGGACCCGCCGGCGAACAGCACCACTCATCCCGGGCGATTCCCCGGGAGCACGATCCAATTGAAACCGCCCGCGCAACGCCCCGGCCGCACGACACACCGGAGCGCGTCGGCAGCGGCCGCGAAGATCATCTGCGATTTCAATGGAAATCAGACGTCCGATTTCCATTGAAATCGCACCAGAACAGCGCGGAAGACGGTGAAGGGCACCTCCGGCGAGCGCCGGAAGTGCCCTTCACCAGCAGAAGATCACTCGACGGTGACGGACTTCGCGAGGTTGCGCGGCTTGTCCACGTCGTAGCCGCGGGCGCGGGCGATCTCCGCCGCCAGCACCTGGAGCGGGATCGTGGAGACCAGCGGCTGGAGCAGCGTCGGCACCGCCGGGATGGTGATCAGCTCGTCGGCGAAGGGCCGCACCGTCTCGTCGCCCTCCTCGGCGATCACGATGGTGCGGGCGCCGCGCGCCTGGATCTCGCGGATGTTGGACACCATCTTCGCGTGCAGCAGCGCGCGGCCGGTCGGCGACGGCATCACCACGACCACCGGCAGGCCCTCCTCGATCAGCGCGATCGGGCCGTGCTTGAGCTCGCCCGCGGCGAAGCCCTCGGCGTGCATGTAGGCGAGCTCCTTGAGCTTGAGCGCGCCTTCCAGCGCCACCGGGTACCCGACGTGGCGGCCCAGGAACAGCACCGCCTTGGAGTCCGCCAGCTCCTTGCCGAGCTCGCGCACCTGGTCCACGGTGGACAGCGTGCGGCGCACCGCATCGGGCATCGCGGCCAGCTCTGAGTACTCGCGCGCCACCTCGTCGGAGTACTTCGTGCCGCGCGCCTGCGCCAGGGCCAGCCCGACCAGGTAGTTCGCCGCCACCTGGGCGAGGAACGTCTTGGTGGCCGCGACGCCGATCTCCGGCCCGGCGTGGGTGTAGAGCACCGCGTCGGACTCGCGCGGGATCTGCGCGCCGTTGGTGTTGCAGATCGCCAGTACGCGCGCCCGCTGGGTGCGGGCGTGCCGGACCGCTTCCAGGGTGTCGGCGGTCTCGCCGGACTGGGAGATCGCCACCACCAGCGTGTCGCGGCCCAGCACCGGGTCGCGGTAGCGGAACTCGCTGGCCAGCTCGACCTCGACCGGCACCCGGCACCAGTGCTCGATGGCGTACTTGGCGAGCAGCCCGGAGTGGTAGGCGGTGCCGCAGGCGACCACGAAGACCTTGTCGACGTCGCGCAGGTCCTGCTCGGTGAGGCGCAGCTCGTCCAGCACGATGCTGCCGTTGGTGAAGTGCCCGCGCAGCGTGTTCTCCAGCGCCTCGGGCTGCTCCTCGATCTCCTTGAGCATGAAGTAGTCGTGACCGCCCTTCTCGGCGGCCGACAGGTCCCAGTCCACGCTGAACGGCTTGGTCTCGACCTCGACGTCGTCGAAGTCGGTCACCCGGTAACCGTCGCGGGTGATGGTGACGACCTGGTCCTGGCCGAGCTCCACCGCGTCGCGGGTGTGCTCGATGAACGCGGCGACGTCGGAGGCGAGGAAGTGCTCGCCGTCGCCGACGCCGACGACCAGCGGCGAGGACCGGCGCGCCGCGACGACCTTGCCCGGTTCCGCGGCGTGCGTGACGACCAGCGTGAAGGCACCCTCCAGCCGGCGGGCGATCGCGCAGACGCTGGCGCTGAGGTCACCGGCGGTCGGTCCCGCGGCGTAGGCGGCGGCGACCAGGTGCGCCGCCGTCTCGGTGTCGGTGTCGCTGGCCATCTCGATGCCCGCGGCTTCGAGCTCGGCGCGCAGCGCGGCGAAGTTCTCGATGATGCCGTTGTGCACCACGGCCACCTGCCCGGTGGTGTCGCGGTGCGGGTGGGCGTTGCGGTCGGTCGGCGCGCCGTGCGTCGCCCACCTGGTGTGACCCATGCCGCTGTTCCCGGCGAACCGGCTGCCGTCGACCTCGGCGAGCCGCTTCTCCAGGTTCGACAGCGCGCCCGCGGCGCGCTCCACGGCGAGGCCGCCCGCACCGTCGAGCAGTGCCACGCCCGCCGAGTCGTAGCCCCGGTACTCGAGCCGCCGGAGCCCGTTGAGCACCACGTCAAGCGCCTGGCGATGTCCTACGTAACCAACGATGCCGCACACTCGAGCCAGCGTAGCTACTCCATTTGGTCTGAACCTGTTCGCGGTGGAACCGCCCGCGCAGCGGCTACCGCGCGCGCACGCGCGAGTCCGCTACCGTGCTGACCATGGCGCGCACTGCCAAGAAGGCCCCCTCCGCGAAGAACGCGTTCGAAGAGCTGTCCCGGCGCGGACCGCACGACGTGCTGCACGGTGATCTGGCTCTCGTCGGGCTCCCGGGCATCGTCTGCACCCCGCGCAGCGGGCTGGGACTGCCCGCGATCGCGTTCGGCCACGGCTGGCTGCAGCCGCCGCGCCGCTACCTGAGCCTGCTCCGGCACCTCGCCTCGTGGGGCATCGTGGTCGCCGCGCCCGCCACGCAGCGCGGCGTGCTCGCCTCGCACCGGATGTTCGCCGGCGACCTGCGCACCGCGCTGGACGTCTGCGTGGGGGTCCGGCTCGGCGACGGCGAGATCAGCGTCGACGAGAAGAAGCTGGGTGTCGCCGGGCACGCCATGGGCGGCGGGTGCGCGGTGCTCGCCGCTGCCGAGGACGAACGGATCCGGGCGGTGGCCACGCTGGCCGCCGCCGAGACCCACCCGTCCGCGCTGGAGGCCGCGGGCAGGGTCGGCGTGCCCGGCCTGCACATCGCGGCGGGCAACGACCTGCTGGCCCCGCCGGTGGCCAACGCCGAGCCGATCGCCCGCGCCTGGGGCGGCGCGGTGCAGCTGCGCACCGTGCCCAAGGCCAGCCACCTCGGGTTCACCGAGGGCAAGCACTGGACCCAGCTCGTCCTGCACGGCAAGTCCGAGTACGCGACCCAGCGGGCGACCAAGGCCCTGCTGACCGCCTACTTCCTGAGCACGCTGGCCGGCGACCGCCGAGGTGATGCCCTCCTGTCCACCGACATCAAGGGCACCCACGTCGACCAGGAGCACACCCGAGGCGTGCTCACCGCAGCCTGACTCAGAGCCCCGCGGCGAATTCCTCGGCGGCGGTCTTGGCGGCCCGCTCGGCATCGGGGGCGGGCAGGCGCTGGTCCTCGAACCAGTAGGTCTTGTCGTAACCGTCGTAGCCGACGGAGACCGTCGTACTGCCCTTGCGGAAGATCACCATGGCCGCCTTCACCTCGGTCCCGGTGGCCATGAACGCCTCGTCCCACGGGCCTTCCAGGTCGTCGGTCACGCGCGAGGCGCGCTTGCCGTCGGTCTGCCGGTAGTGCTCGAAGGTCTCCTCGGCTTCGGCCAGCGCGTCGGCGGGATCCTCTGCCACCGAAGTGGAAACCGTGATGTCCAGGTAGCGCTCGTTGGTGCCGTCCTGGCCCTTGGTCGCCCGCCACGTGCAGGTCGCCGAACCGGTTTCCTCATCGGAGTAACCGTGGATCAGGTTCGTGGTGTGCAGCTTCCGCAGGGTTTCCGCGCTGACGAGGTCGCACGGCGCGATCACCGGCTGCCCGGAGGGTTCCTCCCCCGCGGGTTCGGTGACGATGCCGTGCCGCCAGTAGAAGTACACACCGGCGATCCCGCCGACGACCAGCAGCGCGACGAGGCCGAGGATCAGGAACGTGATGCACCCTGCGCGGCTCTTCTTCTTCGGAACTGGTTGCCACGGCTGGACTTGCTGAGGAGCTTGCGGGTGCTGCGGACCCCACTGCCCGGGTTGTTGCGGTTGCACCACCGGATCGTAGACGTCCGATGTGGCCGGTGGCGATGGCCGGGCGCGCGACCATCGCCACTCACAGCCCGGAAACGATCTCCTTGGCCACTGCCAGCACGGCCTGCTCCCCTTCGGCCGACGACATCTGGGTGCTGTCGCCGAGGAAGCTCCGGTCCCAGCCGCTGTACACGACGGTCACGATCTTCTGGCCCTCGCGGAAGTTCAGCTCGCCGGGCGAGTCCGCGCCCCGGGAGACGAGGAAGGCTTCGTCGCCGATCCCGGAGACCTCCCGGAGCTCGCCCGAGGAATTCTCCCGGTACGTCCCGAAAGTGTCCTTCGCGTCGCCGCCGTCGACCTTCGAGAGATTGCGGACGTCGATCCGCAACGTCCGCTGGTTGTTGCCGTCCTGCCCCCGCGTCGGGCCCCAACCGCAGGTGGAGCGCCCGCTGGACGGGTCCTCGCCGATGATGATCGGTTCGGGGTTGGTGACGTGCAGGCGCTTCAGGGTCGCGTCGCCGACCAGGTCGCAGTCCTCGGGAAGCGCGGCGTTCGTCGGCGGATCCCCGGCGGGCTTCGAGTAGTTCAGGTACGCCACCACGAGGAAACCGCCGGCGCCGAGCAGGACCAGCGCACCGAGGCAGATGCCCACGATCAGCCCGACGCGCTTCCCGCGCTTCTTCTGCGGTGGTTGCGGAAATCCCGGCTGGACCGGCGGATATCCCTGCGGTGCTTGCGAAAAAGGCTGCTGGGGGTACTGGCCGCCAGGCGGAGGCCCCCAGGAGCCCGGCTGCTGAGGATGCACGCGCAGGAGGCTACGCGACGCGACCGCGCGCGACCGGCGAATTCACCAAGCCGCAGCGGAAGAGGCCGGTCCCGTTGCGGGGCCGGCCTCTTCTCGTCACCTCAGCCAGTTCTGGTTCTCGTAGTCGTCGTCATCGTCGAAGGCCGGCTGACGACGTGACCGCGGCGACGGCGCCGGAGGTGCGGGCGGCGGCGGAGGCGGCGGTGCCGGGCGGGCCGAAACCGGTTGCTGCGGCGGCTCTTCCTCGTAATCGTCCTCGCCGCCGAAGCCGATCACGTTGTCGTCCTGCTGCGACTTGTTCGACCAGTCGTTGCGCGGTTTTTCCGCCTGCTCCCGCGCCTTCTCGGCCCGTTCCACGAGCTCCTGCTTGCGGGCAGCGGCGGCTTCCTTGATCTCCTCGCTCTTCTTGGCCGAGGCCGCTTCCGCCGCGCGGACCGCGTCCACGTTGTCCGCGATCCCGTAGCGGTGCCGCGCGGTCAGGGTCGCGATCTCGTCCGCGACCCGCTGGTTGACCACAACCACCTGACTCACCTCTCCCGGTCTTCGCCGAGCACCGAGCGGAAGGCCACGTTCGACTTCTCCACGCCGTCATCGAACAGCTGGCCCTGGGTGCGCCACGGGCTGGAGTTGGAGCGCTCCTGCTCGCCGCCCTGCTGGGCGCCTTGAGCACCGCCCATGCCGCCCATCATCCCGCCCATCATGCCGCCGCCCGCGCTGCCGCCACCGCCGCCGACCGCGGCGCTCGGGTTCTGGCCGCTCTGCTGGCCGGACTGCGGCGGGCCAGCCGCCGGGTCGGGGCCGAACGAGGACAGGCCGGTGGAGCCCTGCGCGCTGCCGCTGGCGGAGCTACCGCTGGCGGAGTCGCCGAACGAGGACATCCCGGTCGCACCGGCGGGCTGCGAAGCGGCGGAATCGCCGCCGAACAGCTGCCCGGAGCTGCTGCCGAAGGAGTTCTGCACGCCCTCGCCCATCGGGCTGAACGTGCTGGCGCCAGCGGCCTGCGGCGTGGTGGACGCGGGCACGTCCGGCCCGCCCTCGGGGTTGAACGCGGGCATCGTGGTGAAGCCGCCCGCCGAGCCGCCGCCGAACCCGGCGTCAGCAGACCCGCCGCCCGGCGCAGGACCGAAGCTGCCGCCCGGAACCGCGCCGACGCCGAGGTCCGGAGCCGGAGCGGGACCGCCGACGAAGCCGGGCGCCGGAGCCGGGCTGCCGATGAAGTCGGGAGCGGGCGCCGGAGCCGGCCCGCCGACGATGTCCGGAGCAGGAGCCGGACCACCGATGAAGTCCGGAGCCGGAGCAGGAGTCGGTCCGCCCACGATGTCCGGAGCCGGAGCCGGACCGGTCTGGCCCGGAATTCCGGGGCCGTTGTCCGGCGCGGGCATCGTGGACACCTCCGGGACGGTCCCGGCGGGGCCGGGCATGCCCGGGGTGTTCTTGGCGAACTCGATCGTCTGGTTCAGCGGCGGCTTGCCGTCGCCGTTGTCCACGTTGACCTTGACCTCGCCGTCGGGCGTGCGCTCGAAGGTGAGCGTGCGGCCGCCCTCCTCGATGACGGCCTTGCCGTCCGGGCCGACCTGCACCTGCTCCGGGCCCTGGCCGCCGCTGCCGGTCGCGTTGCCGACGCCCTGACCGGGCCCCTGCGGCACGCCGGGCTGCCCGGCGCCGCCCTCGCCGCCGAAGTCGACCTCGTAGGTCTTCGGCTTGCCGTCCGGGCCCATCAGCTCGACCTGCATCTTGCCGTCTTCGCCGGGCTTGTGGACGGTGACCGCGTCGTCGCCCTCGCCGAGGGTCACCTTCTCGCCGTCGCCGCCGGCACCGCCCTGGCCGGGCATCTCGGGCATCTCCGGAGGCTTGGGCATCTCCGGGGTTTCCGGCATCTCCGGAGCGCCACCGCCGCCCGGAGCACCGCCGCCGCCACCGGGCGTGCCGCCGCCACCGCCACCGCCGGGGGTGCCACCGCCGCCACCACCGCCACCGGTGTTGCCGCCACCACCGCCACCGCCGGTGTCGCCGTTGCCGCCCTGGTCGGAGCCCTGCCCCTCCATGCTCTTGAACGGGTCGTCGCTGATCGGAGCGCCGTTGATCATCTGGTCGTAGCTCTGCTGCACGGCGTCCTGCGTGCTCTTGCTCTGGTCCTTGAAGGAGCTGACCTTCTGGTCCATCTCGGGCTTGAACGCCTCGTCGAGCCACTTCTTGGCGTCGTCGATCAGGCCCTGGCGGATCTCCTTGGCGGCGTCCTGCCCGCCGACGAACTGGCCGATCAGCCCGCCGATGGGGCCACCGCAGATGAACCCGATGGCGGAGCCCTTCACCGTCGACCAGATGCCGGAGAAGATGTCGTCGATGCCGACGTCGGCGAGGTCGCTGGGCTGGATGTCGCCGCGCGCCTTGCGGATCTCGTCCTTGGTCTCGTCCGGCGTCTTGTCCGCGCACTTCAGGTTCTCGCCGAGCTCCAGCACGAACTTGCTGTACTCGCGGACGACGTTCTGGATGCCGTCGACGGCCGGCGTGATGGCACCGGCGAACTTCTCGGTCTCGCTGGCGACGGTGCCGCCCGCGGAGTTGAAGTTGCCGACCTTCGCCGAGGCGGCCTCCGAGGCCTCGCCCTGCCAGGTCTGCTTGGCGGTGTTGAACGCCTGCCCCATCGAGCTGCTCTGGTCCTGCAGCTTCCCGGACACGCCGCCGAGCATCTCGGCGTCCTGCCGGAACGCGCCGAAGTCGATCTCGCGGAGCTGGTCGTACTCCTTGACGATCTCGCCCTGGAAGTCCGGGCCGCCGCCCGTCCAGTCCTTGTACAGCGGCAGGAACTTCTCGAAGAAGTCCAGTCCGACCTTGCCGTGGTCGAGCAGCTCGTCGGAGGTGCCGACCGGGCCGCTGCTCTCCAGCGCCTTCTTGCCGTCCTCGATCGCGCCCTTGCGCTTCTCGGCTTCCTCGATCTTCTTCTGCAGCTCGGAGAAGCCACCGCCGGTGACCTCCTCGAAGATGGCGCTGCCGATGGGGTTGACCACCTTCATCGCGCCATCGGCGATGCTGCCCGCGTTGTCGACGAGCCAGCTGGCACCGTCATCGATCTTGTCGTCGAGCCACTTCGCGCCCTCGCCGACGGCCTTCACGCCGTCGACGATTCCCTCGCCAACGGCGGAGACTCCGTCGACGATGCCTTCACCGACAGCGGAAACGCCGTCGACGATGCCTTCGCCCACGGCCGAGACGCCTTCACCGACGGCCTTCGCACCGTCCACGGCCCGGTCGCCGACCCACTCGACGCCATCGCCCACTGCCTGGGCGCCGTCCACAACGCGATCGCCGACCCACTCGGCGCCATCGCCGACCGCCTGGGCGCCGTCCACAACGCGATCGCCGACCCACTCGGCACCGTCGCCGACCGCCTGGGCGCCGTCCACGACCCGGTCGCCGACCCACTCGGCACCGTCGCCGACCGCCTCGACGCCGTCGGCAACCGCCTCACCGGCGTTGCCGGCCTTGTCGCCGACCCACTCGACGCCGTCGTCGAGCGCCCTGCCCACAGTCTCGAACGGACCCGCCATCAGACCTTGACCTTCCCGACCTCGTTGGCACCCGTCTCATCGCTGGAGGTGTACTCCTTGGCAGACGCCGTGAAGTCCTCGGACAGCTTGGTGCCGTGAGAGGCGAAGGACTCGATGTTCTTCCCCAGTTTTTCCAGCGCTTGCTTGTAGGCCTGGCCCGCTTCCTGGAACTTGCGACCGGCCTTCTCCGGCGTCGCCTTGGCCTCGCTGACCGTTTTGGCCTGCCCCTTGATCTCCTCGGAGCTGTCGGAGAAGGCGGACGCCGCCTTCCCGATATCGCTGCCCGAGGTTGCCGTCCCGCTCATCAGCGCCCCCTTCAACGGCCCAGACGTCCCAACCTCGACTGGGACGCCTTGATTCGCTCACCGGTTCCCCATCTTGACAGGTCCAGCTGCGCGAAAGACCGAAAACCGGCGAGCTGCTTGCATCCGCGAAGAGACCCGCCTCACCGCTGGTGCGGGGCGCCGGACTGCGACTGCTGCCGCCTCCGCTTCCGGCGACCGGACGTGATCACGATCGTCGCGATCACAGCACCGATCACCAGCAGAAGGAGGAAGGGCAGGACGATGACCATGATTTCCCATCCGCCTGGCATGGCCCGGATGATGCCAGGCGGTTCAGCCCCGGATCAGCGGAACGCCGAAGTTCACCGCGGCGGCTGGCCGTAGCCCTGCTGCGGCGGCTGCTGGGGGAAGCCCTGCTGCGGCGGGTACTGCTGCTGGAACTGCTGCGGGTAGCCGTACTGCTGCGGCGGCTGCGCTGATCGCTTCCCGCTCTTCGCCGCGACGACGACCACCACGACCACCACGCCGACGACCAGCAGCAGTCCCAGGACGAGAATCAGCATCAGGAGCATGCGCAAGATGATGCCAGCCGGGAGCTCCGCGAATCCCGCGGAACTCCGCAGATCACTGCGGCGGGTACGGCGGCTGGCCGTAGCCCTGCTGCGGCGGCTGCTGCGGGTAGCCCTGCTGCGGCGGGTACTGCTGCTGGAACTGCTGCGGGTGCTGCTGGAATCCCGGTTGCTGGAATCCCGGCTGCGGGGCCTGCTGAACGTTCAGGCCGCGGAGCTTCACCTTCACCACGACGAAGGCCGCGAGCCCACCCGCGACAGCGCCGAGGAGCGCCACGACCAGGACGCCCATCCAGAAGTAGCTCACGACTTCCTCCTCCGAGACGTCACTGCTGGTAGGGGTTCCCGAAGCCCTGCGGCGGGTGCGGCGGCACCGCCTGCCGCTGCGGTTGCGCGGCGATCTTCCTGGTCATCAGGAATGCCACGCCGGTACCGGTGCCGGCGCCGACCGCGATGGACAGGAGCGCGGGGACGATCCACTCGACCACCGAAGCCTCCCCTCGTCGAGTTCGAGCACCGAACCTATCGGAGACCGGCCTCCCGGTGTCCCGCTCTCGGCGCACTGGATCGATCCGATTCCGCGCGCACGGAACCGCCCCGCGCACCGGGGGCGGTGGCGGGGCGGGTTCGCAGCGGTCAGTGACCTGCGCCGGGCAGGAGGTTCTGCAGCCCGCCCTGGGCCAGCACGACGGCCAGCAGGCCCGCGACGAGCATGCCCAGCAGCGGGATGATCAGCACCATCAGCAGATCGCCGAAGAACTGCCCTCGCATGGCCGGGTCAGCTCCGGTTCCGCCGGTTCACGAGCCAGGACCTGCCCTCGTGCGCGGCGTTCACGGCCTTGAGGCCGGCTACCGCGAGCGCGGAGAAGATCACGAGAGCAGCGACGAGCCCGACTGCGACGAGCCCGACGATCATGGCGACAACGATGGCACCCATGTGAGCATGGTCTCACGAACGGGCTAATTCCGAGAGATCTACATCACAAAGATCACCGGAACGAGGCAACGATTTCGGCCAAACGCTCAGCAGCGGCCTGCGCGCTCTGCTCCGTTTGGGCCTCCACCATCACCCGCACCAGCTGCTCGGTGCCGGACTGGCGCAGCAGGACGCGGCCGGACTCGCCCAGCTCGGCCTCGGTCCGGGCCACCGCAGCCGCCACCTCGGGCGCCGCCACCGCCGCGGCCTTGTCCGCGACGCGGACGTTGATCAGCACCTGCGGCAGCCGCCGCATCACCTTGGCCAGGGACGACAGCGGAGTGCCGGTCGCCGCCACGCGGCCCATCAGGCGCAGCGCGGTGAGCAGGCCGTCGCCGGTGGTGGCGTGCGCGGGCAGCACCACGTGGCCCGACTGCTCGCCGCCGAGGGCGAAGCCGCCGGAGCGCAGCTCCTCCAGGACGTACCGGTCGCCGACCGCCGTGGTGCGCAGGGACACGCCGTGCTCGCGCATCGCCAGGTGCAGGCCGAGGTTGCTCATGACCGTCGCGACCAGCGTGTTCTCGGTGAGCTCGCCGGCCTCGTGCATGGCCACCGCGAGGACGGCCATGATCTGGTCGCCGTCCACCACCGCACCCGCGGCGTCCACCGCCAGGCAGCGGTCGGCGTCACCGTCGTGCGCCACGCCCAGGTCCGCGCCGTGCTCGACCACTGCGGCCTGCAGCACGTCGAGGTGGGTCGAGCCGACGCCGTCGTTGATGTTGAGGCCGTCCGGCTCGGCGTTGATCGCCACCACGTCCGCGCCCGCGCGGCGGTAGGCCTCCGGCGCCGCCGTCGAGGCCGCGCCGTTCGCGCAGTCCACCACGATCTTCAGCCCGTTCAGCGGCTGCGGGGCGGCTTCGAGCAGGTGGTCGACGTAGCGCTGCACCGCGTCGGGAACGTCCCGGACCCGGCCCACGTGGACGCCGGTCGGGCGCTCGACCTGCTCGGCGAGGCGGGCCTCGATCTCGTCCTCCACCACGTCCGGCAGCTTCTGCCCGCCGGCCGCGAAGAGCTTGATCCCGTTGTCGGGCATCGGGTTGTGCGAGGCGGAGATCATCACGCCGAGGTCCGCGCCGAGCTCGGCCACCAGGTGCGCCACCGCCGGGGTGGGCAGCACGCCGACCCGCAGCACGTCGGCACCGGCCGAGGTCAGGCCCGCGGTGACGGCCGCCTCCAGCATCTCGCCGCTGGCCCGCGGGTCGCGGCCGACCAGCGCCACGCGGCGTTTCGAATCGTCCCGGTCGTAGAGCACCCGGGCCGCCGCAGCGGCCACCGACATCGCCAGTTCTGGGGTCAGGTCGGCGTTGGCCAGTCCACGCACCCCGTCGGTGCCGAACAACCGAGACATCAGCAGCAAGTCCTCCTCGTACACCGGCGCGGCCGCGGGCCCAGACCGGGGACTGTCATCACGTTCAGGTGATCAGGTTCACGAAAACCGGTGGAGTCCGCATCCGCCCCGATGCAAGTTCAATTGAAATCGCACGTCTGATTTCCATTGAAGTTGCGTCGGGGACGGCGGCGAGACCCCTGAAACGACTGCGGGAGCAGCCGCGTCCAGTGTGGACTCGACTGCTCCCGCAAATCGTGTGAGGTTCGCGTCAGCGCTTGCTGAACTGCGGCGCCTTACGGGCCTTCTTGAGGCCGTACTTCTTGCGCTCCTTCTCCCGCGCGTCACGGGTGAGCATGCCGGCCTTCTTCAGCGCCGGGCGGTCGTCGCCGTCGTAGGCGACCAGCGCACGGGCGATCGCCATGCGCAGCGCACCGGCCTGGCCGGACGGGCCGCCACCGCGCAGGGTGGCCAGCACGTCGAAGCTCTCCAGGCGCTCGACGGTCACCAGCGGTTCCTTGACGATCTGCTGGTGGACCTTGTTCGGGAAGTACTGCTCAAGGGCCTTGCCGTTGAGCTTGAAGCCACCGTTGCCCGGCACCAGCCGGACGCGGACCACGGCCTCCTTGCGGCGACCGACGGTCTGCACGGGGCGACCGGTCGGCACCGGCAGCGGGGCCGGAGCGGCCTCCTCGACCTCGACCTCGACCTCGGCGGCCTCCGCGGTTTCCTCCGCAGCGGTCTCCTCCGGGGCGTTCACTGCCTCTTCCTGCTGAAGTTCGTCAGTCACTTCTGGACCTTCGCCTTAATCTCGAACGGCTGCGGGTTCTGGGCCTGGTGCGGGTGCTCCGAGCCGGCGTAGACCTTGAGCTTCTTGCCCATGGCGCGGCCGAGCTTGTTCTTCGGGAGCATGCCCTTGATCGCCTTTTCCAACAGCCGCTCGGGGTGCTTCTCCAGCACCTCACCGAAGGACTGCTTGCGCAGACCACCGGGGTAGCCGCTGTGCCGGTAGTGGAACGCCTGGTCCCGCTTGTTCCCGGTGAGGGCAACCTTCTCCGCATTGATGACGACGACGAAGTCGCCGGTGTCCACGTGCGGTGCGTAGGTCGGCTTGTGCTTGCCGCGCAGCAGCGTCGCGGCCTGAGTTGCCAACCGGCCGAGCACAACATCCTCGGCGTCGATCACGTGCCAGGCGCGGGTCACCTCGCCGGGCTTCGGGCTGTACGTGCGCACGGGTCTACCTCGTCGTCGTTCGCGTCGGAATCGTCAGTGCGGAGCCCGTCTCGATCACGTCGGTCGGTCCCTTGTCGGGGAACCGGCACGTCCGTCAGCACCGGCGCCGGGACCGTGATCCGCAGATCCGATCCTCTTGCGCGAGCTGCAGCCGCGCACCGCACAACAAAGAATGAGGGTACTTGGTGGCTTCTGGCCCGGTCAAAACGGGTCCTCGGTAGCGGGGGACGAGGATGCTGACCTGGCAGATCGCCGACTACAGGATAGCAATGCCCGTCAGCCCGCCGCGGCAGGCCCCGGACACAGCACGCGGCCCCGGCGAATGGCCGGGGCCGCGGAAACGCTCAACGCGTGAACTCAGCCACCGAAGCGGCCGGCGTTCTTCTTCTCACCGGCCTGGAAGGCCTCGTTGGCGGCGCCAACGGCCATGCCCATCTTGGCGGCGGTCTCCTGCATCTTGGCCGCCTCGGCGTCCCACTCGCGCTGCGCGGTGTGGTAGGACTCCTGAGCCTCGCCCTCCCAGGTGGCGATCAGCTTCTGGATCTTGCTCTCCAGGTCGTCCAGCTCGCCCTGGATCTTCTGCGCGGCGGCCTGCAGGTCGTCGGAAGCCTGCTGCAGCTCCGCGAAGTTGACGTTGATCTCGCTCATTGCGTTATCCCCTCAAGAACCTCTGAAGAAAGTGGAGTGTGCGACTGCCGGCAAATCAGCCGTCGAGCAGGCTGGCGATCTTGGAGATCTCCTGGGCCTGGTCTTCCTGGGTGGCCGCGTAGTCCTGACCCGAGGACTGCACGTTCTGGCCCAGCTCGTCCAGCTTCTGGATGATCTTCTTGCCGCTGGCCTCGTACTGCTCCATCAGCTTGCGGAAGACGTCCGCGGCCGCGCCCTTCCAGTTCGCGACCGGGCCCTCGAGCTGGCCCTGCAGCTGCTGGAGCGCCTGCTCGACAGCGTTGCGAGCCTCGTCGATGTCAACGGACGCCTGCTGGATCGCCTCGACGTCTGCACCAATTCCAGCCATCTCTGGATGACCCCCTTCAAACTCGACAGCAAGTTCGGATGAACCTACGACGCAGACATTGCCACGATCGGTTCCACGTTGTCCTGGATTTCTGCGGAACCCGTTGCTGATGTAAACGCTGCGCGCGGAACCCGCAGGTCATCGCATGATTTGCGCTTGTGAAAAGTCCAGATCGCTACCGTCGGACGGCGTTTGCTCTTGCGATTTCCCGGCCTTCGCCGCCTTCTCGTCGGCAACACCGGTGTCCTCGGTGGAACCGGCGGCCGGAATCGGTCCGGTCAGCTCCGGGACTTCCAGTCCCATCCGGTTGCGGTGCGCCAATGCCTCCGCGCGCTGCTCGCCGTCGCCGGTCCGCCCGGCGCGCTCGGCGAGTTCTTCGGTGTTCCGCCGGAAATCGGCGGTGCGGCGTTGCGCATCGGTGCGGGCGCGTTGCCCGCGGCCCACCGCGGCGGCGAGCTCGGTTCGGAATTTGCGAACGGATTCTGCTGCTGCGTCCATGTCAATGCGCCTTCCCCGCCCGGCTTTGCGCGAGCGAATTCTTTTTCGCGCCGGGGACGGGCTGGAAAGCGAGCGACGCGATTTCCGCCGCGATTTCCGCCTCTGTTCAGCCGACCGCCAGCGTTCGGACGACCTGCTCGCACGCGCGGCGCACGTCGTCCCGGCCCGCCGGGCTGTACTTGCAGCCGACGCTCATCTTGTACTGCCCGCGGTAGAGCGTGAACCACTCGACGGTCGTCTCCGGCAGGTTTTCCTGGTAGTACACCACTTCCTGGCCGCCGAAACTGGCGGTTGCGGTGAATTTGGCGAACGGCTTGCCCTGCGCGACGGACTGCTCGTACTCGGTGCGCAGCATCTGCACCGCGCGGGCGCGGTCGGTGTCGGTGTCGAAGCCGAGGCGGCCCTCCTCGACCGCGATCATCGAGCCCTGCGGGCCGTCCGTGGGCTGCAGCAGCGTCTGGAACTTCGCCTCGTCGCCGCCAGCCTGCTCCCAGTGCCCCGGATAGGTGAACGCGTAGTCGTATGCGGCCACCTTCTGCGCGGCGACCGCGTCCGTCCCGTTGCTGGTGAGCAGCAGGGTGACGACCACGCCGACGGCGAGCACCACCGCGGCAGTGGCGCTGATCAGCCACGGCAGCTTGCTCTTGGCGGAGCGCGGCTTGGCCACCGGCAGCGTGGTGTCGCTGCCGCCGATCACCACCGTGCGGGCACGGCTGAGCGAGTCGCTCGTGGTGACGACACCGGGGGCTGCGGGGTGCATCGGCATCGAGCGGACCGTCGTCGTCCCAGCCCAGGCACCGGCGGGCGCCAGTCCTCCGGTGCGCTCCGGGTCGAGCCGCACCGCGCGCAGCGCGCCGCGCGCGACGACGGTCTCCGGCTGGTCCAATGTGGTCGGAACGACGCCGGTGCGCTCGTGGATCAGCCGCGACACCAACGGGATCCGGCTCGATCCGCCGACGAGGAACACCCCGGCCAGCTGCTGGCGCTGAACCTGGCCCTCGCGCAGCGTGGTGAGCACCAGGTCGGCGGCCTTGCCCAGCGGGGCGGCGATCAGGGATTCGAGGTCGACGCGGGTGACGTGCGCGTCGGAGAACGGCGGCGGCATCGGCACGTCGGTGTAGGTGTGCCGGGACAGCGTCTCCTTCGCGCCGCGCACGTCCTGGCGGACCACGCGGCGGCGCCGCCGGTCGGCCATCTCGCGGCCTTCGACGAGCTTGGCCCAGGCCTCCGGATCGGTGCCGGAGACGAGGTGGCCGATGTGCTCCAGCAGCGCCTGGTCGATGTCCGCACCGCCGAAGTTCGGATCGCCGCGGGTGGCCAGCACCTGGAAGGACGCGCCCTGCTTGCGCACCACGCTGGCGTCCACGGTGCCGCCGCCGAGGTCGAGCACGGCGAGCGCGCCGCCGTCGGGGAGGCCGTGGCCGGCGGAGTGGAATACCGCGGCGGCCACCGGCTCCGGCACGAGCACGATCTCCTTGCCGAGACCGGTTGCGGCCTGGCGCAATTCGGCGGTGCGCACCGATCCCCAGTCCGCGGGGTGGGTCAGGACCAGCAGGTCGACGACCGCGCCACCGGCGAAGCGGCGGGCTTCGTTCACCGCGCGCTGCAGCACCGAGCGGATCACGTCGCCGACCTTGAGCACGGTGCTGCCCAGCAGCAGCTCGCCCTCGTCGATGCGGCGCTTCGGGTGCGGTTCGAAGCGGGCCGGGTCGACCGCAGCCTGGCGCTCGGCCTCGTGACCGACGAACAGCGTGCCGTCGGCCGCGGCGAACACCGCGGACGGGACCAGCGGTTGACCGTCGATGACCACGACCTGTGGTTCAGCGCCGCCGACCGAGACCACCGTGCATGTGCTCGACGTGCCGAAGTCGATCGAGACGTGCAGGGACACCCAGAACTCCTTCACCGTCGCCGGAGCGCCGCCCCGCCGACGTCGTCGTCCGACCGCCGACCGCTCGGCGCGCCGACTCCCCCAGATCACCCTAGAGGTTAAGGGTGCGGACGCACCAACAGTGCGCCACCGGATGCGGCGCGGCCGAGCACGGTTCCGCGCAGAACTTACCGGACAATCCGGACGAGGTGCAGGTGTCAGGCCGCGGTGCGGACCTCCGCGACGCGGTTCTCCAGCGCCTTGCCCAGATCCGGCGGCGCGAGCGGGGCCAGCACCAGTTCGGGCCCGACGCCGGGCCGCTGCTGCTGGGTCATGCCGTAGCGGCCGTCGGGCTCGCGCGCGTCGAACCACTTGAGCACCTGGGAGCGGCGCATGCGGCCGTTGCGGTCCCGCATGTTCACGGTGAACTGCCCGTCCCGGAGGTGCTGCTCCGCGAGGAGCGAGCGCAGCGCGTCGGCGGCCGACGGATTTCGCCTGGTCGGCGCCGCCGACTGCATCATGTCGACCTCGTCGAAGTTCTCCTCCGGCGCGGCTTTCTCCTGCGCGAGCTCGGCGCACGGAACCGCCAGGCGCGGGCGCTTCCCGGGCGGAGCCGGTGGCATGCCCTGGAGCGCCGCCGCGACCAGCGAAGTCCGCGGGTGCACGGAGATGCGCAGGTCACCGCCGTAGCTCGCGGACTCGCCGGAGTCCTGGACGAGCAGCAGTGCGCCGTCCTCGCCGGCCACCGACATCAGCCGGACCGGCGAATCGGTGGTCTCGTCGGGCAGCCAGAGCCCTTCGATCCACAGCCCCGGCTTGGCCAGCTGGGCCAGCACCTGCCCGAAACGCGGTGCGAGACCGGTTCCGGCGAGCAGCCCCGCCGCCTGCATCTCGGGCAGCGCGCGCTGGCGCAGCACGGCGCGCTCTTCCAGCGTCGCGCCGTGCGAGCGCACCGCGATCGGGAACGGGTACTCGTCGAAACGCCCGATCTCCCAGCAGAAGTCGAACCACAGCGGTGGCAGCAGCCAACGCTCGGACACGCTTTACCCCCGTCAGTTGCCCCAGTCGCCGAAGACCGGCGGAGCGGTCCTGGGCATGTCGTCCAGCCAGATGTCGTCCTGCTCCTCCAGCCAGCTCGGCCGGTCGTGCTCCTGGTCCTCGCTGCCCTGACCGCGCTGACCGGCACCGGCGCCCATCCCGCCACCGGCACCACCACGAGCACCGGCACCGCCAGCGGCGGCACCACCGACACCGCCCGCACCGGCTCCGGCACCGAGCCCGCCCATGCCCGCACGGCCGCCGGCGCCCATGCCGGGACCACCGGCACCGGCACGACCACCGGCGCCCATGCCACCGGCAGCGCCGGGCCCGCGACCGCCTGCGCCGCCGGGGCCACCAAGACCACGACCACCAGGCCCGCCCGGACCGCCGCCGGGCGGCATCGCGCCGAGGAAACCACCGCCACCACCACCGGGCGGAGTGCTACCGGGCGGCGTAGCGCCGAGGCCCGGCCCGGGGAGGTTCGGCTGCCCGGCCCATTGCGAACTGCTCTGCGCCGGAGGCGTGTAGCCGCCACCCGGTAGGCCACCGCCGCCGGGAATGCTGCCGCCACCCGGCACGCTGCCGCCGCCGGGAACGCTCCCGGAGGGCTGCCCGGAAATCCCGGACGGCGTGGAGGAAATCGCCTGCTGGTTGCTCCGCCCCTGGTCCGGCGGCGGAGGAGGGTTCAGCGGATCGACCGGCGGAGGGAACGTCGGAGTGCTGGAGTCGACGGACTGGTAGCCCGAGGCGTAGACGTTCTGCACGAGCTGCCGAGCCTGCTGCGTGGCCTCCCGCTGCTCCATCATCTGCTGAGCGCCGTCGATCACGCCGCCGCCGGGAGAGATGACGGTCCGGAACCCGTTCCGCAGCCCGTCGAACTCCTTCGGAGGCTCCAGAGTCGCCTTCGTCTGCCCAGCAGCATTCCCGGCTTCCTGGACCTTGTAGCCGGTACCGCTCAAGGAGTCGCCGAACTGCCGCCCCCACTCCTGCAGCGGCTTCGCAGCGCTGAGGCCAGCCTCGGCGGCCTCACCCTGCAGCTGGTCACCGGCGGCCCTGCGGGTCTCCGGCTCCAGGTCCGCGAAGATCTCGGCGATCTCCTTACCCAGCGCGATCCAGGCCTGGCCTGACTCGTTGATCTCCCCGGGCTGGAGCGACTGCCCGAGCTGGTTGTACAGCCGGGCATGATCCCAGTCGTTCCAGTTGTCGTGCTGGGTGATCGAAGCAGGGTCAGTGCCCTGAATGTCCAGGCCCGCCTGCTGCTGAGCCAACTGCTGCCCGCGCTTCTCGCTGGCAGCAGTAGCGGCCTCCGACATGAGACGCCGCTGCTCCTCAGCCCGCGTCTCACCTATCCCCGTGACCCTGGAGAACGCGTCTCCAGCCGCCCCGAAAACGTCAACCATGCCGTTCCCCCTCGGCTAAATCCCTACTTCGGCAACTTCGGCTCGACGACCTCAGCGACCTCCATCGCCTTGGCACAGGTGGCCTCGTCGCTCTGCTTCTTGTCGGCGTCGTACCCGAACTGGACGCTCACAGATCCACTACCGACCTCGATGACCTGGCTGCACAGGCTCTGGCCGACAGCACCCTTGGTGACCTGCTTGATGCCGTTGCGCGAGCCGACCTTGTTCTCCTCGAAGATCGCGAACTTGTCACGCTGCCCGTGCCAGTAATCGATGCTGTCGGTCTCGCCCTTGTAGATCGCGAACGCGAAACCATCCGCGTCGAAGTCGCAGCCCACCTCACCAATGCCCTGGTCCACAGGTTCTCCTGGCTCAGTGACACCAAGCTGCTGCAGCTCATCGGGAGACAGCACGGTGCAGGGATCAACGCTCGCGAGGACGTTCTCGGGTTCAGGTGCCGTCGTAGGCTCAACGCTCCCACCACCAGCACCACCAGTGGAGCACCCAGCGAGGAGAAGTCCTACAGCAGTCCCAACCACGGCGACCGCGAGTCGTGTCGTACGCATAACCACCATCAGATCAGACGTTCCGGTTCAGGTTGCGAGCGTGTTCGTCGTCCGTGTTCTGCATGTCCCGAGCGGAGTCCCGGTACGCCTGCGCCATGTCCCGCAGGATCTTCTCCATCTTGTCCAGGATTGCCACGAGGCCAACCTCGGGAGCGTTGACCTTGTCCTCAAACTTCTGCCCAAGAGCACGCCCGATGTTGCAGTCACCGAAAGCGGATTTGGCAACGAGGCGATCGGTCCTGAACCTCTTCTTCCTGAGCTTCTCGGCCTTGTCCTCGTAGACCTTGGCGACGGCCTCGGCCGCCTCTGGAGTCATCACGACCTTGCCGCTGTCGACTGCAGCGCGCAGGCCTGCGGCCTGTCCGGCGAGCGCGCTGGCGCCGGCGGCGAAGCCTTCCATCCCCGTTGTCACGGAGTCCCCCTACCCGTTCGTGATCAGTACAGGTCACACGCTGGTGTGATCACGACAGCAGAGAGTACAAGAGCCCGCCCGCGGAGCGGGACAACATTCGCGAAACTTCTTCCACAGACCGCCCGGACGGCCCTGCTCACCAGCGACGATCCCGCAACCCTGAGACGAACGTCGCCCACTGCCTCCGAGGGAAGGCCAACACGGCCCCACCGGGATCCTTCGAGTCCCGAACCCCGACCACCTCAACCCCAGCAGCCACCTCGACGCAGTCACCCTCGGCACCGCTGTATGAGGACTTCGACCAGCCCACCTCGACGCATTCAGACTGACTGCCGCTGTAGCTCGACTTCCGCCAGTTGACCGCGTCCATCAAGACTCACCCTTCGCGCTCGTGCCGCCTCGCGTAGGTCGAGATGAGTTCAGCCGATTCATCAAGTCCCAACGCTGTCTGACGCAGCGTAGACCGAGCCTGCACAAATGGGGCTACGTCGTCCGGGTCATCCAGGAACACTCCGCAACGGCGCTGCTCCAGATGTACGACCGGACGGGAGCTCACGAACTCAAGCAGGTGGAAGCCTCCATCCAGACCGGTGTGCTCACCAACTGAGAACGGAACGACTCGGATCTGGACGTTGTCGAGGGAAGACACCCTGACCAACTCGTCGAGTTGGCGCGCCATCAGCTTCCCGCCACCGATGGCTCGACAGAGCACGGCCTCATCGAGGATCGCTTCGTACTCCACCGGATCAGGCTTTGTCAGAATCCCTTGGCGGACCTGACGAATCGCAACGAGCTGCTCGACACTGCCGCCGGGCTCGACACCGAACGCAGTCAGCAGCGCTCGCGAATGCTCTCGCGTCTGAAGCAGGCCAGGAATCCGAACGCCCGCAACCGAGGTGATGCGCGTCGACCTGCTCTCGGCGTCTGCGAGCTCGCTCAGCTGCACGGGAACGCCACCACCGAACTCCCACCAGACCGGCTGGTCGAGCTCGCGAGCCATCTTCAGCAGTCGATCCCGCTTGTGGCCAGTGACCGAGAGTGCATCCAGGAACGCCTGCGCGGATTCCAGGGTCAGACCTCGCTGCGCCGTCTCGAAACGACTCACCTTCGCTTCGGACCACCCCAGGACGTCACCGACCTGCCGCATCGAGACTCCGGCCGCATTGCGCACAGCGCGAAGTTCTTTCGCCAACGCTCTTGCCCTGGGTGTGTCCTGCATAGACACAGGTTACGGGCTCAGACCCCCACAGTTGATCCCGCTCGATCGTGTAGTTGCAAGCCTTGCCAGGTATAGCAAGACTTGCAGAGACAAGATCGGAGGGAGTCGGAATGTCGACCTACTTGAAGTACGTGTGGCGCCCGGTCACGGGCGGCCGTCACGCTTTCCCCATCGCAGCAACGAAAACCCCACTCGACGATGAGGTCGAGGCCTACTGCGGGGCCAACGCTCCCGCGGCCGAGCTGCATGATCGGTCCGAAGTGGACTGGGTACGTGAGCGCTCGTGCATGAAGTGCTGGCGCCACCTCGCCGACAAGGGCCCGTGACGCCGCGGGCCCGGCGGCGATTTCGCGCGAAGTCGCCACGCCGTACGCCTACCGATTGCTGATCTCGCGCGAACTCGCGCCACAACCGCCTGCGGAAGGGAACCCGCCGTCATGGTCTGGATCCAGCTCAGCACCTTCGTACTGTTCAACGTCCTCCTGATCGCCCTGATCGCCACGCAGCTCCCGTTCGGAGGCTTGAGATTCGCGACAGGCCAGCATGCCGGGACAGGAGAAGGTGAGTACACGGTGTGGCATCTCATCGCCGATGTCGAAGCCGAACGCCATCGCGACGCCGCCGACGCCGGTGCTCATGCGCGCCGCCGCGAGCAACCACCCATAGCGCTCGAACCACCAGCACAAACCGAAAACGCGCCTGAGCTGCGTTTCCCCGAGCTTGACCCCGATGACCAGCCCACCGGGCGCCACCACCTCCGCCAGTAGGCCCCGAAGCCGGGTCGGTGCGGCACGACATCCCCCGGCCACCGCCGCACCGGCCCACCCAGGTGGCCGGGCGCGACCCCCTCCCCGCGCCCGGCCACCGCCCCCGCAGGTCGCCTTGTTCGGAAGAGTTCCCGCTATGCCGGAATCGGGGTTCTTGCCGCTGAACTGGTGGTTCTGACTGCCAGGAGCAGGCCCAGGAGGGCGATGGTCGCCGCTGTTGGGGCCAGCCAGGGCGTGCCCGCTGCTGCCAGGACCGTTCCGCCGATCGCCGAGCCGAGGCCCGCTCCAACGTAGATCGCCGAGCCGTTCAGGCCGAGCGCCACCGTCGGGGCGTCCGCGGCCAGCTCGAACAGGCGGTGCTGCTGCGGCACCATCAGCATTCCGCTGAAGGCCCCCGCTCCGAAGCCGATCAGCAGGGTCGTCGGGAGCGTCAGCGCAGCCCAGTTGAGCAGGGCGAACACCAGGGCCATGCCAGCCAGCGAGAGCAGCAGGACCCGCTTCGGGCCGAAGCCGTCGGTGCCGCGGCCCGCCAGCGAGTTGCCCGCCACCTGACCGACGCCGAAGGCCACCAGCACCCACGACAGCATCGCTCCCGGTGCGGCCGTTCCGAGCAGCAGCGGCAGGTAGGCGAAGACGGTGAAGCTGGCGAACATGCCCACGACCGTGATCAGCAGGACCTTCACCACCGCCGGGCGCACCAGGACCGCGAGCCGGTCCCGCAGCCCGACCACCGGCAGCCGCACCTGCGGCAGCACCGGGATCGCGACCGCCACCAGCACTCCGACCACGCCGATCGCCCACATCACCGCGCGCCAGCCGAACCACTGCCCGCCCAGCACGCCGAGCGGCACGCCGAGCACCGTCGACGCGGTCATCCCCGCAGCCACCGTCGCCAGCGCTCGGCCGCGCTGCTCCGGAGCGGCGAGCGCTCCGGCCACCGCGTAGGCGTTCGCCTGGAACGCCGCCGCGCCGAGCGCCGCCAGCACCCTGGCCACCGCCACCACCGCGAAAGTCGTGCCGAGCGCCTGCCCCGCCATGCCGACCGTGAACACCGCGAGCCCGCCGCCGAGCAGCACCCGCCGGTCCCAGCTCCCGGTTACCGACGCGATGACCGGCGAACCCACCGCGTAGGTCACCGCGAACAGCGTCGTCAGCTGACCCGCCACCGATTCGGAAACCCGGAGATCCCGGGCGATTTCGGGCAGCAGCCCGTTGAGGATGAAACCGTCGGCGCCGACCGCGAAGGTGCCCACGGCGAGGACGAGCAGCGTGCTGAACCGCAACCGATCATTCGATGAGCGTCGAATCGTCACGGGGCATGATCATGCTGAACCATTCGATGCTTGTCAAACAATCGAAGGGAAGTAGGCTCGGCGCTCGTGACCCGCACGCTCCCGCAACCCGGCCGCAACGATCTGGACATCCTGAAGGTGCTGCACGCACTCGCCGATCCGGTGCGGCTCGAACTGCTCCACACTCTCAGCCGCGAGACCGAGCCGTCGGTCTGCTCGCTGGACGCCTACGACGTCGACGTCAGCGCGCCGACCCTCTCCCACCACTGGCGGGTGCTGCGCGAAGCCGGCCTGACCACGACCTTCGTCAACGGCCGAAACCGCTGGGTGGAGCTGCGCCGCGAGGACCTGTCGGCGCGCTTCCCCGGCCTGCTCGAAGCGGTCCTCGCCGCCTTCGAGCACCGCCCCTCCTGACCCGTCGAGATGCAATTTCAATTGAAATCAGACGTCAAATTTCAATTGAAATCGCACGAAACCGGACACGCCGTCGGCGTGTCGGGTGCCCGACGCGCCGACGGCGTGCGCAACTTCCATTGAAATCGAAGACCTGATTTCCATTGAAATTGCGGACCCCGAGGTCCCCGGACCCCGGGACACCGGACCCCAGGACACCGGACCCCAGGACACCGGACACCGGACGCCAGGACACCGGGCCCCAGAACACCGGACCCCAGGACACCGGACACCGGACCTCAGAACACCGGACGCCAGGACACCGGGCCCCAGAACACCGGACACCGGGTCCCCGGGCCCCGGGACGCCGGAGCCTGGACCTCGGAGCAGCGGCGGAAGAACTTGCCGGAGAACGGGAGAAGCCCTCCCCAGCCGAGGCTGAGGAGGGCTTCTCCCGTTCAGACCGTGACGATCACTCCGGCGGGATGAACGCCGTCTGGATCATCTGCGGGCCGCCGCGCAGGCTGCGGGACACCAGGGTGCCTCGACCCGGCGGGAGCTGGCGGGACTTGATGTTCGCCACCAGCTGGCCGTCGTCCTTGTTCGCGCTCATCGCCAGACCCGGGGCCGACGTCTCGCGCATCTTGCCGATCAGCGGCTCGTACAGCGCACGCCCCGCACCACCAGAGTTGCGGGCCAGCACGATGTGCAGACCCACGTCGCTGGCCGTCGGGATGAACTCCGCCAGCGGCGCCAGCGGGTTGTTGCCCTGCGGTGCCACCAGCTCGTAGTCGTCGACGATGACGAACAGCTCCGGACCCTTCCACCAGGAACGGTTCTTCAGCTGCTCCTGCGTCACGTCCGGACCCGGCAGACGCTTCTTCAGCGATCCCACCACGTCCTTGACGTTGCCCTTGAGCTGGTCCGCACCCACCGAGTACTCCAGCAGGTGGCCGGTGTTCAGGAAGCCCAGCATCGTGCGCCGGTAGTCGACCAGCAGGATGAGCGCTTCCTTCGGCGTGTACCGCTCCGTGATGCCCCGCACGATCGTGCGCAGCAGAGCCGTCTTGCCCGACTCCCGCTCACCGAACGCGTAGAAGTTCGGCTCGGCGGCGAAGTCCAGGTAGACCGGGTGCAGGCCGTCCTCGTTGATGCCGATCGGCACCAGCTTCGGGTTCGGCTGCTGCTCCGGACGCGGCAGCTGCTGGTGCGGCAGCAGGTCGGGCAGCAGCCGGACCTGCGGCGCCGGACGGCCCTTCCAGGAGCTCTTGACCCGGTTCACCAGGTCAGCGACACCGTCGGAGACGTCCTCGTTGTACAGCTCCCAGCCCATCCGCGGGGCGCGGACCGGCTTGCCCTCGTCGATCTCCCGCTTGACCAGCTCGATCTCCGCCTCGACGCGGTCGCCGATGGACTCGCTGTCCACGCGGGGCAGCGCGGTCAGGAAGTGCAGCTTGGAGCCGTGCATACCGCGACCCGGTCGGCCCTGCGGCACCTTCACCGCGAACTTGCGGTCGATCTCCGACTCGCTCGTGTCACCCAGCCGCAGCTCGACGCGGGTCTGCATCAGGTCCTTCATCGCCGGGCGGATCTCCGCCCAGCGCGCCGCGGTCACGAACACGTGCACGCCGTAGGCGAGACCGTTGGCCGCCAGGTTCAGCACGTCCTGCTCGAGGGTCTCGAACTCCTCGCGGAAGGTCCGCCAGCCGTCGATGATCAGGAACGCGTCGCCGAACGGGTCGTCGTCGAACTCACCGCGCCGACGCCGGTTGCGGTAGTCGTTCATGCCCTCGATGCCGTGCTGCTGGAAGCGGGCTTCCCGCTCGCTGAGCATCGTCTTCAGCTCGGCGATCGTCCGGCGGACGGCGTCCTGGTCGCGCCGGGTGCCGTAACCACCCACGTGCGGCAGGCCGCGCAGCGCCGCGATGGAACCACCACCGAGGTCGACGCAGTAGAACTGCACTTCCTGCGGGGTGTGGGTCAGCGCCATCGAAGCGATCATCGCGCGGACCGTGTTCGACTTGCCGGCGCCGACACCGCCGACGATCGCGCCGTGACCGCCCTGACCGCTCAGGTCGAGGATGTACGGGTCCTGGCGCTGGTGGTACGGCACGTCGATCAGGCCGATCGGCACCTGGAGCCGACCGCTGCCCGCGTAACCCGCCGCGGTGTAACCGCGGTCGTCGGTCTGCTGCAGCGGCGGCAGCAGGCTGTCCAGCGTCGGCGGGGTGTCCAGCGGCGGCAGCCACACCTGGTGGGCGGGCGGGCCCTGGCCGTGGACCTTGTTGATGATGATCTGGAAGTCGGTCGGGTCGAGGTCGCTCTTCTTCTCTTCCTTGACCTCTTCGACGGCCGGCTTCTCCGGCTCCTTCGGCTTCTCCACGTAGTCCGGGATGAAGCGGCGCGGCATCTTCTCACCGGTGACCGGCGACGAACCGCCCTTGAGCGCCGGGCGGCGACCGCTGGTCTGGTTCACGTGCCCGGACACGTAAGCGGCGCGGAACCGCTCCATGCCGTTGGGGTGCTTCAGGTAGCCGTGACCACCGGTGGTGGGCAGGTCGGCGGCGTCCGGGACACCGATCGCCGCGCGGGAGTCCGCCGCGTTGAAGGTCTTCAGACCGATCCGGTACGACAGGTGCGAGTCCAGACCGCGCAGCTTGCCCTCTTCCAGCCGCTGGGAGGCGAGCAACAGGTGGACCTGCAGCGAACGACCCAGTCGACCGATCTCGTTGAAGAGGTCGGCGAATTCCGGCTGCTTGGACAGCAGCTCGGAGAACTCGTCGATGACCACGAACAGCGCGGGCAGCGGCTCCTGGCAGCGGGCGTCGCCCGCCTCGCCCATCTTCCGGTAGTCCCAGACGTTCTTCGCGCCCGCCTTGTTCAGGACCTCCTGACGGCGGTTCATCTCACCGGCGAGCGCGTCCTGCATGCGGTCGATCAGCGAGCCGTCGCCCTCGAGGTTCGAGATGTTCGCCGACACGTGCGGCGCCGGGTCGAACCCGTTGAAGGTCGCACCACCCTTGAAGTCGACGACCACGAAGTTGAGCATCGACGACGAGTGGGTGGCGATCAGGCCGAGCACGATGGTGCGCAGGAACTCGGACTTACCGGAACCGGTCGAACCGACGCACAGACCGTGCGGGCCCATACCGCCGGAGGCGGTCTCCTTGATGTCCAGGTGGACGATCTCGCCGTGCTCGCCGGGGCCGATCGCGACGCGGTAGAGGTCGTCGCGGGACCGCGGCCGCCAGGCCTCGTTGAGGTCGAAGGTGACGACGTCACCGGCCAGGCCCAGCTGCTCGATGTAGTTCAGCGGCGTGGTCAGCGGCTCGTAGCCGCCGCTGTCGGCGTCGGCCGATGCACCCGCGCCACCGGCGACCCGGTACGGGGCCATCTGGCGGGCCAGCGAGGTGGCTTCCTCCATGGTCAGCGAGTCCGGCTTGCCGAACCACTCCACACCGCTGCCACCGCGGGCACCGATCCGGTCCTCCTCGACGACCATCCGCATGCCGCGGCGCGCGGTGAGCTGGCCGAGCAGGTCGGACAGGTCGATCATGGTGACGCCCGCCAGGCCGCCCTCGACGTAGAGCGCTTCCTCGCGGCTGATCTCGGCGTCGTCGATGATGATCACGATGTGCGGCTGGCCGTCCGGCGGCGCCGCGTTGCGCTGGAAGCGCGGCCGCTCGGCGAGCTGCTCGGAGAGCATCTGCTCCAGCGCGGCCAGCGAACCGGCCATCAGCCGCATCTGGCCGATGCCGTCGGTCTCGGTCGGGTGCTGGGCGTGCGGCAGCCACTTCACCCACTCCCACTCGGTGCGCGCGCGGCCGCTGCTGGCGACCGCGATCATCACGTCGTCAGGAGTGTGGAAGGTGGCCAGCTGGCACACCATCGCGCGGGCCAGCGAGCGCACGAGCTCCTTGTCGCCCTGCAGGCCGACCGCGGCGAAACCGCGCAGCGAGGTGGCGATCGGCAGGTCCGGCACCAGCGAGTGCGCGCGGACGAAGCGCCGCAGGGCCAGCGTGGTGATCGGCTCCAGCTCGTCGACCGGGCCGGTCTGCGGCGGCACCAGGCGGGTTTCCAGCCGCTGCGAACCGCGGCCCACGCGCACCTGGCAGAAGTCGTTGTCGTTCGGGCGTCGCTCCCACATGCGCCGGCTCCCGGTCGCCAGCGACCACAGTCTCTGCGGGTCGGGGTGCACCCACTCCCGCGCCAGCCGCTGCTCGTCGGCTGCTTCCCTGGCGCGGTCGCGCATCTGACCGAGGTACCGCAGGTAGTCCTTGCGGTCCTCGTTCATCTCGGCCTTCTTCTGGCCGCCTTCCTTGCCACCCCCGGCCATCATCCCGAACGTTGAGATGAGCATCATCATCGGCATCATCATCATCATCGGGTTGTTCTGCGCCCGCTGGAGCATGAAGACCATCATTCCCAGCGAAGCGACGATCATGACGGCCGGCAGGACCTTCTGGACGATGTTGCCCGGAATGGTCCGCGGGATCTCCGGCGGTGGTTCGAGGTGCACCTCCCCGCCCGGTGGCCTGGGAGCGGCCAGGCGTGGCGTTCGCTTGAACTGCAGCGTGCTCACCGGACGCAACAACCTTTCCGTGTCAAACGTGCTCTCGATGTCGCGCCCAGCATTCTGCACAGCTGCGGCGCCACCGGCGGCGGGGTGGGAGTCGGACGTGACCAAGCAGATATCAAGTCGTTGGCACGAGTTCCGCCAAACCCGTCACCCCTCGACGGTCGGTGTGGCCATACTAGGGGCGCTCTCCGGCCAGGCGGGTCGGTTTCGCAAAGAAAAACTCGCCTTGGTTGGATCGAGCCCCAGACGACAAATGAATGCAAGGCAATCAACCTTCAGGGAGTAGGGGGCCCAAGTGGCGACCGGGACCACGGTGTTCAGCCGCGTGACGGTGGTGGCACCTACAACTCGCATCGACCTGGCGCTGCCTTCCGACGTGTCGGTGGCAGACCAGCTGCCGATGCTGCTGGATATGGCCCGCGAGACGACGCCGGACGGCGGTTCGCGGCACGGGGGCTGGGTCCTGGCACGGCTTGGCGACAGCGAGCCGCTCGAACCGAACCAGTCGCTGGCCGCGCAGGGCATCGTGGACGGCGACATGCTCCAGCTGCGGCGCGGTGCGGACAACCCGCCGCCGCCGCTGTACGACGACGTGGTGGACGCGCTCGCCGAGGCCGAGCCCGGCAGCTACCGGCCCTGGACCAAGGAAACCGCGGCGAAGATCGGCCACACCGCGGGTGCGCTGGCGCTGATCGGCGCGGCCGCGGCCATCGGGCTGGCCGGCCCGGCCGGGCTGCTGCAGGCCAACATGGACCTCACGACCGGGGTCGTGTACCAGATCGTGGCCGCCGTGCTCGGCATGGTCGTGGCGATCTTCGCGACCGGCGTCGGTTCCATCGTGACCCGCGCGTACGCCGCGCCGACCACCGGAACCGTCATCGCGGCGGCGGGCGGTCTGCCGTTCGCCTTCGTCGCCGGTTTCAACATGGTGCCCGGCAACGCGCTGGAGCCGAGGCTGCTGCTGGCCAGCGCGCTGATGCTGATCTTCGCCTCGGTGGCGATCATGGTGATCGGCGCGGGCATCGTCACGTTCATCGCGGCGGCCACCGCGGGCGCCTTCGGCACCGTGGCCTTCATCATCGGCACCCTGGTGCCGCAGGCCAACACCGCGGGCATCGCCGCCGGTGTCGCGGCCGTCGGCCTGGCGGGCATCTCGCTGCTCCCGCGCATCACCATCCAGCTCGCGAAGCTGCCGCTGCCGCACGTGCCGGGCAGCGCGGAAGACCTGAAGGAAGACACCGGGTTCCCGGACTACCGGATGATCGAGCGGCAGACCGGCCTGGCGCACCAGTACATGACCGGCCTGATCGTCGGCTGCGGCATCGTCGCGGCGCTCGGCGCGGTGGTGGCCGCGGTGTTCAGCCCGATCTGGGGCGCGGCGTTCGCCGTCGTGGTCTCCGCGGTGCTGCTGCTGCGCGGCCGCAACTACGCCAACGGCAGCCAGGCGATCGCCCTGCTGTTCAGCGGTCTGCTGTCCTCGCTGGGCGTCACCATCGGCCTGCTCGCGCAGGTCGGCTCGATGCCGATCGCGGTGGCCTGGGTGTTCCCGCCGCTGCTGCTGCTGGGCGTGCTGTCGATCATCTTCGGCGTGGTGTTCCCGAACCGCCGGTTCTCGCCGGTGCAGCGCCGCATGGTGGACATCCTGGAAGCGGTCCTGATCGCCCTGGTACTGCCGCTGGCGCTGGCCGCGATGGACCTCTACATGTACATCCGCGACCTCAACATCAACTTCTGAGGGACGGCTCGATGCGCTCAAGGTTCTCCCGCAGCACGCTGCGCACCTCCGCGCTGCTCGCCGCGGTCGGTGTGTTCGCGTTCAGCGGGCCGACAGCACCTGCCGCGGCGCAGTCCCTCGTACCGCCGGAGCTGGACCTGTCCAAGCGGACCGGCGCCGCGCTGGACAAGTTCGGCTACCCGCAGAAGCAGGCCTGCATGCAGGGCAACCCCGGCGGCGGCATGATCGAGGAGAAGCCGTGGAGCCAGCGGGTCCTCGGCTACGAGCGGGCTCATGAACAGGGCTTCAAGGGCCAGAACATGAGCGTCGCGGTCATCGACACCGGTGTGAACAACCACCCGCGGCTGCAGGGCCGGCTGATCGCGGGTGACACCAGCATTCCCAAGGGCGGGCCGCTCACCGACTGCGACGGGCACGGCACCATCGTGGCGGGCATCATCGCGGCCGCGCCGGACCCGACGAACCAGACCGCCTACGTCGGGGTCGCGCCGGAGGCCTCGATCCTGTCCCTCCGGCAGTCCTCCAGCCTGTTCATCGAGGACGAGACGAACAAGACGGTCGGCAACACCGAGACGATGGCGCAGGCCATCAACAGGGCAGCGGCCGACGGCGTCGACGTCATCAACATCTCGCAGTCGTCCTGCCAGCCGATCGCGCAGGCCGCCGACCCCCGCAACACCGGCAACCAGCAGCTGCAGACGGCGGTCAAGGAGGCCTACGACGCGGGCATCGTGATCGTCGTCGCGGCGGGCAACGTCGGTGGCACGTGCCAGAAGAACCCGAGCGGCAGCCCGACGACCGCGGTGCTGCCCGCCTGGTTCGACGACTACGTGCTCACCGTCGCCTCCGTGAACGAGCAGGGTGCGCCCTCGGAGTTCACCGTGCCGGGTCCGTGGGTGGACGTGGCCGCTCCGGGCCAGAACCTGATCACGCTCGACCCCGGTGCGGGCGGCACCGGTCTGGCCAGCCAGATCGCGCACGGTCAGGACGGCCAGATGGGTCCGATCGAAGGCACCAGCTTCGCCGCCCCGTACGTGGCCGGGCTGGCGGTGCTGATCAAGCAGAAGTTCGCGGCGGAGGGCAAGAACCTCACGGCCGAGCAGATCATGGACCGGATCAAGGAGACCGCGCTGCCCGCCGGCGGTTCCGGCGGGCGCAACGACATCGTCGGCTACGGCACTGTCGATGTGGCGGCGGCGCTGGGCGAAGTGGTTCCGTCCGAGTGGGGTCGGAAGGACCCGCCGCAGAAGCAGGCGCGGCTGGGCGCCGATGTGATCCCGCAGAAGGACTACCCGGCGCTGATCATCGCGATCGGCGGTGCGGGCGCGGGAATCGCGGCGATCGTGTTCACGGCGTTCCTGACCAACGCGGTCCGCAACGTCCGAGCCCGGACCCGCGGCAGTCGCTAGCAGTACCGACCAGAAACGGCCCGGCGTCCGATGTGGACGCCGGGCCGTTCTGCGTTTCGGGTCAGCCCCGCCGCTTGGGCGGAGGTGCGTCGCCGACTGAAGCCGTGCCGGTCTTCGGCTTGGGCGGCGGAGCATCGCCCACGGATGCTGTACCGGTCTTCGGTTTCGGCGGAGGTGCGTCGCCCACGGATGCCGTGCCGGTCTTCGGCTTGGGTGGCGGTGCGTCGCCCACGGATGCCGTGCCGGTCTTCGGCTTGGGTGGCGGTGCGTCGCCGACCGAGGCCGTCCTGGGCTTGGGCGGCGGGGTGTCGCCGACCGCTGCCGACTTCGGCTTCTCGACGCCGGGCGACTTCGGGTGGAGGGCGTCGTCGATGGACTTGCGCGGCTTGTCCTTCTCGAAGATCGACGGGATGTCCAGCTTGCCCTTGCGGGCCACCGGTTCCGCGGGCTTCTGATCCGCCGGGGAAGCGCCGAAGACCGCCGGGGCCGTCGTCGGCGGCGTGCCGAACAGCTCCTCCGGGTTCGACTTGAGGCGCGATTGGTTCTTCCGCTCCTGACCACCGCCCTGAGCGCCACCCATCATCCCGCCCATCATGCCCATGGGCATCATGCCGCCCATCATCCCGCCGCCTGCGGCGACAGCACCGCCCGCGGCGACCGCACCACCGGCAGCGGCAGCTGCGGCAGGCGGAGACGCCATCGAGGGCTCCCCGGCCGCGGTCCGGCCACCCGGTTCCAACGGCGCTTCAGCGGCGGCAGTTCCCGCACCGCCGCCAACCGAACCGGCACCGCCAACCGCACCGGCTCCGCCACCGGCTCCGCCACCGGCACCGGCGCCGCCGCCTCCGGCACCGCCACTGCCGGAGCCGCCCGCCGATGACGGGTCGGTCTTCGCCGGCTGCTCCGGTGCGGCGGGTGCGGTGAAGTCCCAGGCCTGCGCGGGCATCCGCTTGTCGAACTGGACCGATCCCGTCGAGCGACCGGCCTCCAGGTCCTCGCAGAACCGGGCGAAGGCCCGATAAGTGTCCGAAATGGACTCCGCCAGCTCCAGCGCGGGCCGGGCCAGCTCGCCGAGGTGCTTGCGGGCCCGCTCCGGGCCGCCCTCGGGCGCCAGCAGAGCCGACGTCACCGAGTCCGCCGCCTCCGCGATCAGCTCGCCGAGGTCGTCCACCTGCTCCTGCACGGCATCGGCGGTGTGCTCCATCACCTCGGCCAGCGCGCGCATGGCGTCGATCAGGTCGTTGCCCGCCAGGCCGACCTCGCGGATGTGGCCGAGGAAGGCGTCGGCGTCCGCGCCCTGCCAGGACGAGTCGATGCCACCGAGCCTGCCCTGCACGTCGGCGGTCGCCCGCTCCACCGCGTCGGCGTTCTCCCGCCAGACGCGGGCCGCTTCGCGCAGGTTCTCGTGACGGCCGACCAGATCCGCCAGATCGGCGGGAATCGAGTTGGCGAACTCCAGCTCGCGCGCGATGCGCGCCAGGTAGTCGAGGTGCTCGGCCACCGCGTTCTTGTCGCGCACCATGCTCAGCTCCCCTGCTTCCGAATCTCGACGGCACCGTCGTCGTCGCCACCGGAGTGGAAGTCCACGACCTCGCGCAGCTCGTCGCCCGCGCGGGTCAGCGTCTCGCCCGCGCGGCGGCTCTCGTCCACCAGCAGCTGGAACAACCGCTGGTAGGACTCCGCGGCCCCGGCGTTTCGGCCGAGCTCGCCGAACGTCTCCGGGGCCAGCTCCGCGGCGGCCAGCTTCTGCGGTGCGGTGGCGATCTCCTCACCGGCCGTGCGCACTTCCCGCGCGTACGTCGCCAACCATTCGACATCGACCCGGATCCCCGCCATCCGGTACCTCCCGCTCACTCGCTGCTCAGCGGCCCGCTGCTTTGGGCCCTTATAGCAATCCGCCCGCAGCACCTACCGTTGCTGCGGGCGGATCGCTTGTTCTCTCGGACGTTGGAGCGTGCCTGTTCGGTTCCCTTCCTCCGGTGGTGCCGGAGGATCAGCTACCGGCCTGGGCCACTCCTGCTTGCTGCTGCTGCGGTTTCTGCAGCGGGCGGTTGACGCCCGGGCCGACCGGAACCGCGTCGTAGGTCATGCTCGCGTTGGCCGGGTCGAGGAAGTCGCCCTTCGGCAGCACCCGCGTCAGCCAGGACGGCCCCGCCTTGATGTCCCCGCCACCGCCGATGACACCGAGCCCCTGCGCGGTGGCGACATCCTTGATGCCGTACTGCACGCCCTGGTCGGCGACCAGGAAGATCGGGCCGCTGTCCGCGCCGGCCTCGTTCGGAGCAGCGCGCACCACGGCCGCCTTGCCCGCGGGCATGTAGAAGTAGTCGACCTGCGGGCCGGCACCGTCGTACTGTGCGAGCTTGACGGCCGCCTTGGCAGCCGGTGTGCCCTTGTTCAGGGTCGCCGTGATGTTCTGAGTGCCGTTGACGTTCTTCCAGCTCAGGCACGAGGTGTCGGACTGCTGGAAGGTGACCGGGGTGGGCACCGCGACCGGGAAGCCCGACAGGTTGAGCTGCTCGCTCGAGTCGGCTTCGGCGGCGTCGGTGATCGCACCGGTCGCGTTGGGAATCTCCCGGCTGCTGGTCTTGCTGGCGTGCAGAACCGCCGCCGCACCCTCGCTGATCTTCTGCTTGCCGCTGGGCAGCAGCAGGTAGAAATCGTCGGGCTGGCCCGGAACGGTCCGGCGAACGACGTCGCCGACCTTGCGGTTGGTCATGTAGTCCTGCAGCTGCTCGCGGTCCCGCTCGATTTGCGGCACGTGCAGCGGCGGCACCTCGAAGATCGCATTGAGCATGTTGGTGCTGATGGTGCGCGGCGTCGCGCCCCGCAGACCGTACATGTCCAGCACCGTGGTCTCGGTCTTGTCGATCAGCGACTTGACCACGCGCGTGTGCGGCTGGCCGGGCAGGTCCTGCACCCGGTAGATCAGGTACTCCCGCTGGGAGGTCTGGTCCTTGACGTACAGCGACTGGTCCAGGCCCAGCTCGGTGCCGTGGTTGCCGTCACCGCCGATCACCGTCGTCTGGACCTTCGTCTCCGCCTCGACGCGGGCGTCGTTGATGGTGTCCTTGACCTGGCCGACGTCGCAGATCGCCCACGACGGCTCGGCGATGTTCTTCGCGTCCGGCAGGTAGGTCGGCGCGTTGACCAGGCCGGTGAGCGAACCGCGCGGGAAGTCGCCCAGCGCCGATTCCTTCACCACCGTGGTCGGGACCGCACCACCGCCCTGCGCACCGCCCTGGGCCATCACCAGCAGCTTCGCCGATGCCACGTTGAGCATCGGGATGAGCCGCTTGTCCGCCTGCTCGTCGGAGGTGACGACGAAGACGGCGCCGGTCTCCTTGCCGATGATGATGGAACCCGGTTGCGGCACCGAACCTTTGCCGCCGAACAGGCCCCACACCAGGAACCCGATGCACGCGATCGCCGCGAGCACGGCTCCGGCGACCGTGGCCCGCTTGTGCGAACCCATCGGATCGTGGAGCATCACCGCGTCTTTGCGCACCAGCGCCGACTCCATGCGGCGGAGCACGAACCGATACGCCTGAACCTGTGACTTCGTTGTGGGTGTTGATGCCATTCTTCGCCTACAGCTCTCCCGTCCGAGGTACGGTTTCGCAGGATAGTCGCAGAGAGATGCCGAATGGGTGCGGTTCGACCGAGTCCGTCAGTATTCTCTCCACGCGGCTGATCGAAGATTCGCGTCCCAGCGCGCCGAGTGCCGCACCTACCTGCGAGGGGGAGAGACCGAACGGATGTCCGTGACCACGCAACATCCGGCCCAGCCGAAAGCTCCCGGGCCCGCCAATCCGCCCCGCGCTCGCATCCGCGCGCGGCGGCGGCGCATCAACGGCGTAACGCTCGGCGGCATCCCTGCGGCCAACATCGTGCTCATCGAGGTGGGCCTTGCCGTCGGGCTCATCCTGACGATCATCGGCGCGAAGCTGAACCTGGTGCAGGTGCTGCTCCCGGTCGGCGGCGGATTCGCGCTGCTGTGCCTCATCATCGCGCTGCTGCGGCGGCGCGGTCGCTGGTTCACCCAGTGGTTCGGGCTGGTGCTCGAGTACCGCGGGCGCAACCACACCCGGGTCTCGCACCCGGCCGACGTCGACGCGATGGAGCCGGCGGAGGACAAGAACGGCGACGGCATCATCGGCCCCGACGAGAACCACCGCGTGGCACTGCTGCGGCTGGTCGTCGAGGACCTGGTGATCGCCCGCAGCCAGGACCACGACCGCAACCCGGTCGGCATGTCCTGGCACAACGGCAAGTGGACCGGCGTGCTGATGGTCGAGCCGCCGCCGTCGCTGCTGAACCCCGTTGACAGCGCGCCGAACCTGCCGCTGGGCGTGCTCGCGCCGTGCCTGGAGGACCGCGGCGTCGTGCTCGACGCGATCCAGGTCATCTGGCACTGCTACCCGGGCAGCGCGGCGCTGCCGTCGAACTCGCCCGCGCTGAACTCCTACCTGGAGGTCCTCGGCCGGCTGCCCGCCGCGGCGCGGCGCACCACCTGGATCGCGGTGCGGCTGGACCCGCAGCGCTGCGCCAAGGCGATCGGCGAGCGCGGCGGCGGCATCCTGGGTGCGCAGCGCGCGCTCATCGGTGCGATGTCCCGCGTGCGCAACGCGTTGGAGCGGCAGGGAATCCCGAGCCGCCCGCTGGACCCGGACGAACTGCTGCAGGCCGGGATTTCCTCGGCGGAGCTGCACAACGTGCTCGGTTCGCAACGCCCGGTGGGCCTCAAGGAGCGCTGGGACGGCGTGACCGCCGGTGGCGTCGGCCACTCCAGCTACGCCATCACCGGCTGGCCGAACCAGATGAACGACAGCCTCAACGCGCTGACCGGTATCCGCGCGCTGTCCACCAGCATCGCGCTGTCCATCTCGCCGGTCGGCGAGGAGAACGAGGTCGGTCTGCGCGGTCTGGTCCGGGTCAGCGCCCGCACGCCCGCCGAGCTGGACACCGCCGACGAGCGGCTGAAGGCGATCAGCAACCGCCTCGGGCTGACCCTGACCCCGCTGCGCGGCTCGCAACTGGCCGGTTACGCAGCGACGCTGCCGCTCGGAGGTGCGGCATGAGCCGAAGCAGAACGATCGATGTTCCCGGAAACAAGGCGGCGGCACCGGAATTCCTGGTCACCCCGGAAACCCTGGACGCCATCAGCCCGTCCGGCGACCGGGGCGGGGTGATCATCGGCTCCAACCCGCAGAACGAGGCGGAAGCGGCGTCGATCCTCCGCCCGCACCCGACCCGCATGGTCACCGTCGGGGGCCTGTACCTCGCGCGGCAGCTGGCGCTGCGCGCGATGGCCACCGGCGCGTGGGTGATCGTGGCCACCGGGCGTCCGGGTGCGTGGAAGATGCTGGAGCGGGCCGCCGGGCAGGCCCCGGACGGCAAGCCGGTGCCGCTGGTGCAGATCCGCAAGCTGGCCCCGTTCGAGCTGCCGCGGTCCTCTGAGGACACTCCGCTGCTGGTGATCCACGACGGCGGTGCGGTGCCGCAGGAGCTGTTCCCGCCGCGCGCGCCGTGGCAGACCACCATGTACGTGCTGCCCTACCTGCACCCGCAGGTGAGCAGCGGCACGGCGGCGAACACGGCGGACCTGGTGCTGCTGCAGCGCCTCCCGCTGAACCAGGCGCAGCTGGCCCAGCGCATCTGGAGCCTGATGAACAACCAGGTCCAGCAGCTGACCCAGCTCAAGGATGACCAGGTGATCGCCCTGGGCAACATGACCTGGACGCTGATCCGCCTGGTGACGAACAAGAAGGAGCAGGAGATCCTCGGCCCGATCCGCCGCGGCGACTGACCTCCAGCACCGAACGACGAGGAGCCCCGGCCGCACAGGCCGGGGCTCCTCGCTTCTCGTCCCCACCACCACTCCGACCACCTGATCCGCCGCCCCCACGCTCCGTCATCGGTGGTGACGCAATTTCAATTGAAATCGGATGTCTGATTTCAATTGAAATTGCGGAAGTTCGCGACGCGCACCGGTGTGTCGGGCGCCCGACACACCGGTGGTTCCCCCAGCGGAAGACCGCGGTCAGTCGAGGCAGAACTCGTTGCCCTCGGGATCGGCCATCACGATGTGGCCGCCTTCGAGCGGTGGAACCGGCTCGTGGCGGCTCACCCGGCTCGCACCCAGCGCGACGAGGCGCTCGCACTCGGCTTCCAGCGCCGCCATCCGCTCCTCGCCCTGCAGTCCGGGCGCCGCGCGGAGGTCGAGGTGCACGCGGTTCTTCGCGATCTTGTCCTCCGGCACCTGCTGGAAGAACAGCCGCGGGCCGCGCCCCGCCGGGTCCTCGACCGCCGACCTCGTGTTGCGCTGCTCGGCGGGCACACCGATCCGCTCGAGGAACTCGTCCCACGCGTCCAGCGGATCGGCGCCCTCGGCCAGCTCGACGCCGGGCGGGCCGGGGAGGACGTAGTGCAGCGCATCGCGCCAGAAGACCGACAGCGCCCGCGGATCGCGCGCGTCGAAAGTGACCTGGAACTCGCGGCTCATCGCAGGGATCCGTTCTTGTGCAGGTAGAGGTCGCGCAGCAGCGACACTTCGGACAGGTGGTGGATGAGCTCGCGGTTGATGTGCAGCACCAGCTCCGCCATCGAGCGCTCCGCATACGGCCCCTCCGCCGGGCCGCACGGTTCGGCGAGTCCTTCCTCACCGAGGGATTCGACCCCGGTGAGCCAGGTGGCCAACTCCGCGTCGAGCTGATCCAGCGCTTCGGCTGCGGTCGTCGCGTACTCGAACGACTCGTAGTCGGTGGGCGTGCGGCCGAAGTGCGAGGCGTTCCGCATCGCGAGGACGCCGACGATCACGTGCCCGAGACGCCAGGAGATGGTGGTGAACGGCACCGGCTCCGGTTCCGGGAACGCGAAGTCGATGGTCATCGCGCCCGTACCGGCCTGCATCTGCGCGATGCCGGTGCCGCGCGGGCGCACGTTCCAGCAGTCGGCCACGGGCTCCCAGAAGTACTCCTCGTCGGTGAGGCCGTCGAGTCGCGGGCGCAGCTGCCCGTTCCAGTGCCAGATGAGCTGGTCGCGAAGCATGGAGTTCCAGTCGGTCATGCGGACATCGTCGCGGAAATAGCGGACAGGTGCCTTCCGTGATTCGTGCGAAGATCTGCGCATGACACCCCTTGCGTCAGCCCGAGTCCTGCTCGACCGCACCCCAGGGGACCGTGACGCAGCCCAGCCACAAGAAACCGCACAACGCGAGATCAATCCAGACGCAACCACCACTGAAAATCGCGGAGAGGCGGGACAGTGACCACGGAGCGGGTGTTGCGGCTGCTGGCGCTGCTCCAGCGACGGCCGTCCTGGACCGCCACCGAGCTGGCCGCCGAGCTCGGTGTCACCGACCGCTCGGTGCGGCGCGACGTGGAGCGGCTGCGGGCGCTCGGCTACCCCGTGCACGCGACGGCGGGCGTCGGCGGCGGCTACCAGCTCGGCGCGGGAACCCGGCTGCCACCGCTGCTCTTCGACGACGAGGAGGCGATCGCGACGGCGGTCTCGCTTCGGCTGGCCTCCGGCGGCACGGTCGCGGGCACCGGCGAGGCGGCGCTGAGCGCGCTGGCGAAGCTCGACCAGGTCATGCCGCCGCGACTGCGCGCCGAGGTCCGAGCGGTGCACGGCGCGACCGACACGCTCGTCGGCCCCGGCACCGAGATCGACGCGGAACTGCTGGTGACCCTCGCCCGCGCCTGCCGTGACGCGGTCCGCGTGCGGTTCCGCTACACCGGTCGCGGCGGTGAGGAGCGCGAGCGCACGGTGGAACCGGTGCGGATGGTCGCCACCCGTCACCGCTGGTACCTGATGGCCTTCGACGTCGACCGCGACGATTGGCGCACCTTCCGCCTGGACCGGATGCGCGACGTGGCGGCGACGACCTGGCGCTTCCGCCCGCGAGAGCACCCGGACCCGGCGGCCTACGTCCAGCACTCCACCTCCGAAGCGCCGTACCGCCACCTGGCCCGGGTCCGCCTGCGCGCCACCGCCGCCCAGGTCCGCGAACGGGTGCCGCCCCAGGTGGCGAAGGTCGAGGACGCCGAGGACGGCTGGTGCACCCTCACCGCGGGCGGCAACGACCTCAACTGGCTGGCCATGCACATCGCCGCCCTCGACCTCGAAACCGAAGTCCTCGACCCGCCGGAGCTCCGCGAAGCAGCCCACCGCCTGGCCCAGCGGCTGACCGCGATGGCAACTCCGAAGAAGTCCTAAGTGGACTCCAGTGGCTCGCAGGTCGTCCCAGGAGGCGGTGTTCGCCCGAAGCCCAGGTACCTGTTGCTGCACAGGTCACCGGTGAGGTACGGGCCGTGGCCGAAGTCCTCGGACTGCACCACTACCGGTTCGCGAAGCCGGGCGCCTGCCCGGGGCTGATCACATCCGGTCCCGCAACAGCCTTGAGATCCAACCGGAGGCCGCAATTTCAATGGAAATCAGGGGCTCGATTTCAATGGAAGTTGCGTAGTCGTCGGCGTGTCAGGACCCGACACGCCGTCGGCGGCGGGCGAGTGCCGCAATTTCAATGGAAATCGGACGTCTGATTTCCATTGAAATCGCGTCCATCCCATGGCCCAACCCGGGGTGGGGCCCGTCGGGGCTGGGAGCCGGTCAGGGGCGGGTGCGGACGGCTCGGGTTTGGGTGGCCCGGGCCTCCAGCTCCTCGTCCGGGGGGTAGTCGACCGCTGTGAGGGTCAGGCCGTGGGCCGGGGCCACCGCGGTGGTCCGGGTTTCCGAGCCGAGGACCTCGGCGGGCCAGGGGGTGTTCCGGCGGCCGTCGCCGACCATCAGGAGGGTGCCCACCAGGCTCCGGACCATCGAGTGGCAGAAGGCGTCCGCGCTCACCTTCGCGACGATCAGGTGGTCGTCGACGCGCTCCCACTCGAAGCGCTGGAGCTCGCGCACCGTGGTCGCGCCTTCGCGCGGCTTGCAGTACGCCGCGAAGTCGTTGAGGCCCAACAGGTCCTGGGACGCCGCGTTGAGGGCCGAGACCTCCAGCGGGCGGTTCCAGGCGAGGGTGTCGCGGCGGCGCAGCGGGTCGACGCCCCAGGGCGCGTCCGACACCTGGTAGCGGTAGTGGCGGCGCAGCGCCGAGAAGCGGGCGTCGAAGGCGGGCGGCACCACGCGGGCGCCCAGCACTCGCACGTCCGCGGGCAGGATGCGGTTCCACCGGTGCACCATCCGCGCCAGGTCCGGAACGCCTTGCGCGTCAACGGGAACCCGGCTCGCACCGGGCTCGTGCGGGACCGCGTCGAGGTGCACGACCTGGCCTGAAGCGTGCACGCCGGAGTCCGTGCGGCCGGCCACCACCACCGCGCGCGGCACCGACCGACCCGGCGGCTGCTTCGCCAGCGCGTCCTCCAGCAGTCCCTGCACGGTGCGCTGGCCCGGTTGCTTGGCCCAGCCGCAGAAGTCGGTGCCGTCGTAGGAGACGTCGAGGCGCACGCGAACGAGCCCGCCATCCCCAGCGGGGACGACGGGCTCGTTCACAGCACTGCGTGCCGGAATCAGGACTCGTCCTTCTTCTCGGCAGCGGTGTCCTCGGCCTTGGCCTCGGTCTCGGCGGTCTCCGCCGGGGCCTCGGCAGCCTCGGTGGTCTCAGCCGCGGGGGCCTCCTCCACCTTCGGCTCGTCCTTGGCGAACTTCGTGCCGCGAGCGGCCTCCGCCTCGGTGGTGACCAGCTGCTCGGTCACCAGCGCGATGACGGCCATCTTCGCGTTGTCACCCTTGCGCGGCATCGTCTTGATGATGCGGGTGTAACCGCCGTTGCGGTCCGCGAAGTGCGGGCCGATCTCGGCGAAGAGCTTGTGCACGACGTCCTTGTCGCGGACGGTCTTCAGGACCTCGCGACGGTTGTGCAGGTCACCCTTCTTGGCCTTGGTGATCAGCCGCTCGGCGAGCGGCCGCAGCCGCTTCGCCTTCGCCTCGGTGGTGGTGATCCGGCCGTGCTCGAACAGCGCGGTGGCCAGGTTGGCCATGATGAGCCGCTCGTGGGCCGGCGACCCGCCGAAACGCGGACCCTTGGTCGGGGTGGGCATCGGTTGCTCCTCTCAGGGCGCGCCGGAACCCCGGACGCGCAACACAGCTACAGCTGCTCTGTCTCCGCGTAGTCCTGACCGTCGTCGTAGCCGTTGTCCTCGACGGCGCCGACCGAACCGATGGTGGTCTCCTCCTCGGAGGACCAGCCCTCGGCCGGGTACTCGGCAGCCGCGGCGGACGGGTCGAACCCGGGCGGGCTGTCCTTGAGCGCGAGCCCAAGGCCGGCCAGCTTCATCTTGACCTCGTCGATGGACTTCGCACCGAAGTTGCGGATGTCCAGCAGGTCGGCCTCGCTGCGCGAGACCAGCTCGCCGACGGTGTGGATGCCCTCCCGCTTGAGGCAGTTGTAGGAGCGCACCGTCAGGTCGAGGTCCTCGATCGGCATCGCGTAGGCCGCGATCGTGTCCGCCTCGGCGGGCGACGGGCCGATCTCGATGCCCTCGGCATCGACGTTGAGCTCGCGGGCGAGCCCGAACAGCTCGACGAGAGTCCGACCGGCCGACGCCACCGCGTCGCGCGGGGTGATGGACGGCTTGCTCTCGACGTCGAGGACCAGCTTGTCGAAGTCCGTGCGCTGCTCGACACGGGTCGCCTCGACCTTGTAGGTCACCTTCAGCACCGGCGAGTAGATCGAGTCCACCGGGATGCGGCCGATCTCGGCGCCGGTCTGCTTGTTCTGCATCGCGGGGACGTAGCCACGACCGCGCTCGACGACGAGCTCGATCTCCAGCTTGCCCTTCGCGTTCAGCGTGGCGATGTGCAGATCGGGGTTGTGCACCGTGACACCCGCCGGCGGCACGATGTCCGCGGCGGTGACCTCACCCGGCCCCTGCTTGCGCAGGTACATGGTCACCGGCTCGTCTTCCTCGGAGCTGACGACCAGCTCCTTGATGTTCAGGATGACGTCGGTGACGTCCTCCTTCACACCCGGAATCGTGGTGAACTCGTGCAGCACACCGTCGATGCGCAGGCTGGTGACCGCCGCCCCCGGGATGGAGGAGAGCAGCGTGCGGCGCAACGAGTTGCCCAGGGTGTAACCGAAGCCCGGCTCCAGCGGCTCGATGACGAACCGGGAACGGGTCTCCGACACCACCTCTTCGGACAGTGTGGGTCGCTGGGAGATGAGCACTTGACTTTCCTTTCCTCACGGCGCCCGCTATTTGACGCCGATGGAATGGCGTGCCCGCGAAGTGCGGGCCGGTGGCGGATTCCTGCACCGCCACCGCTGGCTGCGAGCCGCCGACGACCGCAGCGGCGGTCGTCGGCGGGACGCGTCACTTCGAGTAGAGCTCGACGATGAGCTGCTCGGTGACCGGGGTGTCGATCTGCGCGCGCTCCGGGCGCTGGTGCACCAGGATCCGCAGGTTCGAGGGCACGACCTGCAGCCAGGCCGGGACCGGACGGTCGCCCAGGGTTTCCTTGGCGATGATGAACGGCGTGGTGCCCATGGACTTCGACTTGACGTCGATGATGTCCCACTTCGAGACCTGGAAGCTGGGGACGTTCACGCGCTTGCCGTTGACCGTGAAGTGGCCGTGGCTGACCAGCTGCCGCGCCATCCGGCGGGTGCGGGCGAGTCCAGCGCGGTACACGACGTTGTCCAGCCGGGACTCCAGCAGCTGCAGGAGGTTGTCACCCGTCTTGCCCGGGCGCCGGTTGGCTTCCTCGTAGTAGTTGCGGAACTGCCGCTCCAGCACGCCGTAGGTGAACCGCGCCTTCTGCTTCTCCTGGAGCTGCAGCAGGTACTCGGTTTCCTTGATGCGCGCGCGCCCGTGCTGCCCCGGCGGGTACGGACGGCGTTCGAACGCCTGGTCACCGCCGACGAGGTCAACCTTCAGACGGCGGGACTTGCGGGTCGCGGGACCGGTGTAACGAGCCATCTTTGTTCCTTACTCCTTTCCCGCGACTCAGACCCGACGACGCTTCGGCGGGCGGCAACCGTTGTGCGGCTGCGGGGTGACGTCCTGGATGGTGCCGACCTCGAGACCGGCCGCCTGCAGCGACCGGATCGCCGTCTCGCGACCCGAACCCGGGCCCTTGACGAAGACGTCGACCTTCTTCATGCCGTGCTCGGCGGCCTTGCGGGCCGCGTTCTCGGCGGCCATCTGCGCGGCGAACGGGGTGGACTTGCGGGAGCCCTTGAACCCGACGTGGCCCGCGGAGGCCCAGCTGATCACCGCACCGGTGGGGTCGGTGATCGAAACGATCGTGTTGTTGAACGTGCTCTTGATGTGCGCCTGGCCGTGAGCGACGTTCTTCTTTTCCTTGCGCCGCACCTTCTTGACGGCACCAGCGCGCTGCTTGGGTGGCATAGCTTTAGCTGACTCCTAGCGAGGCTTACTTCTTGGCCTTCTTCTTGCCGGCGACCGTCTTCTTCGGGCCCTTGCGGGTGCGGGCGTTGGTCTTGGTCCGCTGCCCGTGCACCGGCAGGTGACGGCGGTGACGCCATCCCTGGTAGCACCCGATCTCGATCTTCCGGCGGATGTCGGCCTGGACCTCGCGGCGGAGGTCGCCCTCAACCCGGTAGTTGTTCTCGATGAAGTCGCGCAGCTGGGTCAGCTGCTCGTCATCGAGGTCGCGCGGCTTGGCGTCGGGCGAGACACCGGTCGCGGAGAGAATCTCCTTCGCGCGGGTCTTGCCGATGCCGAAAATGTAGGTGAGCGCGATCTCCATGCGCTTGTCGCGCGGGAGGTCGACTCCAACGAGCCGTGCCATGCGGCTCCTTCTCCTTTGTCCGTCCAGGTCTGCTCCCACCCCGTCCCCGCGCAGCGGGGCCCCGGCCTGGTCCGGGGGTCAGCCGACCCACTAACGGGTCGACAGGTGGAGGGAGATCCTCAATTGTCGTTTCGCGACTGGTGCGCTCAGCCCTGACGCTGCTTGTGTCGGGCGTTGTCGCAGATCACCAGCACCCGCCCGTGACGGCGGATGACCTGGCACTTGTCGCAGATTCGCTTCACACTCGGCTGGACCTTCACGGTCGTGCTCTCCTGCTCGAACGCGTGTCCGGGATCCCCCGGACACCGTGGAGGTCACTTGTAGCGGTAGACGATGCGCCCACGGGAGAGGTCGTACGGCGAGAGCTCCACCACGACCCGGTCCTCGGGCAGGATGCGGATGTAGTGCTGGCGCATCTTGCCACTGATGTGTGCGAGAACCTTGTGGCCGTTCTCCAACTCGACGCGGAACATCGCGTTGGGGAGTGGCTCGATCACCCGGCCCTCGACCTCAATGGCCCCGTCTTTCTTGCCCATGTCCTCCGCGTTTCGTGACGGTGACGGTTTGCGGACCTAAGTCCCTGCCGCCGATACCGGAGGCCCCGGCACCCGCGACGGACGCACACCCGTCCCCGGTCCGCAAACACCGCAGAGGACTCCGTCCCGCACACTTGGGAACGGATACCCAGGCACAACGAACCGACGCCAGGAGCGCGCCGATAGTCCATCGTACGCGCCGCCGATTCGCGCCTCACATCGGGGCAGCTCATCGCGGCTCCGAACGCGGAGCGTAGTCGGGCGGCGACGCTCGCGGCTTGCGGGGGCGCTCCCGGTCTCACTACGTTCGATCAGTCGTCGACACCGCGGTCGAGTCCCAGACCCGAGGAGCAGCGTGACACCCCAGCAGGACCGACACGACCCGCGCACCGCACCGTGGCTGGACCGGGCAGCGCAGACCGCCACCCGCAGGCTCGGCGAGTACGGGGCGTTCTTCCGCACCGCGGTGCGCAATCCCAGGATGGTCGGCGCGGCCACCCCGACCTCGGCCGCCGTCGCGGCGACCGTGGCGCAGGTGGTGCCCACCACCGGCTCGCCCGTGGTGGTCGAGCTCGGTCCCGGCACCGGCTCGCTGAGCAACGGCATCCACGAACGCCTGCCGCACGGGGCGCGGCACATCGGCATCGAGCTCGGCGAGGGCATGGTCGAGCACCTGCGCGAGCACAAGCCGTGGCTGGAGGTCGTGCACGCCGACGCCGGCGACCTGCTCGCCCTGCTGGACAAGCTCGGCATCGCCCAGGTCGACGCGGTGATCAGCAGCATCCCGTGGTCGCTGATGCCCGGCGACGCCCAGGACCACGTCCTGCACCAGGCCGCGGCGGCCCTCTCGCCGCAGGGCGCCTTCACCGCGCTCACCTACCTGCCCGCCGACCGGACGCCCGGCGGCCGCCGCTTCCGCAACCGCCTGGAGCACGTCTTCGACGAGGTGCTGACCCACACCACCTGGCGCAACCTGCCGCCGATCCTGCACTACATCTGCCGTCGCCCGCTGCGGTGAACGCCGCCCAGGAAGGTGCATCCCGGAGGTGCGACGCGGGATGACCCCGATGTCCGCGGGTACCCATCAGCGCATGCTCGAAGCACGTGCCGAACGCCGAACACGCACCGCGAGGAACCGACTCCGCTCTGCCATCCCCGGCGACTGGCCGTGCGCGGTTGCACCGCGCGGACCCCGAAGGGGTTAACGTCTCGGCGTTCCACTGGATGGTAGGAGTAGGCGTGAGCAAGCGTAAGAAGCTGCGCGAGTACTGGACGTTCCTGAACAGCGCAGCTCGTCAGCCGGCCACGGTGGGCGCGGTGCTGCCGACGTCGCGGTACGTCGCGGAGGCGGTGGCCGCCGTGGTGCCCAGCTCGGGCGCCCCGACCGTGCTGGAGCTCGGGCCGGGCACCGGCGCGCTCAGCGGGCCGATCCAGCGGAGGCTGTCCGAGGGCGCCCGCCACCTGGCCGTCGAGATAGACCCGAAGATGGTCCAGTTCCTGGAGCGCACCAAGCCGTGGCTGGAGGTCATCGAGGGCGATGCCACCCACCTGCGCAAGATCCTCGACGCGGCGGGCGTCGACAAGGTCGACGCGGTGATCAGCAGCATCCCGTGGACGCTCCTGACACCGGAGAAGCAGCGCGAGCTCCTGCACGAAGCGGCCTCGGTGATGTCGGCGGACGGCGTGTTCACCACCGTCACCTACCTGACGACGCTGTGGCGCCCGCCCACCAGGGCGTTCCTCGACGCCCTCCACGACACCTTCGACGAGATCATGCCGCGCACCGCGGTCTGGCGCAACGTCCCGCCGGCCCGCGTCTACGCCTGCCGCCGCCCGAAGTGACGTGTGATTTCAATGCGATGACCCCAGCGGCACCCCGGCCACGGCGGTATCGGGGTGCCCGGCGCCCGGGGTGCCGGGGCAGTTTCAGTCTTGGGCCCGGACGACTTTGCCGGGCCCAGTCCCGCGCCCCACCCAACCGCACCTCAGGGGAACGTGACGCAACCCAGCCACAAGAAACCCCGAAAACGCGAGATCACCCCGAAACGACACCACCACTGAAGATCGCGGGGAGGCGGAACTGTCAGCTCTCGGGAGCGGTGAGGACCCAGGGGCCGTCGTCGGTGATCGCCACCGTGTGCTCCCAGTGCGCTGCGCGGGAGCGGTCGGCCGTCACCACGGTCCACTCGTCGTCGAGCTCCTCGGTCTCGGCCGTGCCGAGGGTGAGCATCGGCTCCACCGCGATCGCCATCCCGACGCGAAGCTTCGGGCCGCGGCCCGGCTTGCCGAGGTTCGGCAGGAACGGCTCCATGTGCATCTGGGTGCCGATGCCGTGCCCGCCGTACTCGGCGATGATCCCGTACTCCCGGCCGTCGGCCTTCGCCGCGGCCCGCGCCGCGGTCTCCACCGCGTGGGAGATGTCGGTCAGCTTGTTGCCCGCCCGGACCTGCTCGATCCCGGCCCACATCGACGCCTCGGTGGCCGCCGACAGCGCGCGGTCGGCCTCCCCGACCTCGCCGATCGCCAGCGTCACCGCGGAGTCACCGTGCCAGCCGTCCAGGATCGCGCCGCAGTCCACCGAGAGCAGGTCGCCCTCGGCCAGGACCTCGTCGCGCGACGGGATCCCGTGCACGACCTTCTCGTTCAGCGAGGCGCAGATCGACGCCGGGAAGCCGTGGTAGCCCTTGAAGGAGGGCACCGCTCCCGCATCGCGGATCGTCTGCTCGGCGAGCTCGTCCAGCTCACCGGTGCTCGCCCCGGCCTTGGCCTGCGCGGTCACCGCGGCCAGCGTGCGGGCGACGACGAGTCCCGCCGCGCGCATCGCCTCGATCTCGCCACGAGACTTGAGCTCGATGCCCTTCCCCCGACGCAACAACGCACTCACCTTCACAAAGAGTCTTCGGACCGGCTTCGACCCGGTTCAGCTGCGGTCGCGGAGCGCTTCCAGCGCGCGAGCGGTGATCTCCTCGATCGAGCCCACCGCGTCGATCTTGATGATCCGGTCCTGGTAGTAGTCGAGCAGCGGCTCGGTCTCCGACCGGTAGACCGCCAGCCGGCGGCGGATGACGTCCTCGGTGTCGTCCGAGCGGCCGCGCGCCAGCATGCGCTTGACCAGCTCCTCCTCCGGCACGTCGAACTGCAGCACGGCGGTCAGCTCGGTGTCGTCCGCGGCGAGCATGCCGCGCAGCACCTCGGCCTGCGCGGTGTTGCGCGGGTAGCCGTCGAGCAGGAAGCCCTTCGCGGCGTCCTCGTCGCCCAGCCGGTCGCGCACCATCTCGTTGGTGACCTCGTCCGGCACCAGCTCACCGGCGTCCATGTAGCTCTTGGCCTTCTGGCCGAGCGGCGTCTCGTTGCCGATGTTGGCGCGGAACAGATCTCCGGTGGAGATGTGCGGAACGCCGAGCTGCTCGCTCAGCACCGCGGCCTGGGTGCCCTTGCCCGCACCGGGCGGGCCCACGAGAACCAATCGCACCAAGGGTCTGCCTCCGAATCAATCCGATCGCACGCCAACTCCTGACGAGCGCTGTGCGGCGCCCACCTGCATGCGAGCGACCGCTGCTCCACTCCGCGCACGGGCCGGCACGGCACCGGGCCATGCCGGAAACTGCGGTATCCGGGCACGACAAAGTCGTGCCCGGACCGCACAGCTTACCGGAGGAATCCCTCGTACTTGCGCTGCGTGAGCTGGCTCTCGATTTGCTTCACGGTGTCCAGACCGACGTTGACCATGATCAGCACCGCGGTGCCGCCGAACGGGAAGTTCTGGTTCTGGCCGCTACCGGTGATGCCGAGGAAGAAGTTCGGCAGGATCGCGATGATGCCCAGGTACAGCGCGCCGGGCAGGGTGATCCGGGAGAGCACGAAGTTCAGGTACTCGGCGGTCGGCCGCCCCGGGCGGATGCCCGGGATGAAGCCGCCGAACTTCTTCATGTCGTCCGCGCGCTCTTCGGGGTTGAACGTGATCGACACGTAGAAGTACGCGAAGAAGACGATCAGCGCCATGTACAGCAGGATGTGCACCCAGCTGGACGGATCGACGATGTAGGTCTGGATGAAGCGCGCCCACCAGCTGTCCTGGTTGCCGGCCAGCTGACCGATCAGCTGCGGCAGGTACAGCAGGGAGGAACCGAAGATGACCGGGATGACACCCGCCTGGTTCACCTTCAGCGGCAGGTAGGTGGAGGTGCCGCCGTACATCCGGCGGCCGATCATGCGCTTGGCGTACTGCACCGGGATCCGGCGCTGGGCCTGCTCGATGAAGACCACGGTGCCGATGATCACGACCGCGAAGCAGCAGACCACCGCGAACACCAGGCCGCCGTGCGACTGCAGGATCGCGCCGCCCTCGGCCGGGATGCGGGCCGCGATGGAGACGAAGATCAGCAGCGACATGCCGTTGCCGATGCCGCGCTCGGTGATCAGCTCGCCCATCCACATCAGGACGGCCGCACCGGCGGTCATCACGACCACGATGGTGATCAGGTTCAGCACCGAGTCGTCCGGGATCGGCGAGACCGAGCAGCCCTGGAACAGCTGGCCGCGCACGGCGAGCGCCACCACGCCGGTGCCCTGCAGGACCGCCAGCGCGATCGTCAGGTACCGGGTGTACTGGGTCAGCTTCGCCTGGCCGGACTGGCCTTCCTTCTTCAGCTGCTCGAAGCGCGGGATGACCACCTGCAGCAGCTGGACGATGATGCTCGCGGTGATGTAGGGCATGATGCCCAGCGACAGCACCGAGAGTTGCAGCAGCGCACCACCGCTGAAGAGGTTGAGCAGGGAGTAGACGCTCTGCGAGCCGCTGCCCTCGATCTGCTCGATGCACTGCTGGATGTTCGGGTACGACACCCCCGGCGACGGGATCGTGGCGCCGAGTCGGTAGAGCACCACCATGCCGAGGGTGAACAGGATCTTGCGGCGCAGGTCCGGCGTCGCCAGAGCCGAGCGGAAGGCGCCGAGCACGCGAACCTCCTGTACGCGAGCCGGTCGAAACCGGCCGGGGAAAGATGCGGCAATTTCCGCAGCACCCGTTCATCACGGCACTGCCGGGGCGACTCTAGCAGGCCTGAGCCCTGCCACGTTCGGCGACCGAAGCCTCACGCGTGATCACTGCGTCCGCCCACGGCGAACATCGTCGCCGGACACCCCGCGAATGGGGGAAAACCATGTGCCCCAACGGGTTCCGATGCCGCGCGGAAACGCGCGAAGGGCGTCTCTCCCCCGGTCGGCCCGGGAAAAAGATGCCCTTCACACATCACCTGTTCGGGAAAAATGGTGAGGGCCGGTCGACTTCTCGCCGACCGGCCCTCATCGTCGTTGCAAGCTCAGCGGTCCAGCTTGGTGGCCGAGCCGCCCGCAGCGGTGATCTTCTCCTGGGCGCTGCCGGTGAACGCGTGCGCGGTCACGTCCAGCTTGATGCCCTCGAGGTCCCCGTCGCCGAGGATCTTCACCAGTTCGTTCTTCTTGACCAGGCCCTTGGCGACCAGCTCGGCGATGCCGACGGTGCCGCCCTCCGGGAACGCCTCGGCCAGCCGCGCCACGTTCACACCCTGGTACTCGGTGCGGAAGCGGTTCTTGAAGCCGCGGAGCTTCGGGAGCCGCATGTGGATCGGCATCTGCCCGCCCTCGAAGCGCGGGGAGACGTTCTTGCGGGCCTTGGTGCCCTTGGTACCGCGGCCGGCGGTCTTGCCCTTGGAACCCTCACCGCGACCGACGCGGATCTTGTCCCGCTTGGCACCCGGGGCCGGACGCAGGTCGTGCAGTTTGATGACCATGTCAGTCGACCTCCTCGACCGTCACCAGGTGACGGACGGCATTGATCATGCCGCGCACGTTCGAGTCATCCGGACGCACGACGGACTGACGGATCTTGCGCAGCCCGAGGGAGCGCATGGTGTCGCGCTGGTTCTGCTTGGTGCCGACCAGACCACGCACCTGGGTGATCTTCAGCTGTGCCATGTCGATCAGACCCCCTGCTGCGCAGCACGGGCACGCAGGATGAACGCCGGAGCGACGTCCTCGAGCGGCAGGCCACGGCGAGCCGCGACCTCCTCCGGCCGCTGCAGCTGCTTCAGCGCGTCGACCGTGGCGTGCACGATGTTGATCGGGTTGTCGCTGCCCAGCGACTTGCTCAGCACGTCGTGGATGCCGGCGCACTCGAGCACCGCGCGCACCGGGCCACCGGCGATAACACCGGTACCGGCGCTGGCCGGACGCAGCAGCACGACGCCGGCCGCCTCCTCGCCCTGCACCGGGTGCGTGATGGTGCCGCCCAGGCGCGGGACGCGGAAGAAGTTCTTCTTCGCCTCCTCGACGCCCTTGGCGATGGCCGCCGGAACTTCCTTGGCCTTGCCGTAGCCGACACCGACCATGCCGTCGCCGTCGCCGACGACGACCAGCGCGGTGAAGCTGAAGCGCCGACCACCCTTGACGACCTTCGCGACACGGTTGATGGTCACGACGCGTTCGAACTGCGGGGTCTTCTCTTGGGCCGCCCCGCCACGGCCGCCGTCGCGGCGGTCCCGGCGGTCCTTGCCGCCGGACTCCCCGCCCTCACGCCGAGTGCGTCCAGGCATCAGGCGTCCCTTCCGTTCTCGTTCTTACCCACTTGTCAGAACTCCAGTCCGCCGTCACGCGCGGCGTCCGCCAGCGCGGCGACCCGACCGTGGTAGTCGTTGCCGCCGCGGTCGAAGACGACCTTCTCCACGCCGGCTTCCTTGGCCCGGGCTGCGACCAGTTCGCCGACCTTGGTGGCCTTGGCCTTCTTGTCGCCCTCGAGCGCGCGGACGTCGGCCTCCAGGCTGGTCGCCGACGCCAGGGTGTGACCCTTGGTGTCGTCGATGACCTGGGCAACGATGTGGCGCAGCGACCGGGTCACGACCAGGCGCGGGCGCTCGGCGGTGCCGAGGATCTTCTTGCGGATGCGCGTGTGCCGCTTGGCGCGGGCAAGCCGACGCTTGGTCGAGATGTCCTTGCCCACCGGCTTGCGCTTGGTAGCTGTCGTCTCGCTCATGGTCACTTACCCGTCTTCCCGACCTTGCGGCGGATGTTCTCACCTGCGTAGCGGACACCCTTGCCCTTGTACGGGTCCGGCTTGCGCAGCTTGCGAATCCTGGCCGCGATCTCGCCGACCAGCTGCTTGTCGATGCCCTTGACCGAAATCTTGGTCGGGCCGTCGACCGCGAACTGGATGCCCTGCGGCGGTTCGATCACGATGGGGTGGCTGTAGCCGAGGGAGAACTCGAGGTTCGATCCCTTCAGCAGCACGCGGTAACCGACGCCGTGGATCTCCAGGCCCTTTTCGTAGCCCTGGCTGACCCCGATGACCATGTTGTTCACCAGGGTCCGGGTGAGCCCGTGCAGCGACCGGCTCTCCCGCTCGTCGTTCGGGCGCTTGACCAGAATCGCGCCATCCTCGTCCCGCTCGACGACGATGGGTTCCGCGACCTGGTGCTCAAGCGTGCCCTTGGGGCCCTTCACCGTCACCGACTGGCCGTCGATGGTCACCTCGACGCCGGAGGGGACGGTGATCGGCAGCTTTCCGATGCGCGACATTGCCGCTCCTCCTCCCTTACCAGACGTAGGCGAGGACTTCCCCGCCCACGCCCTTCTTCATGGCCTGCCGGTCGGTCAGCAGACCGCCGGAGGTCGAGATGATGGCGACGCCCAGGCCACCCAGCACCTTGGGCAGGTTGGTGGACTTGGCGTAGACCCGCAGACCGGGCTTGGAGACCCGGCGCAGGCCCGCGATGCTCCGCTCGCGGTTCGGGCCGTACTTGAGCTCGACAACGAGCTGCTTGCAGTTCTCGCCCTCTTCGACGCGGGAACCGGACACGTAGCCCTCGCGCTTGAGGATCTCGGCGATGTTCGCCTTCAGCTTGGAGTGCGGCATCACGACCTCGTCGTGGTATGCCGAGTTTCCGTTGCGCAGACGCGTCAGCATGTCTGCGATCGGATCGGTCATCGTCATGACCTGCTCAACCTTTCTCGTCTGGTTCCGATGGACCCCGACCGGACACCGCCCGGAGGCGGCGCGTCTGGATCCTGGCCTGGACGAAGTTCTGGGTCTCCGACCGCGGTGGTCGGCCCCTTGTCATTTCGCGTGCAAGCACGGCTCACGCCGCGGAGCGTGGGCATCAGCCCTGGTAACGCCTGCTGAGGGTACCGGTAGCCGGCATCCCCGCAGCACGCGACCCTGGAAGCCCAGGTCGTCGTGTCAAGCGGCGAAGCCGCTTTCCACCACCTGCGCAGCTCGCACCGCCGCGGGTTCTCAGACGCTTTCCTCGCGAGGACAGCCCCTCCGCCGTGTATTGGACATACATCAGGAGGGGCTCCCGCAGCCGAGGAAGCGCCTGAGGTTCCGCTACCGGCACCGCCGCGCAAATCGACCCGAAACCTCTTAGTTCACCAGGAGGACTTGCTCACGCCGGGCAGCTCGCCGGCGTGCGCCATCTCGCGGAAGCACACGCGGCACAGGCCGAACTTGCGGAACACCGCGCGCGGACGCCCGCAGCGCTGGCAGCGGGTGTAGCCGCGAACGCCGAACTTCGGCTTCTTCGAAGCCTTGATAACCAGCGCCTTCTTGGCCATCGCTCAGTTCTCCTTGAACGGGAAGCCCAGGTGCTTCAGCAGCGCCCGGCCCTCCTCATTGTTGGTGGCCGTGGTAACGACGGTGATGTCCATGCCGCGCGGACGGTCGATGCTGTCCGGGTCGATCTCGTGGAACATCGACTGCTCGTTCAGGCCGAACGTGTAGTTGCCCCGGCCGTCGAACTGCTTCGGCGACAGCCCGCGGAAGTCGCGGATACGCGGCAGCGCGATGGTGACCAGGCGGTCCAGGAACTCCCACATGCGGTCGCCGCGCAGGGTCGCCCGCGCGCCGATCGGCATGCCCTCGCGCAGCTTGAACTGCGCGATGGACTTGCGGGCCCGCCGGATCTCCGGCTTCTGACCGGTGATGATCGTCAGGTCGCGGACCGCGCCCTCGATCAGCTTGCTGTCCCGAGCGGCGTCGCCAACACCCATGTTGACCACGACCTTGACCACGCCCGGCGTCTGCATCACGTTGGAGTAGTTGAACTCCTCGTTCAGCGCCTGGCGGATCTCCTCGCGGTAACGGGTCTTGAGCCGCGGGACGATCTTCTCAGCGGTAGTCATGATCAGATGTCCTTACCGTTACGACGAGAGATGCGAACCTTCTTGCCGTCCTCACCGATGCGGTAGCCGACTCGGGTGGGCTTGCCGTCGGAGTCCACGACCATCACGTTGCTCACGTGGATCGGCGCTTCCTGGGTGACGATGCCGCCGGACTGCGCGCCACGCTCGGTCCGCGAGACCTTGGTGTGCTTCTTGATCCGGTTGACACCCTCGACCAGAACTCGCTGCTCCTGCGGCATGGCCTTGATGACCTTGCCCTTGGCGCCCTTGTCCTTGCCGGAGATGACGACGACCGTGTCGCCCTTCTTGACCTTCATCACAAGACCTCCGGCGCGAGCGAGATGATCTTCATGAACTTCTTGTCGCGCAGTTCGCGGGCCACCGGCCCGAAGATGCGGGTACCGCGGGGCTCGCCGCCCGGCTTCACCAGCACCGCAGCGTTCTCGTCGAACCGGATGTACGAACCGTCCGGACGACGGCGTTCCTTCTTCTGGCGGACGATGACGGCCTTGACCACATCGCCCTTCTTCACGTTGGCACCGGGGATGGCTTCCTTGACGGTCGCCACGATGATGTCCCCGAGGCCCGCGTAGCGGCGACCCGACCCACCGAGGACACGGATCGTGAGGATCTCCTTGGCCCCGGTGTTGTCGGCGACGCGCAGTCGCGACTCCTGCTGGATCACGTCTTTCTCCTGACCCTAAGTACCCGGGCTCGGTTGCCCGAGCACACTCTGGCGCGCCAAATTGCCGACCTGACGCGCGCGGTCAACTTCCGGCACGAAGCCCGGCCGGCCACTGGGTTTCCCCGGCGGCCGACCGGGCCGCGAACCCTGCTGGTGCGGGACACCCGCACCCGGTCGGGGACCGTAAGCGAAGAAGTGATTGTCGCTCACGATCCCCTCCAGCCGTCTTACTTGGCCTTCTCCAGGATCTCGACCAGTCGCCAGCGCTTGCTGGCCGACAGCGGCCGAGTCTCCATCAGCAGCACGCGGTCGCCGACACCGGCCGAGTTGGCCTCGTCGTGCGCCTTGACCTTGCTGGTCTGCCGCATGACCTTGCCGTAGAGCGCGTGCTTCTTGCGGTCTTCGAGGGAGACCACGATCGTCTTGTCCATCTTGTCCGAGACGACGTAGCCCTCGCGCACCTTGCGGCGGTTGCGCTCCACGCCCTGTCCTTCTTTCTCGCTCATGCCGCGCCCTCCTCAGCGCCTTCGGGGGAAACCGTCAGGCCCAATTCGCGCTCGCGCATGATCGTGTAGATCCGGGCGATGTCCTGCCGGACCGTGCGCAGCCGCCGGTTGTTGCTCAGCTGACCGGTGGCCATCTGGAAGCGAAGGTTGAACAGCTCCTCCTTCGCCTCCTTCAGCCGCTGGACGAGCTCCTCCTCGTTGAGTTCGCGGAGCTCGGAAGCGGTGACACCCGCTGCCATCAGAAGTCACCACCCTCGCGGGACACGATCTTGCACTTCATCGGGAGCTTGTGCGCCGCACGGGTCAGCGCCTCGACCGCCGTCTTCTCGTTCGGGAAGGTCAGCTCGAACATGATGCGTCCGGGCTTGACGTTGGCGACCCAGGACTCCGGCGAACCCTTACCGGAACCCTGACGGGTTTCGGCGGGCTTCTTGGTCAGCGGGCGGTCCGGGAAGATGTTGATCCACACCTTGCCGCCACGCTTGACGTGCCGGGTGATCGCGATACGGGCCGACTCGATCTGGCGGTTGGTCACGTACCCGTGCTCGATCGCCTGAATGCCGTACTCACCGAAGCTGATCTTCGTGCCACCCTTGGCGAAGCCCTTGCGCTTCGGTGCGTGGCTCTTGCGCCACTTCACCCTGCGTGGGACGAGCACTTCTCAGCCCTCCGTCTTCTCTTCAGCCGCCGGAGCCTGCTGCTGCTCGCCCTCCGCGGCCTTGTCGGCCTTGGCGGACTTGTCAGCCGCGCCGCGGTCCGCACCGGCACCCCGGCGACGACCGCCGCGGTCGGAACGGCCACCGCGCTCACCGCGGTCGCCGCCGCCGCGCGGCGGACGAACCTCGGACTGCTCCTGCTTCTGCTTCAGGCCACCGACCAGCTCGCCCTTGTAGATCCACACCTTGACGCCGATGCGCCCGAAGGTGGTGCGGGCCTCGAAGAAGCCGTAGTCGATGTCCGCGCGCAGCGTGTGCAGCGGAACCCGGCCCTCGCGGTAGAACTCCGAGCGGGACATCTCCGCGCCGCCCAGACGACCGCCGCACTGCACCCGGATGCCCTTGACCTGCGGCGAGCGCATGGCCGACTGGATGGCCTTGCGCATCGCGCGCCGGAAGGACACGCGGTTGGACAGCTGCTCGGCCACGCCCTGCGCGACCAGCTGCGCGTCCGCCTCGGGGTTCTTCACCTCGAGGATGTTGAGCTGGACCTGCTTGCCGGTCAGCTTCTCCAGCGCACCGCGGATGCGGTCCGCCTCAGCACCACGACGGCCGATGACGATGCCCGGCCGAGCGGTGTGGATGTCCACGCGGACCCGCTCGCGGGTGCGCTCGATCTCGACCTTGGAGATCCCAGCGCGCTCCATGCCGCGAGACAGCTGCCGGCGGATCTTGACGTCCTCCGCCACGTACTCCGAGTACTGCTTGTCGGCGTACCAGCGGGACTTCCAGTCCGTGGTGATGCCGAGTCGGAAGCCGTGCGGGTTGATCTTCTGACCCACTACCGGGCACTCCCCTTCTGGCTCTTTCGGGACTTCGCCGCCGCCTTCGGCCGGGACTCGACCTCGACCGTGATGTGGCTGGTCCGCTTGCGGATCCGGTACGCGCGACCCTGCGCACGCGGCTGGAACCGCTTCAGCGTCGGCCCCTCGTCCACGTACGCGTGGCGCACGACCAGCGTCTCCGGGTCGAGGGAGAGGTTGTTCTCCGCGTTGGCGATCGCGCTGGCGAGCACCTTCGACACCGGACCGCTGGCGGTCTGCGGCGCGAACTGGAGCACGGCCAGGGCATCGGCGGCACTCCGGCCCTTGATGAGCTCGACCACGCGGCGCGCCTTCATCGGCGACACGCGGACGAACCGGGCCCGCGCCACTGCGTGCGGGAACTCCGCAGCAGTGGAGTCGGTACGGGCTGTCATCCTGCTACCCCTTGCTCTTACTCGTTCGTGTCACAGACCCGCCTCAGCGGCGGCGCGACTTCCGGTCTTCCTTGACGTGGCCCTTGAAGGTTCGGGTCGGGGCGAACTCGCCCAGCTTGTGCCCGACCATCGCCTCGGTGACGAACACCGGGACGTGCTTGCGGCCATCGTGCACCGCGAAGGTGTGCCCCAGCATGTCCGGAATGATCGTGGACCGGCGGGACCAGGTCTTGATCACGGTCTTCTTGCCCGACTCGTTCAGCGCGTCCACCTTCTTGAGCAGGTGGTCGTCCACGAACGGGCCCTTCTTCAGGCTGCGTGGCATGTTTGCTTACCTCCCTGCTCAGCGCTTCTTGCCGGTACGGCGGCGGCGGACGATGAGCTTGTCACTGGGCTTGCGGCGGCGGGTGCGACCCTCCGGCTTGCCCTTCGGGTTGACCGGGTGGCGACCACCGGAGGTCTTGCCCTCACCACCACCGTGCGGGTGGTCCACCGGGTTCATGACCACACCGCGGACGGTCGGGCGCTTGCCCTTCCACCGCATGCGGCCGGCCTTGCCCCAGTTGATGTTGGCGTGCTCCGAGTTGCCGACCTCGCCAACGGTGGCCCGGCACCGCGCGTCCACGTTGCGGATCTCGCCCGAAGGCATCCGCAGCTGGGCGTACGGACCGTCCTTGGCCACCAGCTGCACCCGGGCACCGGCCGAGCGAGCGATCTTCGCACCCTGTCCGGGGCGGAGCTCGATCGCGTGGATCACGGTGCCGGTCGGGATGTTGCGCAGCGGCAGGTTGTTGCCCGGCTTGATGTCGGCCCGCGGACCGCTCTCGATCGCGTCGCCCTGCTTGATGTGGTTCGGCGCGATGATGTAGCGCTTCTCGCCATCCGCGTAGTGCAGGAGGGCGATCCGAGCGCTGCGGTTCGGGTCGTACTCGATGTGCGCGACCTTGGCCGGCACACCGTCCTTGTCGTTGCGGCGGAAGTCGATCAGGCGGTAGGCCCGCTTGTGGCCGCCGCCCTTGTGCCGCGTGGTGATCTTGCCCTGAGCGTTGCGGCCCGCCTTGCGGTTCAGCGGCCGCACCAACGACTTCTCCGGCTCCGACCGGGTGATCTCGGCGAAGTCGGACACGCTCGAGCCACGACGTCCCGGCGTCGTCGGCTTGTACTTGCGAATGCCCATGGTTAACGCAACCTCGTCCTAATCAGCCCTCAGGCGGCCGGTCCGCCGAAGATCTCGATCGGCTTGCTCTCCGGCGAGAGCGTGACGATCGCCCGCTTGGTGTTCTTGCGCTTGCCGAAGCCGGTCCGGCTCCGCTTGCGCTTGCCCTCGCGGTTGATCGTGTTGACGCTGGTGACCTTGACGTCGAAGATCTGCTCGACCGCGATCTTGATGGCGGTCTTGTTCGAGCGGGGGTCCACCAGGAAGGTGTACTGGCCCTGCTCGAGCAGCGCGTAGCTCTTCTCCGAGATCACCGGCGCAAGGATGATGTCTCGCGGGTCGGCGCTCACTGCTGTGCCTCCTCTGCGGAAGACGCGGCGGCCTTGACCGACCGGCCCTTGACCGGGCCAGCGACGAAGCGCTCGAACGCGGCCTTGGTGAACACGACGTCGTCGCTGTTCAGCACGTCGTAGGTGTTCAGCTGGCCGGGGTCGATCAGGTGCACGTTCTGCAGGTTCCGCAGGCTCAACCAGGAGTTCTCCTCCTCGTTGCGGTTGAGCACGACCAGAACCTTCTTGGCCTCGGTCCAGGTCCGCAGCGCGGTCTTGGCCGACTTGGTGGACGGCTGCTCGCCGCCGACCACACCGGTCACCACGTGCAGCTGGCCGGCGCGGACCCGGTCGGAGAGGGCACCGCGCAGGGCGGCGACCTTCATCTTCTTCGGGGTCCGCTGGGAGTAGTCACGCGGCTGCGGGCCGTGGACGACGCCGCCACCGGTGAACTGCGGGGCGCGGATCGAGCCCTGGCGGGCGTTGCCGGTGCCCTTCTGGCGGTACGGCTTCTTGCCGCCGCCGGACACCTGACCGCGCGTCTTCGTGGCGTGGGTGCCCTGGCGCGCGGCGGCCAGCTGGGCCACCACGACCTGGTGCATCAGCGCCACGTTGGCCTGCACGTCGAAGATCTCGGCGGGCAGTTCGACGGTGCCGTCGGTCTTACCGTCCGGGGTACGGACATCGAGCGTCAGGCTCATCACGCACCACCCTTCGCAGGACTCTTAACCAGGACCAGTCCGCCCTTGGGGCCGGGGACTGCGCCCTTGATCAGCAGCAGGCCGGTCTCGGCCTCCACCTTGTGGACGGTCAGGTTCTGGGTGGTGACGCGGTCCCGGCCCATGCGACCGGCCATCCGCATGCCCTTGAACACGCGACCGGGGGTGGCGCAGCCACCGATGGAACCGGGCTTGCGGTGCACCGCCTGGGTACCGTGGCTCGCGCCCTGGCTGCGGAAGCCGTGGCGCTTGATGGTGCCCGCGAAGCCCTTGCCCTTGCTGGTGCCGACGACGTCGACCACGGCGCCCGACTCGAAGAGGTCGGCGCTGATCTCCTGGCCCAGCTCGTACTCACCGGCGTCCGCGGTGCGCAGCTCGACGATGTGGCGGCGCGGGGTGACACCGGCCTTGGTGAAGTGGCCGCCTCGCGGCTTGTTCACCTTGCGCGGGTCGATGGCGCCGAACGCCAGCTGCACGGCCGAGTAGCCGTCCTTCTCAGGGGTCCGGATCTGGGTGACCACGTTCGGCCCGGCCTGCACGACGGTCACCGGGACGACCCGGTTCTTGTCGTCGAAGACCTGGGTCATGCCGAGCTTGGTGCCCAGAATCCCCTTGATCTGCCTGTCAGACATAGGTCTCGTTCTCTCCAGCTACCTCGTCGCCGCTTACTGGATGTTCACGTCGACGCTGGCCGGCAGGTCGATGCGCATCAGCGCGTCAACCGTCTTCGGCGTCGGTTCGAGGATGTCGATGAGCCGCTTGTGCGTCCGCATCTCGAAGTGCTCCCGCGAGTCCTTGTACTTGTGCGGGGAGCGGATGACGCAGTAGACGTTCTTCTCCGTGGGCAGCGGCACCGGCCCAACGACCCGAGCGCCGGTGCGCGTCACGGTCTCGACGATCTTGCGCGCAGACGCGTCGATCGCCTCGTGGTCGTAGGCCTTGAGCCGGATGCGGATCTTCTGTCCCGCCATAGTGGCTTGCCGTTCCTCTAGTCTCGTGCCGCGGTTTGGTCTTGGGTGCGGGTGCACCGCACCCGGTGCCCCACGCGGCCTCAGCCTGGTGTGGTCCCCGATCCCGGGAGCCGCCACAGCTCTCAGTCCGCCCCTGTTCAGGTATCTGGTGCCCGGTACACGCGGTCGGGCGTGTCGCCCGGCTACCGCACACCGGTCCCCTCGAACGTCGCCGATGGGGTGGGCCTTGCGGCCCGTACACCTTCTAGCGCCCCGTTCGGTCCGCCTACCGGGAACCGGTGGCATCAGCACCGCCAGAGAGCGGTCCTGAACCGGAACAAGGGCCCGAGGCCCTCGCAGCAAGGCGGCCGGACCTTCGAAGTGCTTCGAATTTCCAGCCGCCCTGAACGAGCAACCCATACAGGATGACACACCCGCTGTGCCAGCCAAAATCGGGGGTGCGTTTAGGCGACCGAGGTCACCCGCAACGCAGAGGGCCCGCCTCCGCCGGAGCGGAAGCGGGCCCTCGCCACGTCACTTGTGGATCTTGGTGACGCGACCGGCACCGACGGTGCGGCCACCCTCGCGGATGGCGAAGCGCAGACCCTCGTCCATCGCGATGGGCTGGATCAGCTGCACCGACATCGCGGTGTCGTCGCCCGGCATGACCATCTCGGTGCCCTCGGGGAGGGTCACCACACCGGTCACGTCGGTGGTCCGGAAGTAGAACTGCGGACGGTAGTTGTTGAAGAACGGCGTGTGCCGCCCGCCCTCGTCCTTGGACAGGATGTAGACCTGCGCGTCGAACTCGGTGTGCGGGGTGGTGGTGCCGGGCTTCACGACGACCATGCCGCGCTCGACCTCTTCGCGCTTGATGCCGCGGATCAGCAGACCCACGTTGTCGCCCGCCTGGCCCTGGTCGAGCAGCTTGCGGAACATCTCAACGCCGGTGACGGTGGTCTTCAGCGGCTTCTCCTTGATGCCGACGAGCTCCACCTCCTCGTTGACGTTGATGACGCCGCGCTCGATGCGGCCGGTGACCACGGTGCCGCGGCCGGTGATGGAGAAGACGTCCTCGATCGGCATCAGGAACGGCTTCTCGACCTCGCGCACCGGGTCCGGCACGTTCTCGTCGACCGCGTCCATCAGCTCAACGATCTTGGCGCCCCACTCGGCGTCGCCCTCCAGCGCCTTCAGCGCGGAGACGCGGATCACCGGCACGTCGTCGCCCGGGAACTCCTGGGCGGACAGCAGCTCGCGGACCTCCATCTCGACGAGCTCGAGGATCTCCTCGTCGTCGACCATGTCGGACTTGTTCAGCGCGACCAGGATGTAGGGCACGCCGACCTGGCGGGCCAGCAGCACGTGCTCGCGGGTCTGCGGCATCGGGCCGTCGGTCGCCGCCACCACCAGGATCGCGCCGTCCATCTGCGCGGCACCGGTGATCATGTTCTTCACGTAGTCGGCGTGACCCGGAGCGTCGACGTGAGCGTAGTGACGCTTCTCCGTCTGGTACTCGACGTGCGCGATCTGAATGGTGATACCGCGCTCGCGCTCCTCCGGCGCCTTGTCGATCTCGTCGAACGGCGTGAAGGGGTTCAGGTCCGGGTACTTGTCGTGCAGAACCTTGGTGATGGCTGCGGTGAGCGTGGTCTTGCCGTGGTCAACGTGACCGATGGTCCCGATGTTGACGTGCGGCTTGTCCCTCTCGAACTTCGCCTTCGCCACTGGATTGTCCTCCTGGACTTGTTAACTTTCCGCCGTACGACTTGGTGTGCCAGGCGGAGTCCTGTCGGGTAGGTGACGTGCGGACCGCTGTCCTCGCGGATCACGGTCCGCACGCCGCCGAACTGGAGGGGATTGCTCCCCGGTCGCCTTCGCGAGGCGTCGCCGTCGCCCGGTCCCGCTCAGGGGCCGGGCAGCGGGTCACTCGCCCGTTGCCTTGGCGATGATCTCCTTAGCCACGTTCGAAGGAACCTCGGCGTAGGAGTCGAACACCATCGAGTAGTTGGCACGACCCTGGGTCTTGGACCGCAGGTCGCCGACATACCCGAACATCTCCGACAGCGGCACGAGGGCCTTGACGACGCGGGTACCGCTGCGCTCCTCCATGGCCTGGATCTGGCCACGGCGGGAGTTCAGGTCGCCGATGACATCGCCCATGTAGTCCTCGGGCGTGGTCACCTCGACCGCCATCATCGGTTCGAGCAGCGCGGGAGACGCCTTGGCGGCGGCTTCCTTGAGCGCCATCGAACCCGCGACCTTGAAGGCCATTTCCGAGGAGTCGACCTCGTGGTACTGGCCGTCGAGCAAGGTCACCTTCACGCCGACCAGCGGGTAGCCGGCCAGCACGCCGTACTGCATCGCGTCCTGCGCACCCTGGTCGACCGACGGGATGTACTCCCGCGGGACCCGACCACCCGTGACCTTGTTCGCGAACTCGTAGGTCGGGGCGTCGGAGGTCTGCTCGATCGGGTCGACCGCGATGATCACGCGCGCGAACTGACCGGAACCACCGGTCTGCTTCTTGTGCGTGTACTCGTGCTTCTCGATCGACTTGCGAATCGTCTCGCGGTAGGCCACCTGCGGCTTACCGATGTTCGCCTCGACCTTGAAGTCGGTCTTCATCCGGTTGACCAGCACCTCGAGGTGGAGCTCGCCCATGCCCTTGATGATGGTCTGACCGGTTTCCTCGTCCAGCTTGACCTGGAACGTGGGGTCTTCCTCGGCGAGCTTCTGGATCGCCGTGGAGAGCTTCTCCTGGTCGGCCTTCGTCTTCGGCTCGATGGCCACCTCGATGACCGGCGCCGGGAAGGTCATCGACTCCAGCACGATCGGGTTCGCCGGGTCGCACAGGGTGTCACCGGTGGTCGTGTCCTTGAGACCGATCACCGCGTAGATGTGACCCGCCTGGATCTCCTCGACCGGGTTCTCCTTGTTGGAGTGCATCTGGAACATCTTCCCGATGCGCTCCTTCTTGCCCTTGGTCGAGTTGATGACCTGGGCACCGGAGGCGGCCTTGCCGGAGTAGACGCGGACGTAGGTCAGCTTGCCGAAGAACGGGTGAACCGCGATCTTCGAGACCAGCGCGGCGAACGGCTCGTCGACGCTCGGCTTGCGCTCCGCCGGGGTCTCGCCGTCCTGCAGGGTGCCCTGCACCGGCGGGACGTCCAGCGGCGACGGCAGGTAGTCCACCACCGCGTCGAGCATGGGCTGCACGCCCTTGTTCTTGAACGCGGTGCCGCACAGGACCGGGAAGGCCTCGCGGCTGTTGGTGAGCTTCCGGATGCCGGACTTGATCTGGTCCTCGGACAGCTCCTCGCCGCCGAAGTAGGCCTCCATCAGCGACTCGTCGGTCTCCGCGACGGCCTCGATCAGCTTCTCGCGGTACTCGGCGGCCTTGTCGGCGAGGTCGGCCGGGATCTCCTCGACCGCGTAGTCCTCACCCTTCTGGACCTCGCCGCGCCAGGTCAGCGCCTTCATGCGGACCAGGTCGACGACGCCCTGGAAGTCGGACTCGGCGCCGATCGGCAGCTGCAGGACCAGCGGCTTGGCGTTGAGGCGCTCCTCGATCGTCTTGACCGTGAAGTAGAAGTCCGCACCCAGCTTGTCCATCTTGTTGACGAAGCAGATGCGCGGAACCTCGTACTTGTCCGCCTGGCGCCAGACCTGCTCGGACTGCGGCTCGACACCTTCCTTGCCGTCGAACACCGCGACCGCACCGTCCAGCACGCGCAGCGAGCGCTCCACCTCGACGGTGAAGTCGACGTGCCCGGGGGTGTCGATGATGTTGATCTGAGTGTCGCCCCAGAAGGTGGTGGTAGCAGCCGAGGTAATGGTGATACCCCGCTTCTGCTCCTCCTCCATCCAGTCCATCGTCGCGGCGCCGTCGTGCACCTCGCCGATCTTGTACGTGATCCCGGTGTAGAACAGGATCCGCTCGGTCGTGGTGGTCTTGCCCGCATCGATGTGGGCCATGATGCCGATGTTGCGGACCTTGGTCAGGTCAGTCAGCACGTCGCGTGCCACGAGTTTCTTCCCCGTTCCCTACAGCAGGTGCAAGCTGTTGAATCGGTGGGCCAAGGTGGGCAAGAGCCGACCCGACGTCACCAGCGGTAGTGCGCGAAGGCCTTGTTGGACTCCGCCATCTTGTGCGTGTCTTCGCGCTTCTTGACGCTCGCACCGAGACCGTTGCTCGCGTCCAGCAGCTCGTTCATCAGGCGCTCGACCATGGTCTTCTCGCGGCGCGCCCGCGAGTAGCTGACCAGCCAGCGCAGCGCGAGGGTCGTGGAACGACCGGCACGCACCTCGATCGGCACCTGGTAGGTCGCGCCACCGACGCGGCGGCTGCGGACCTCCAGGGTCGGCTTCACGTTGTCCAGGGCACGCTTGAGCGTGACGACCGGGTCGGTGCCGGTCTTCTCCCGGCAGCCTTCCAGCGCCGCGTAGACGATCCGCTCGGCCAGCGACCGCTTGCCGTCGACCAGGACCTTGTTGACCAGCTGCGTGACCAGCGGCGACCCGTAGACGGGGTCGGCGTGCAGCGGCCGCTTCGGGGCCGGACCCTTGCGGGGCATCAGCTCTTCTCCTTCTTCGCACCGTACTTGCTGCGAGACTGCTTGCGGTTCTTCACACCCTGGGTGTCAGCGGAACCGCGGAGGATCTTGTAGCGCACACCGGGCAGGTCCTTCACACGGCCGCCACGAACGAGCACGATCGAGTGCTCCTGCAGGTTGTGACCCTCACCGGGGATGTAGGCCGTGACCTCGATGCCGCTGCTCAGCTTGACACGGGCGACCTTGCGCAGGGCCGAGTTGGGCTTCTTGGGGGTGGTGGTGTACACGCGGGTGCACACGCCACGCCGCTGCGGGCTCCCCTTGAGCGCCGCGGTCTTGGTCTTCGCGACCTTGTCCTGGCGGCCCTTACGGACCAGCTGCTGGATGGTGGGCATGGACCGGCTTTCTGTCAGCGTTCGCGTCTTCTGGTACTCGACCAAGCGGCCGCTCGTTCGAGCTTCGGCGTGCCCTGGCGTCGAGCACCTGTCAGGCACTGTGTTTCGGGACTCCCCCCGCACCACGAGGTCGGGCGTGTCGCCCGCTCCTCGGCCTTTGCGGCGCTGCTGCGCCCCGATGGGAACGACCCCGGAGGGTTGTCGAGAGGAGTTCCACACATCCTCGGCGCTGGCGCAGTCACCCGGAAAAGGGGACCACGTCATGCACGGGCATGCGGATCGACCCGATGGGTGTCGGGTCCGATAAACAAAGATACCTGCCCCGTTCTCAGAGGGTCAAAACGGGGTCCCCCTTGACCTGCTCGATCACCCGGCGCCGCCACCGCGCCACCTCGGGTGCGAGCCCGCGTCTGCGTAGTGGGAGCCACTCTACCCACTCCGCCAAGGCCTTCCCGGCAGGCGAGATGGATCACAGCTCACGGCGCCACCACCGGCCAGAGCCGCACCGTGCGGTCGGTGCTCGCGGTGGCGAGCAGACGGCCGTCGGCGCTGAACTCGATCACCCCGATCGCTCCGGTGTGGCCGGTGAGGGTGCTCACCACCCGCTGCTGCCGGACGTCCCAGATCCGCACCTCGCCCTCGCCGGTCGAGGCGGCCAGCGTGCGGTCGTCGGACGGGTCGAGCGCCACGTCACCGGCGCCCGGCACGCTGCCCGACGGCAGCAGCGGGCGGTGGTCCCGTCCCCCGTCGTCCCAGATCCGGACGCCGCCGAGCTCGTCGGTGAGCACCAGCGAACCCGCGCGGTCGAAGGCGATCACCTCGGCGCCACCGACGACCGCGATCGGCGCGCGGCTGGCGACGTCCCACACCCGCACCCCGGTTTCGCAGCTGGCGACCAGCAGTCCGGCGTCCGCGCCGAACGCCGGCGAGGAGCAACGCTGGCCCGGGGCGATGGCGGCGATCTCGCGCTGCTCCTGGACGTCCCAGACGCGGACCTGCCCGTCGGCTCCCGTGCTCGCCAGCAGCCGGCCGTCGGAGCTGAACGCCACACCCGTGATGTGCGCCCCGTGGCCGGTCAGCACGCCGACCTGCCGCCGCCCGGCCACGTCGTAGAGCCGCACGACGTCCTCCCAGTTGCCGGTGGCCAGCAGCGACCCGTCCGGGCTGAACTGCACGGCCTGCACCAGGTCCGGCTCCGTGAACTCCGCCACCCGGCGGCCGGAGCGCGCGTCCCACAGCTGCACCTGGCCGCCCTGGTCCGCGCCGCCGGTCCGCCCGCTCGCGGTGGCGACGAGCGCGCCGTCCGGGCTGATCGAGACGTCGCCGACGTCACTGGTGTGCTGCAGCACGACGGACTGCTGCGCGGGCGCGGCGAACCTGTCCCACAGCTGCGGCACGGCGATCGCAGCGGCGATACCGATGACCACGACCGCGAGGAGACCCACCCAGATCGGCCACCGCGATCGCCGGGCGGCCGGTTCGGGCTCCGGAACTTCGGCGGGCGCGGGCCGGTTCGGGTTGTGCGCGATGCAGAGCTCGTCCGCGATCCGGCTGTAGAGCGCGGGCTGCTGGCGACCGGGCCCGCCGCGGAGCTGCTCGAAGACGTACTGGTAGAGCTCGCCGACGCCGACCGAGCCGTCCCGGTCGCGGTCCGCGTCGCCGGTGCGCAGTCCCTCGATCAGCTGACGGGTGAAAAGCGATGGTGCGAGGGTGCCGCCGTCGGGTTCGGCGGAGTGCTGCAGCGCGGTGGAGGCGGTCATCACCGCGTAACCGCGCGACTCGTCGTCGGCGAACGCGTTGGCCGCGCCGCCGCCCCGCAGCAGCTGCTCCTTGACGTCGGCGTGGCGGTCGGCCGCCCGGACCAGGTAGCCGCGCGGGAAAGCGCCCGAGAAGCAGCAGTCCAGCCACACCACCACGGCGCGCGACCGGCTGCCGGCCATCCGGTCGTGCACGAAGACCGCGGGGATCGCGGTGGCGCTCAGCCGGTCCAGCCGGGAGTTGGTCACCGCCAGGTAGAGGCGGCCGTCGTCGTCCTTGACGCCGTGGCCGGACACGTAGAGCAGCACCAGGTCGTCCGGTCCGGCTTCGGCGTAGAGGTCGGCGATGGCCAGCACGGCGTCCTGGTACTCGGGGTCGCGCAGGATCTCGACCTGGTACCCGCCGATCGCCGGATCGGCCAGCACCCGCTGCAGGCCGGTGGCATCGGCCCCCGGCGCTCGCAGCCTGCCGAACCCGGCGTCGGCGTAGGTGCTCGTCGCGATGAGCAACGCCCTGCGCACCCCGGCCATGCGGCCTCCCGCCGTCCCCGCCCAAGATCGCCCAGCAGCGTACTCGGCGAGCGCGGCCGGGAAACCGGCTTCCGGCCGGAGTTCGCCGGATCAGACGCAGGTCCTCGGACCTCGACCAGCCCAGCCGCCCGCGACGAGGTTCTGGACGTCGTTGGCCAGCACGAAGGCCGTGCCGCCGCCGACCTGGCCGAAGTCCGGCTCGGCCACTCCGGAGACGACCTCGAAGCCCTTGACCACCCGGCACCGGTGGTAGGCCCCGGCCTGGAGAACAGCCGGTCAAAGACGTGCCGCTACGCGGATCAGGTCGGCGACCGCGCGAAGTCGGCTCTGCGACGGCCAAGCGATCACCGTCGTCACCGGCGGAGCGTCCAGGACCGGCACGGCGGCGAGATCCCGGCGCAAGTCGGCGCTGACGGACTCGGGCACGATCACGGTGGTCCGACCGAGCGCGATCAGCTGGAAGAGCTGTGTCAGATTCCGCACCTCCGCGCCCGGCCCCTCCGGGTAGTTGCCGTCGGGACCGGGCCAGCGAGCCATCGGGAGTTCGGGCAGCGTGGTGATCTCGGCCACCCGGACCTGAGCGCGGTCGGCGAGCGGGTGAGAGGTGGGCAGGATCGCCACCTGCCCCTCGGTGCGCAGGGTTTCGACGTCCAGTCCGGTGGTCGAATCGAACGGCAGGTGCAGCAGAGCCACGTCGGCCTGCCCGTCCTGCAGCAACTTCTGCTGCTGGTGCGCCTCGCAGAGCACCAGGTCGACGGTGGCCGCCCCGGGCTCCGCGCGGTAGGCGTCGAGCAGTTTGGCCAGCAACTCGTCGGCGGTGCCTGCTTTGACGGCGAGGACGAGGCAGGGACGACTTCGCGCGGCCTGCTGCGTACGCCGCTCAGCTGCGGCTACCGCACCGAGGATCGCGCGCCCCTCGCGCAGCAGCACGGCCCCGGCGTCGGTGAGCGCGACCTTGCGGCTGGTGCGCTCCAGCAGCGTGACCCCGAGCTGCCGTTCGAGCCGGATGATCGCGCGGGACAGCGGCGGCTGGGCTATCTCCAGACGCCGGGCAGCCCTGCCGAAGTGCAGTTCTTCGGCGATGGCGACGAAGTACCGCAGCTCGCGTATCTCCATCGAAGCACAGTAGCCCGGGCGGGTGGTCGATCGATGTCGCTCAGGTATTGCTGCACTACCGAGATGGTGTTGGTGCCCGACCTCGGCGCGGCCATGCTCGCTGTCATGAGCGAGAAGGCAGTCGCGCTGGTCACCGGCGCGAACAAGGGAATCGGGTACGAGATCGCGGCCGGGCTGGGCGAATTGGGCTGGAGCGTCGGTGTCGGCGCTCGAGACGAGCAGCGCGGGAAGGACGCTGTGGCCAGACTGCGCGCGGCGGGCGCCGACGCGTTCGGCGTGCCATTGGACGTGACCGACGACGAGAGCGTGACCGCCGCAGCGCATCTGATCGAGGAGCGAGCGGGACGCCTCGATGCGCTGGTCAACAACGCTGGCATCGCGGGCGGCTGGCCGGAGGCGCCTGCGACCGTCGACCTGGAGACCGTGCGGCGGTTGGTGGAGACCAACGTCATCGGCGTCATCCGGGTCACCAACGCGTTGCTGCCGCTGCTGCGCCGGTCGGCGCACCCGCGGATCGTCAACCAGTCCAGCCACGTCGGCTCGCTGACCCTGCAGACCGCGCCCGGCGTCGACCTCGGCGGGATCAGCGGAGCTTACGCACCGACGAAGACCTACCTCAACGCCGTCACCATCCAGTACGCCAAGGAGCTGAGCGGCACCAACATTCTGATCAACAACGCCTGCCCCGGCTACGTGGCCACCGACCTCAACGGGTTCAGCGGTACCCAGACCCCTGAGCAGGGTGCGGCGATCGCCATCCGGCTGGCAACCCTGCCCGACGACGGCCCCACCGGTCAGCTGTTCGACGACAGCGGAGTCGTGCCGTGGTGAGGTTCGATCGGGCGGCCGGGACGATCCGCCGGACGTGACCGGGTCAGACCGTGGAGAACGAGCTCACACCTCGACGAGCCAGCCGTCCGCCACCAGGTTCTGGACGTCGTTGGGCAGCACGAACGCCGTGCCGCCGCCGACCTGGCCGAAGTCCGGCTTGGCCACTCCGGAGACGACCTCGAAGCCCTTGACCACCCGGTACCGGTGGTAGGCCCCGGCCTGCTGCTGCGGCGGCACCGAGCGCTGCGGCAGCGTCGTGCCGGCCACGAACACCGTGTTGCCGGTCGGCTCGCCGAACCGGTCGACCTCGTCGCCCTCGCGCAGGACCACCGCGAACTTGTTGTCGTAGGCGTCCAGCGGCGGCTCGCCGGGCATCGGCTCGTACGGGCACTCGAAGTCCTGCAGCGGCTCGTCCGGGTCGCGCAGGAACTCGGTGCGGGTGAGCGACATCGCGCCGATCAGGTGCGCCGCGGCCGCGTAGGCGTCGGGGAAGCGGGAGCGGTTGTGGACCTCGCCGTCGGCCAGGCGGAACACCGACCACCAGCCGTCGGTGCCGAGCAACATGCTCCAGCCGCCCTCCAGCGGCTCGTCGAAGCTGTAGAACCGGGTGCTCATGCCCATCGCGCTGATGAAGCCGCGGGCGATGTCCATCGCCTTGGCCGGGCTCAGCCGCAGCAGCGCCCGCGGGTCACCGCCGAGCACGAGCGCCTTGGCGTCGGCTGCCGCGCGGTCGGATACCTCGGCGGGCGGCTGGTGGTTGCGGCTGCGGATGTGGTCGAGGAAGTCGCGCGGCGGGGCGATGCCGTGCTCGTTCAGGTAGTAGGCCAGCGCCAGCGGCCACACCCAGGTGCCATCGGTGTGGAACTGCTTGGGCACCGCGGGCGCGCGCTGCGGATCGACCTCGTCGGGGTCGCTGCTGTACGCGCGCAGCAGGATCTCGCCGCCGTGCAGGTAGTGCGCCACCAGTCGTTCCTCGACCGAGGTCAGCGCGGGCCGGTGCGCGAACGGGCGGTTCTCGGCATCGCGGCCGTCGAAGACCTGGACCATCCGCACCGGCTCGGGCTGCTCGGCCTCGCGGTGCTGTCCGTAGTGCTCCCAGGCCGGGTCCAGCAGCCATTTCGGCGCGGTGGCCCGCGGGTAGTAGCGCAGTTCCTCGTAGTGCGCGCGGCCGTCCTCGGGGCCGACGACCCAGTTCGGCTCGTCGTGCCCGGTGCGCAGGTCGGCCCCGTCCTGGTCGAGCTGGAAGCGCGCCGCGGTCCACGCCCCGGTCTCCGGTCGGTAGGAGACGTTCCGGTGCCGACGCAGCGCGTCGACGACGTCCTGGGTGGGGATCCACCGGTGCTCGGCGTCGGTGGTGACCGCGGCGGTGATCTCGATCCGGTTGCCCAGCGCGGTGCAGTCGACGACCGCGCGCTGCCAGCCGTCCGGCAGCCCGGCGACGACCGCTTCGCGCAGCGCTCGCTCCAGATCGCGCTGGTGCTCGGCGCGGTCCGGGAAGACCCCGTAGGACGCCGGCGCCGGGAACTCCGGCCGCACCCGCGCGGGAGCGTCGTGCTGCGCAAACAGCACCTCGCCGACCTGGTCGAGCGGGACGGGCTGGTCGCGGCCGTCCAGCACCGCGCCCTGCTCGCTCAGCTCGCGCAGCGGCGAGTACGTCCCGTCGACCAGGACGTGCGTGCCCGCGATCGCCTCCCCCAGGATCATTCGTCCTCCCCCTCGGACAGCTCGTCGTGCATGACTCCGTTGATCCGCCGCGGCGCGGGCTTGGGCGCCGGGAACTCCGGTCCCGGCGCGGCCGCGACCGGCTCGGGCGCGGCGGCCCAGTGCGGCCGGACCGGGTAGCGCTCGTTCCAGTCCTCACCGGTGGGCGGCTCGATGGCGGCCTGACCCGGCAGGAACGCGCCGTGCCCGAACTCGGCCACGCAGTCCAGCGCGATCTGCTCGACGACGTCGCGCAGCTCCAGCTCGGCCAGCCAGTCGACCGGCAGCGCGGCGACGCCGTGCAGCGCGCCGACGATGTTCCCGCAGATCGCGCCGGTCGAGTCGCTGTCGCCGTCGTGATGCACGGCGATCCGCAGCGCCTGCTCGACGTCCTCGGCGACCAGCGCCGCGCACACCGCGATGGCCAGCGCTTCCTCGCCGACCCAGCCGCCGCCGAGCTGCTCGGCGACCTGCTCCGGCGTCGGCTCGCCCGCTTCGGCCAGCGCGACAGCGGCCTTGAGCGCCGCGCTGGTCTCCTCGTGGTCCTCCCAGGTCTCCAGCACCTGCAGCGCCAGCCACACGCCGTCGTCGAGGCCGCGGCCGAGCAGGGCCTGCTGGACGATCACCGCCAGCGCCCCGGCGGAGTGGTAGCCGGCGGGGTGGCTGTGCGTCACCGCGGCGGTGCGGGCGGCGAGCCGGAACACCTCGGCGGGATCGGTGGACCACAGCGCGGCCGGCGCGGCGCGCATCACGCCGCCGCAGCCCTTGGAGTCGTTGATGCGCTCGGTGAACGAGCCGGCCGGCTTGCCGTCGCCGAAGCGGGCCAGCGCGCGCCACACGGTCTTGCCGGGCGCGCGGGTCGCGAACAGGCCCGGCACCTCGATCAGCCAGCCGTCGGGCGCCGGGTAGTCGGCGAGGAACGCGCCGGCCGCGGCGTCCCAGTCCACGCCCTGCGTGTGCAGCCAGCGCTGGTAGGCCAGCTGCACCTCGGGGAGCGGGTCGTCGCTGCCGAGCACCCGGTTCGCGACGCTGCCGCGGATCAGGCCTTCGGCGGTGAACAGCGTCATCTGGGTGTCATCGGTGATCGCCCCGCGCACGCCGTAGGCCTCGCGCAGTCCGGACGGGCCCTCGGGACCGAAGCGCGCGGTGATCGCCTCGGCGTTGATGAACTCCAGGTCGGAGCCGAGCGAATCGCCCAGCGCACCACCGAGGAAGCAGCCCAGCACGCGTTCGGTCAGCGACGGAGCGCTGTCTCCGGGGCCGTCGGCCTTGGCGTGCCCGCCGCGCACGATCGGCGGCGCGACCGGCGCGGGCTCGTCTTCGCCGTCCGACGGCTCGGCCTCGTCGGGAGCGCTCGCCGGGTCGTCGTCATCGGCGAGCATTTCGTCCGCCGGTTCGTCATCCGCGCCGGCGTCGGCCGGTTCGAGGTCGATCGGGGTGCGCACGGGCGGTTCCATGTCCACCGGCTCGCGCTCCACCGCGGGCTGCGGAACTTCCGAAACCTCGCTGTCGGCAACGTCTTCCGCTGCGTCGTCCACCGGTTCGTCATCGACGAGGTCCGCCTCGGTGTTCTCGTCCGGCTCGGAATCCCCTTGCCCGGAAACGACTTCCGGCACCGAAATCCGCCCGAAGTCAGCCGACTCCCGCGCGGTGCGCTCGGCGACCTCGCGATCCGCCTCGGCATCCTCATCGCGGACAACGACTTCCGGCACCACGATCCGCCCGGGATCGACCGGCTCCGCGTGGTCCACGTCCTCCGGTTCGGCGATGTCCTCGGGATCGGTCGACTCCGCCGGGTCCTCGTCGACGACCGGCTCCGGATCCGGGGTGACGGCGTCCGGCACCGGAATCCGCTCGGAGTCCGCCGACTCGCGGACGATCCGCTCCGCGACCTCCCGGTCGACGTCCGGTTCCTCGGCATCGACGAGATCAGCGGGCTCCGGCACGGCTTCCGCGGGCTGGGCCGCGGCCGGCGGCGGGAAGGCCCCGATCTGCGGCGCGGCCGCCGGCGGCTCCAGGTCGTCGACGATGGCGGGGAACACCGCGGTGGTCTCCGCCGGTTCTTCGGGCGAGCGCAGGTTCGGCACCGGGATCGGCCCGGTGCTCGACGGGTCGCTGACCGGGGTCGTCCCGGCCCGCGCGGCCGGGAACGTCGGCGCCCCGATGCCGTCCGCGCGCGGGTTCTGCACGGGCAGCCCGGCAGGCGGCGTGTCGACGGCTCCCGCCGAGGTGATCACCGGCATGAGCATGGTCTGCTCGGCGGAGCCCTCGACCGTGTTCGGCGAGCCCCCGGTGAGCTGCGGCGGGCCGCCGAGCTGCCGGGCGTTCGGCGAGTAGCGCTGGGCCCACTGCGGCTGCGGTCGCGGCGCGAAGGCCTCGGTGGCGTCGGCGCAGAGGTTCTCGAGGATCTCGCGCAGTTCGAGCTCGTCGAGCCACCGCGCGGGAATCCCGGCGGGCCCGTAGATCGCACCGGCGAGCTGACCGGCCAGCGCACCGGTGACTGCGCTGTCGCCGGAGTGGTTCACCGCGACCCGCACCGCGTCGGCGAAGGTGCGGGTGCTGCCGACCGCGGCCAGCGCGATGCCCAGCTCACCGGGCTTCTCGCCCAGTTCGAACTCGATCTCCAGCTGCCGCGGGGTGGGGCAGCCGCGCTGGCCGACGAACATCGCGGCGTGCAGCGTCCGGCGGACGTCGGCCGGGCCCCGGCCCGTCCAGTAGGCGACACCGAGCCGCTTCTGGTCGGAAGCGTTCACCGCGTCCCACAGCGGCACACCGCGGATGAGCTGCGCCAGCACATCGCTGTGCAGCCCGGCCGCACCGACCGAGTTCGGCGCGGAGACGAGCAGGTTCGCAGCCGCCGCACCCGCCGCGAACACCTCTTCCGGCACGTTCGACCAGGCCATGGTCGGCGCGGCCCAGACCGCGAAGTCGACCAGGCCGTCGGCCTTGAGCGGAGCGTGCAGGCTGCCGTCGGCGCCCAGCGGCGAGCGCTGCGCCGCCGACCCGATCACGTGCAGCCCGGCACCGCACGGGTTGCGGGTCGAGTACAGCTCGGGCCGCTCCAGCAGCCAGCTGTTGGGAGTGGGCTCGGTGGCCAGGTACGCCGACATCGCGTAGTCCCACGGCACGCCCTGGGTGTGCAGCCAGCGCAGGTAGTTGGCGAGGACGAACTCGGTCGGCAACCACCCGCTGCTGGTCGGGTTCGAGGCCTTGGCGCGCAGCAGGGATTCCAGCGTGAACACGGTGAGCTGCGTCAGCTCGGTGCTCGCCCCGCGCCGCCCGAACACGGGCAGGTAGTCGACCACGCCCTGCGGCCCGAACCACTGCTCGATCTCGCTGAGCTTGCTGTCCCGCACACCGGCGCCGAGCGCATCGCCGACGGCCCCGCCGAGCATGGCTCCGCGGAAGCGTTCCGCCCACGACTGCTGCGGCGGTCGAGCGTCGGTCATCGCGATGTCTCCCTCGTGCTCACCAGGCCGGGTAGCGCCTGGTCCAGGCCGGATCGGTCGGCGGGCCCGGGCTGAACTCGGCGAGCGCATCCCCGGCCAACGTCTCGATCACCTCTCGCAGCTCCAGCGAACCGAGCCATTCCGGCGGAACGGCCCGAGCCCCGTGCAGAGCCCCCGCAATGTTGCCGCACACGATCCCCGTGGAGTCCGAGTCCCCCGAGTGGTTCACGGCCAGCAACAGCGCGTCCCGCAGGTTATCCGTAGCCAGCGCGGCGTAGAGCCCGATCGCGAGAGCTTCCTCCCCGACCCACCCCTGCCCGAGGGTGTCCTTGATCACCTCGGGAGAGACGGGCCCCTGCTGCGCGAGCTCAACGGCCCGGTCGAGGATCGCCAGCTGCTCCTCGTGCCCCCGCCACCGCAACAGCAGCTCCCGCGCGATCCGCACGGCCTCTCCCAGCGGCACGTCCCGGATGAGCTGGTGCACGATCACGGCGAGCACACCGGCGGAGAGATACCCGCTGGGATGGCTGTGCGTGAGCGCGGCGGTCCCGACGGCGGCGTAGAAGACCTCGGCGGGATCGTGCGACCACACGGCGACCGGAGCGGCCCGCATGACGCCGCCACAGCCCTTGGAGTCGTTGATCCGGTGCTGCGGAGAGGCGTGCTGATGCGTCTGCGCGAACTGCGCGAGCGCGGACATGCAGGTGCTCCCCGGAGCCCGCGCGGCGAACAGCTGCGGATTGGTGATGAGCCACCCGTCGGGCTGCGGAATCCGCTGAGCGTAAGGCCCACCGGCCTGCGGCCAAGGCTGGTTCTGCGTGTGGAACCACCGCTGGTAGGCGTGCTGCACCTCGGGAACGGGATCGTTGTCGACGGGCTTGATCCGCCTGGCGACGTGAGCCCGGATGAGCCCTTCGAGGGTGAACAGCATCATCTGCGTGTCATCGGAGATCTGAGCGATGCCGTCCCGAAGCACTGGAGCGGTGAGCCCGGCGTCCCCGTGGTTCTGCCGGATCATCCCGATGCCGTGGAACTCGATGGCGTAACCCAGAGCGTCCCCAACAGCCCCAGCCAGCATCGACCCGATGAACCGCTCCCGAGGATCGAGCGGCGGCGCAGGAGCCTGCGGGGGCGCCTCCGGAACGACGTTCGCCGGGGCGTCCCCGCTCTCACCGCCCTGATCCGGCTGGGCTTCTTCGGCTGCGATCGCTTCGAAGGCCCGCAGGAGCGCCTTCCCCTGGATATCGGCCTGGTGCCGGGTGCCGACGTCGATGACCAGGTCGACCTCGTCGAAGGCGCTCTTGAGCTGGGCGACGTCGGCCCTGACCTTCGCCTGGGATTCAGGGAGGTACTTGGGGCTGGAACCGGCCAAGAACGCCGTCTTCCCGCCGAGGTTGACGGTCCCGGGGGTTCCGTCCTCGTGCGCGAGGAGCGCGATCTCGGACCTGGCCACCGTCATGAGCATCGACCGGTCGGAGACGTACCCGGCCGACCACATGTGAAGGACGCTCTCCAACATGGATTCCGGCCGCGGGAAGCCCAAGGTGGTCGGACTCGGCCGGTAGTCGGAGTTCAGCCGGTACCGCCCGGTGAGCGTGCCGTCCTCATCGACCCAGTAGGCACCGATCCAGGCCTGCTCCGGAACTTCCTCCCGCGCCGCTTCCCGATACATCTGGTCCGGCACCGAGAACCAGCTTCCCGGCTGCTGAGCGGCTGCAGCGCGCATCGCCTCGGTGATCTCCGGCGCGGAGATCTCGATGGCTCGCGATCCGATGATCATCAGGTCCATCTGATCGCCCTGCGTGAAGATCTGCACGTTCCGCTCGGCGAGCAGCGGCAGCAGCCGGTACCCGTTGACCCGGACGGTGCCGGAGACGAACTCCGCGCCGCCGAAGTCCGGCATGGCGCTTCTGTCGGTGCAAACCCAGATCTGCGCCTTCTCCTGGCCCTGCATCTGGAAGTCCGCCGGATGCGACGACGTCCCATCCGGCCCGGTGAGCGCCCAGAGGTCCGCGATCAGAAACTCCCGGTAGACGTCCTCAACCGGCCCCTGCTCAGCGGCGTACCGCCCGATCGCCTGCTCCAGCGCGGTCATCTCCACACCCTGCGATTGACCCATGTCCCCCTCCATGTCCCCGGTTCGCCGACCCTCCGGCTCATTCTGCGCGCTCTCGTCGACGAAGACGTAGTAGCTCCCGCCGCCCCGTTTCAGAAGCGCCCGCATGAACTCGGGGCCCTCGCTGGGCATCACATCCCGCTGCTCTGACACCAGCAGGGCGCCCCGCTTGTAGTAGGACAACGCAACGCTGCCCCACTCATCGTCGAAAACCTCAACGGTGGCCCCGGCCTCCGCGCTCCACCGAAACTCCGCAACACGCTCCGGCTCACCACGCGAAGCCAACGAGTACACACCGATCAGCGTGGGAGCAGCGGCCGCGTCCTCAGGAGGTTCCTCTCCGATGTCCTGCTGCACAGTCGAAGAATTCTCGCCCGTCAGAGCCGGATACCGCGCCTGCCACTTCGCATCATCCAGTCCTTCGGATCCAAACTGATCACGAACATCCCTCGCCAGCCTGGAAATCAACCTGTAGTCGGCCAGCCCCTTGCCCCAAGGGCTGTCGATCCCACACGATCTGTACCCCGAAGCCAGGATCGCACCGGCCAGCGCACCGGTCAGGGCACTGTTCCCGGAACGGTTCACCGCGATGCGCAACGTGTCGTCGAAACGTACGTCGAGTCGGGACTTCTCCGCTGACAACACGGCGCACACTGCGATCGCCAACGCGGAGGACGGCGCTTCCCCCGAGCCGAGGAATTCGATTTCACCCGGCGCAATGCCCGGGCGAGCCAAGCCCCGTGCCGCATCGATCGCGTCTCGGATCTTCGCTCCGCCTTCACCCAGTTCATCCGGATCGACTTCAGCGACGTAGGAGATCCCACGCAGGCAGTCACCGTCCATGATGTTCTGCTGGATCACGACCGCGATGGCCTTGGCGGCAACGGTCATCTCGGCACTCTGCCCGGTGAGCTGCATGGCGCGAGCCACCAGGTCGAGGACTTCGCTGGCCTCGCTCGACCAACCACTCATCGGGATCACCGACAGCAGTGGTGAAACGCTCGGATCCTGATAGAGCTCTGACTTGTCGATGAGCTTTTTCCGCAACAGCACGACCGCACGCGACTCAGCCAGTTGCGATGCCAAGCGATCTGCTGCCAACCAGCCGCCCGCAGAACTCCCACGGGCTTCATCTGCTGCCCACAGGCGATAGACGCGTTCAAGCTCGGCGATGGGGTCATCCTGTTGATCCACTCGCGCGCGGTCCGCTCGGATCAGCCCGTCGAGGGTCAGTGCCATCAGGCTGACGCCACCATCGGACATGCTCTCCTCGCGCACGTGCGGATCCAGCCTCCCGATCCCCCGTTCGCCGTGGATCTCCCGAATCTCAGCCCAGGTGAGGGACTGCACAAGGCGCCCAAGCCCATCACCGAGCCAAGCCGCGAACACGGCAAGCCAGAGACCGTCCAGCACCCCGTGACTCGCGACGCCGCCATCCAGCGCGGCCTGTCGAAGAACCGCACGTCCCTCGCCCTGCACCCCGGCTGCGGTTTCCCGGTCCGCGGCCCACTTCTGCGAAGCCGGGAACGGGTTGGAGTTGTCGTCCACCCCGATAGGAAAGTTGTCCGCTGGGCTGACCTCCACGACCGGACCGATGGCCCTCTTGTGCCTCCTGATCGACTCGCGTACGGCTTCAACCTCTGCTCGCATCTCGGGCGACAACTTGCTGGGATCCATGCTGTACTTCCGAACGAGTTCGTCCTCGTCGTGACTCACTTTGACTCACCTTCCGGCGGCAGTCATGTGAATGATCCACGCACCAGTCTCTTCGCCCTTGTCCACGGCTTGATCCGGATCACCTGTTCCAGCGCGGTCACCTCCGTACCCTGCGGTTGGCCCATCCCCTGCTCCGAGTCCGCAACGTTGTGATCCACGACCGGCTCACCTCGCCCGGGTCAGCTTCGAAGCCTGCGGGAGGCACCCACCACGGATCGTCGACTCACCAAGCCGGATACCGGCGCGACCACGCGTCGTCGGTCGGCGGGTTGGGGCTGAACTCCACGAGCGCGTCGTTGGCCAGGGCTTCGATGACGTTCCGGAGTTCGAACGCGCCCAAGTCGTGGGGAATCGCTCTGTCTCCGTATTCCGCACCGACCATGAGCCCGCAGATCGCCCCGACCACCGATCGGTTCTCCGTGTAGTTCATCGCAAGTTGAAGTGCTTCTCGCACGTAATCGCTGGCCAGCGCCGCATACAGCGCGATGGCCAGCGCCTCAGCACCGTCAGCGCCATCTCCGAAGTGCCCGCGCACCTTCGGAACAGGAGCCGGAGACCAGACCGTCTGGGTGACCTTGACCGACTCCTCGATCAACGTCACGGTCTTTTCGCTCCCACGCCAACGCGTCAACTCCTGGTATGCGTTGAACAAGCAGTCTGAGAAGGCCAATCCGCGGAGCTGCTGGTGAAGGATTCCGGCGAGCACACCTGCCGCAAGATAGTCGTCCGGACTGTCGTGGGTGAGCGCCGCAACGTCGGCCGCAGCCGCGAAAACTTCATGCAGTTCGTTCGACCAAATCGCTAGCATCGCCGCCCGTGCAACGACGTCACCACCCCGTGCTTTATCCAGGTTGCCGGCATGCGCTGCTTCGACGCCAAGGCCCGCAATATTGCTGAGCGCAGCAAGCACGCCTGGATTCGGCGTCCGTTCGACGTACATCTCCTCACGCTGGACCAGCCAGCCATCCGGTTCATCGTGATGCGCAGCGTATGGACCGCCGATACCTCGCCACTGCCCTCTGCTTCCTCGCGGAACCCGTTGCGTATAAAGCCAACGTTGGAACGCGTGCTGCACTTCTGGTACGGGGTCGTTGTCGACGGGATTGTTCCTCCGAGCAACGTGAGCCCGGATCAGACCTTCAACACTGAACGCGGACAACTGGGTAAGCGCGGTGGACCGCAGGGGGGATTCTTGAGCTACATATTCAGTCAGCAACTCATCGTCCCGCAACATGACGCTCGGTTCCCAGGACAACCGGCGAACCGCGCCACTAGCAACCGCACTCCCCAGAGCATCGCCGACCGAGGCCGCCAGCATCGCACCCCGAAAACGTCCGTGCGCATCGGGCTCCGGTAGCCATTGCCGCGTATCTGGGTCTCGACCGGATATTTCGTCAACGCGCCGACCGTAATCAGCTTCGGCACCCAACGGGGTGTCGACATCGAGGTGGTGCACATTGTACTCGGATCCTTCGACCCGACCCTCGGGACGGAACTCGCCACGGTGCTCGTGCCGTCGACTCCAGTCTCGATGCCAAACACCGATCTTGTTGCTCCTCCTGGAGCGCACAGACGACGGCCAACCCTTGACGTGAATTTTCTCGTCATTCATCGGATCCTCTTAACCCCGTGCCAGTGGAACTTGCCCGTCGGATCCAGCAGCGCCCGCTTCCCGAGCCATGGCCCGTCATCATGGGATTCGGCACCTTCCAGATCACTCGGCCGCCCGAGGTTCGCAATATCGATCGGACGGGGGAGCTGCGACTCATCTTGAGCATTTCCGATCTGCTTCGCCACAGCCCGCGCATCCAGAAGCACAAAATCTTTTCGCTGGATCTCCCGCGCTAACCTGTCTTTCTCATCTCCCGGCGGCAGCTCGTCGCACCGCGCACGCATGTCGTCGAGATCCTCGGAAGCCACCCGAATCTCCCGGTTCAACCTGGTAAGAACCTCACCCTGAGCCTCTTTAAGCGACTCAAACTCATAACCTTGCCGCGCCCAGGCATATGCCCCGACGTCACTGTTGGCCTTGAGCTTGATCGAATGCACCCCCGAACGGCTGTACAGGGCCTCGACATGCTTGCTGAACTCACGACCAAACCCAGTGCCCCGCACGTGGGGCTCCAAGCTGAGGATGTTATGGAAAGCGATCAACTCTCCGTCGCTGTTGCGACGGTAGTCCCGTGACGCCCACCCAACTTGGACACCATTCGCATCCTTGATGATGGCGTCCACGTGAACCGAATCGTGCGCCGGACCGACAGACGTAACTTCAAATCGCAGCGCCCCGAAATCGCCATTCATTGACTTCCTGAAACCATCCAAGATTCGATCTTCATCGATCAAATCACCTTCAGCAGGCACCAGATCGTCAATTCCGATCGGAGAATCACTTGCATCGCCCTGAACTTCAGCGTCACCATGGTCTGCCCCAACCGACTCAGACAGGTCTGAATCACGGCTGGACCCGTTGCGCTGATAGAACTCCTCACGACTGCCCACACGCGGCAGGTCGTCGCCGACCCCGTAGGTAGACGGCCGCGGAGGGAACGAGCTGGATGAACTCGCCCACTTCGGAGTTTCAGTCCGATCACCAGAGTTCTGCGGGGACGAACTCCCGCTGCGTGACGACATCGGCTCTGGACCGCTTACTCGCGATGAAGATGAATCTGCCGGTTTGGATTCGCCGCCAGCCGTTTGACGCTGTTGCGGTGAGTCGAAGGCTTGGGAGCCTCGCGGGCCGAAACCACCGTCAGTGCGAGGCCCGAACTGGCCGGGCTGCTGGGTCGATTGGACCTGGCGAGGGCCGCTGACGTCCACAGGTGGCGTGTTCGTCCGCTGTCCACCGGGTGCCTGGCGCGGGCCTGAGACATCGAGCGGCGGAACGTTGTTCCTGGGGGTCGAAGGCGCACCGGGAGTCGGACCGCCGACGTTCGGGCGTGGGGCTTGTTGCCCTGGGCCACTCGGGTTTTGGCGGGGACCCGAAACGTCGTACGGCCTCGGTGCTGGTTGACCGGGCGGTTGCGGGCCTCGGGGGCCGTTCTGGTGCGGGCCGATACCCGGGGTGTGCGGTCCCTGGGGGCCCGGGCCGTTGAAGGTCGGGCGGCCGCTCTGTTGGGGCATGCCCTGCGGTTGTTGCTCGCCGCGCGGGGGTGGAGGGGTCGGTCCGGACTGCTGCGGACCGCGTGGGGGCTGAGGCGCTGGAGGGTTCGGTTGTCCGGGACTTTGTTGGGGCATGCCTCCTTGGCGCTGGGGCTGCGGGGATCCGCCGCCCTGCGGGTACTGCTGGCTTTGCTGCGGCGGTCCCTGCTGAGGTGCGGGTCCGCTGTACGGCTGCTGGCCAGGCTGCGGTCCACCGAACGACGGCTGGCCTTGCTGCGGTCCGCCGTAGGACGGCCGGCCCTGCTGGGGGCCGCCGTAGGACTGCTGGGGGCCGCCGAATGATGGCTGACCGGGCTGGGATCCGCCATAGAGCTGCTGACCTTGCTGCGGCCCACCGAAAGATGATTGGCCTTGCTGCGGTCCGTTATAAGGCTGCTGGCCCTGCTGAGGTGCGTTGTAGGGCTGCTGGCCGGTTTGCGGTCCGGTGTAAGGCTGCTGGCCCTGCTGAGGCCCACCGAACGATGGCTGGCCCTGCTGGGGCCCGCCGTACGGAGGCTGGCTCTGTTGGGGCCCGCCGTACGGAGGCTGGCTCTGTTGGGGTGCGCCGTACGGATGTGGGCTGCTCTGCGGGGGTGGCGCGAAGGACGAGTACCTCTCGCCTGTGACCGGGTCCGCTTCGAAGGTGTCCGGTTTTGGCTCCCTGCCGAACATCTTGCGGACCAGGTCGCCGAAGCCGCGTTGTTCGGCGTTGTGGGCTTGTACTCCGTGGCGGACGAATTCTGGTTCGTGGCCTGGGGGGAAGGGGCTGTCGTGGACCGCCTTGGTGCCGTCCGGGGCGAAGCTGACCCATTGGCCCGGTTCGTCGAGCTTAGGTTGGGGTGTGCCGGAGGCGTCCGCTTCGAACTTCGCTCGCGAGTCGCTCGCGTACATGTTGCCGAAGTTGTCGACCCAGGCGTCCTTGTTGGGCGCCAGGACTTCGACGCCGAGCTCCTCGGAGAGCTGCTGGGCGAAGTTCGGGGATCCGTCGGGCATGTCCGCGCCGGTCTTGCAGGACAGCAGGCGGACCGGGGTGCCCGGGTCGTAGCCCGGGGCGGCCTTGATGATCTCGGCGAGTTCCTTGGCGGTGAGCTGCTGGCCGCGGAACTCCACTCCGTCCGGGCTGCCGTGCACCTCGACCGTGAAGCGCTTCGGGTCCACGGCCGGTTTCGGCATCCGGTCGTAGTAGTCCCGGTCGCCGATCATCGTCTTCGGGTACGGCACCGCCGACAGGCCGGACGGCGTGTTTCGGATGCCGATGTAGCCGTGGGGATCGTTGGGGTCTCGGAGCTTGCTCTCCAGCTCCGGCGAGACCTTGATCCGCTCGAACTCGCCTGCGCGGCCGATGTCCCACCGGTGCTCGGTCGGATTGGCAGGCGGACGTTCGGCGGCCATCGACTCCGAGGTGGAGTACTTCTGAGCTTCCTGGTCGGGCTTGGTGGTTTCGCGGGTGTTCTCGGGCGTCCGCTGCGGCCCGCCCGGACGCCACTCGCCCTCGGCGCCCCGGGCGTTCGAGAACGAGTCGGGGCGCATGTTGGAGTGCTGGCCGTCGACGCCCGCGTGGTGCGGCTTGGGGGCGTCCGGGTGCACGCGGACGCCGTCGTGCGGGTGGCGTTGGCGCGGTGCGTTCGGGTCGGCGTCCCGACGGTTGTTGCGGGGCGGCGCATCCGGCCGCGACGGACCGTCGGGACGAGGCGAATCGTGGCGCGGCGGGCCGTCCGGGCGAGGCGGGGCGGGCTGGCGCGGGGCGTCCGGGTGCTGGCCCGTTCCGTTGGGGCGTGTATCTGGGCGCGACGGGGTGTCCGGGCGCGCGGGACCGTCTGGACGACCGGAAGGCGCGTCGGGGCGTGACGTGCCGTTCGGGTGCGTTGACGTGTTCGGGCGGGCCGGGTTGTCGGGATGTCCCTGGCGGGGCTGGGAATTCGGCGCGTCAGTGCGCGGCGGACCTCCCGGGTGCGGTGCGTCCGGACGGGCCGGAGCGTTCGGATGCCCAGGGCGAGGGCTCGGTGCGTCCGCACGCGGCGGGCCGCTGGGGTGTCCGGGCGCGCCCGGGCGCTGTGGAGCGTCCGGCCGCGGGCCACCTGCGGGCGGAGTGTTCTGCCTGGGCGGGCCGTCCGGGTGTCCGGGGCGAGCGGGCGCATCCGCGCGCGCCGGGCCGCCCGGGTGCCCGGGCCCTGCGGCCTGCGGTCGCGCGCCCGCCGGCGGACCGGCCGGACGCTGTCCGGCCTCGCCGCCCGGTCCACGCCGCTCCGGCGTCGCCGTCCCGCGCCCTCCCGGGCCCTCCGGTCCCCGCTGGCGCGGAGCCTCGGGCCTCCCGGCTGCGCCGGGGCTTCCCGGCGTACCGGTCCAACCGGATCCGCCGCGCCCGCCGCCTCCGGCGGTCGGCGTACCGCCGCCTCCCGGTCCTCCGGCGGCTCCGCCGCCGACCGGCCCGGCGCCTGCTCCGCCAGGTGCCGATTGATCGGAGCGAGCGGGCGGTGGCCCGGCAACGGGTGCCGCAGGACCCATCTCCGGCGTCCTGGACGGCGCATCCACAGTCGCCGACGAAGTGGAGGCCGGGGTGTTCGGGTTGTAGCCAGCAGACCCGCCGGGCGTGCCGAAGCCCGAGGCAGAGCCTCCGCCCGGAGGCGGCCCGCCAGCGGTGCTCCCACCCGAGAACCCCGAGCCGCCGCCGACCGGCGCGCTGCCCGGACTCGCGCTGCTGGGGTGCGGGCCACCGGCGTTCCCACCACCCGGATTCGAACCGCCGGGATTCCCACCGGAGCTCACGTTCTCGGAGTGCGAACCGGTGGTCCCACCCGAGTGCGAGCTGCCGGGGCTCGGCGCATCCCCAGTCGTACCAACGTGATTCGATCCGCCGGTGGGCGAACTTCCGGGGTTCGGTCCATCCGGAGCCGTGCCGCCGGACCCACCCGCGTGCGAACCACCAGCAGGCGGCCCACCCGCGTGCGAACCGCCGGGATTCGTCCCGTCCCCGGCAGAACCGCCGGGCCCACCGGAGCCGTCCGGCGTCGACGACCGCGGCGAATCCGGCGTCCCGTGACCATTTCCACCACCGTCCACTAAGGACGAGGTGCGCGGCTGCTCACCGGATCCGGACGGCGTGTCCCCACGTCCGGGCGCGTCGGTTCCAGCACCGTCGCCATGCGACGAGCCAGGACCACCGGTGGGCGAACCAGGTCCGTCACCGGACGAGCCCGGCCCGCCGGTGGACGAGGCCGGTCCACCCGTGGGCGAGTCGGGGCTCGGTGAGCCCGGGCCCGGGTCGGACGAGCCGTTGCCGGAGCTGCGGGGCTGATCCCCCGAGTCGTCCCCACCGCCGCCTGGCGCGTCGGGGCCGCCGAACTTGGCGTTGTGCTTGCCCACGACGTCGGTGCCGAAGACGTCGTCGACCTTCTTCCACGTCTTCTCGGCGAGCTTGTCCGACAGCTTGCCCGCGATGTCGACCTTGTCCGCGAGGTTGCTGACGCCGTCGAAGGCCTTCTTGCCCATCTTGCCCAGGGCCTTCATCACGTCGCCGAAGACCTCGGCCATCTTGGCCAGCTTCGGCGCGACGTTGCTGATCGTCTTGACCAGCTTCTGGACGATGTCGGCGATCTTGCCCACGGTCTTGGCGATGAACGCGACCGCCTGCGGCACCACCCACGCCAGCGAGACGAGCGGCGGGGCCAGCGCCTCCAGCGCGTAGGTGATCAGCCGCGAGATGCAGTCGGCCACCAGGTCGCGGACGAACTCGCGGACGAACGAGACGACCTCGCCCATGATGGTCACGACCGAGCTGATCGTGTTGGCCAGCTCGGCGGCGGCGCCGAGGGCTTCGCCCTTCTCCGCGGCGTGCTTGCGGTAGGCGTCGCCCGCCTGGCCCGTCCACTCCGCGGTGTCGGACTTGACCGCGTCGTTGTACTGGGTGGCGGCCTGGCCGACCGCCTGAGAGACGTTCGCCCAGGTCTCCCCGTACGCCTTGACGCCGTCGGGGTCGCCGGCGAACCAGTCCAGCGCCTCCTTGAGCGGTTCGACGTGCTCGATCAGCCAGGACAAGCCGTAGGACAGCAGGGTGCCGATCGGGTCGACGGCCATGCCGACGACTTCCAGCGCCGCGCCGCCGTAGGCCAGCCCGGCCTCCACCCAGCTGGAGCCCTCGTTGAGGCTGCTGATGTCGTTGATCGACTCGGCGATGCCGATGCCGGTGCCCCACCCGGCCTCACCGGTACCCGCGGTGAAGATCCCGGGGCCGTCCGGATTCTCCTTCTGCTGCGAGACGAGCGGGTTGCTCATGCGCGGCCCCCTGGGGCACGGCTGAGCAGGGTCGACACGGCGCTGCTCATACCTCGATGCTCCCGATCGCGTCGCTGTTGTCGTCGTCGACGGCCTGGTAGTCCTCCGCCGCGCCGCGCACGTTCTCCGCGACCTCCTGCATGGCTTCGACCGATTTCTGCAGGGTTTCGATGCCGTACTGCTCGACCGGGTCGATCATCCAGGCGAACGGGCGGCACAGGATCCCGTAGGCGTCGTTGTTCAGCGAGACCTGCTGCGACGCGTCGACCGCCACGTTCAGCTGGTCCACCACACCATCCACTTTGGACGCGTGGGAGCGCAGGTTCTCAATGACGACGTTCATCTCGTCGGGCATCGCAGGAGCTTCCTCGGGTCGGGCTCGGCGGGGTCAGCGCAGGAACGAACCGCTGCCGAAGTCGTCGTCGTCGAAGTCGTCGGCCGGGCGGCGGGGCGGCTGCTGCTCCCGCGGCGGCGCGGCGGGCCGCTGCGGTGGCACCGGGGCCTGCCTGCGCTGCGGCTCCTCGTAGTCGTCCTCCATCGGCACCTGCATCTCGCGCAGGTTGCTGGTGCGCTCCGGCTCGGGCTCGTCCTCGGGCGGTTCCGGGAAGTACTTGCGGGCCTGACCGAGAACGTGCTGGGCGGCGGTGTCCTCCAGTCCGACGGTGTCGGCGACCGCCTGCTGCATCAGCTCCGGGATCTTCGCCTGCGCGGCCTGCACCATCCGCATGATCTCGGCGCCCAGCTTCGCCATCGGGCGGTTGCTCGCGGCCTCCAACAGCTGCAGGGACTCCAGCATGCCGCCGGAGCCGACCGTCACCTGGATGGCGCCGTCCTTGGACGACTCGGTGGCCGAGATCTGCTGGATCTGCTGCTGCATCCGACCGAACTTCTCGGCCTTCTCCGCAGCCCTCTCCTGCCACTCGCGGACCATCCGCTCAGTAGCGCCGATGTCCCTACCGAAATCTTCCGGCACGTCGCTCCCCCACAACGCTCAACCCCACGCCGCATCGCGGCTCAAGATCTGCCGCAGCTGGGCACAGTATCAACGGCGGACCAGGCGCGGGGCCGGATTCGGCAACCAAGCGTGTAGTGATGATCACCCCGGGCCATTACCGGACATTTCGGCGATCGCCACCCGTCCGCGGTGGCAGTGGTGGGTACTAGGGTCGGGAGGCGTGACGGTTGGATGGTCCCCTGCTGATCTGGGCTTGGCTCGGGGACGGCCGGACAGCCGCGGGTTGGCCGAGGCGCTGCGCACTGCGATCCGCGACGGGCTGCTCCCCGCCGGTTCCCGGGTGCCGTCGACCCGGGTGCTGGCGCAGGAGCTGGGCGTCGCGCGCGGCACCGTGACCCGCGCCTACGACCAGCTGATCGCCGAGGGCTTCCTGCTGTCCCGGCAGGGCGCTCCGACCACGGTGGCCGAGCGGCTCGCCGAGCCCGATCCGGTCGATTCCCCGCCGAACCCGGCGCCGGCCGCCGCGCGGTGGGACTTCCGACCCGGGCGGCCGGATCTCAGCGCCTTCCCGCGCCGGGACTGGCTGGCCGCGAGTCGGCGGGCCATGCGGGACATCCCCGCCGACGACCTCGACTACGGCGATCCGCAGGGGCACCCGCTGCTGCGCGAAGCGCTCGCCGACTACCTCGCGCGGGTTCGCGCGGTGGCCACCGCGCCGGAGCGGATCATCGTCTGCAACGGCTACACGCAGGCGTTGTCGCTGCTCAGCAAGGCCCTTCACGACCAGGGCGTGGACTCGATCGACTTCGAGGACCCGTCCGCGCCGCAGCTGCGGACCATCCCCGCCAGCCTCGGCATGGCCGTGCGCGGCGTGCCCGTCGACGATGACGGCATCGACGTCGCGCAGGTGCGCAGCGGGGCCGTGGTGGTCACCCCGGCGCACCAGTTCCCGCTCGGCGTCGCGCTGAGCTCCGCGCGGCGGATGGCGCTGGTGCAGCGGGCCAAGGACGAGGACCTGCTGGTCGTCGAGGACGACTACGACGGCGAGTTCCGCTTCGACCGGCAGCCCATCGGCTCGCTGCAGGGCATGGCGCCGAACCACGTCGCCTACGCGGGCACGGCCAGCAAGACGCTCGCCCCGGCGCTGCGGCTGGCGTGGCTGGCGCTGCCTCCGCAGCTGGTCGGGCCGGTCCGCCGGTTGAAGATCCACAGCGGCCTGCACGCGCCGCTGTTCGAACAGCTGGCCATGGCGGAGCTGATCCGCTCGGGCGCATACGATCAGCACGTCCGCCGATCGCGCGCGGCGTACCGGAAGCGGCTGGAGCTGCTCACCGCCGCGCTGGACGACCTGCGCGCGAACCACCGGCCGCACCCGGCCGGGATCTCGGCCGGACTGCACGTCACCTTGCAGCTCGACCCGGAGGGACCGACGGAGCGAGAAGTCCTGACCCGGGCGCGGGAGCACTCGGTGGAACTTGAGGTACTCGGGCCGCACTGGGTGCGCGCGGGAGACCACCCACCCGGCGTGGTGGTCGGTTACGCCGCTCCGGCGGAGCACGCCTTCCGCCCCGCGCTGCAAGCACTGGTCGCCGTCCTGCAGCGGTGACCCGATCGGGCGGACGCCCGGTATGTCCACAGCACACCAGGGGAACACCTGTTCTATTCTGGTCTTCCCCGCAGCGAGACACAGGAGACACAGTTGACCGAGGAACAGTCGAGCACCGAGAACGCCGCGACCCAGCCCGAGTCGGCGCCGTCCCCGGTCGAGCCGACCGCGGACGCCCCGGCCACCCCGCAGCCTCAGCCGGAGGCGGAGGCGGCACCGGCCGAGGAGGCCCCCAAGAAGCCGCGGGCGCGCAAGCAGAGCACCGCGAAGAAGACCCGCACCGTCGAGCTCACGCTGACGGTCACCGGCACCGCCGACGGTGAGTGGCAGGCCGACCTGATGCACGCCGGCAAGCGCGTCGTGCAGAGCCTGCCGGTCGCCGCCGCCGCGGTGTCCAAGGCCGCCGCCGAGCTGCACCAGGACATCTCGGACACCATCGAGGGCGTGATCAACCAGGCCCGCCAGCAGCACGAGGCCAAGCTCGCCGAGCTGGAGGCCGAGGTCGAGCGGGTCCGCAAGGCCCTCGCCGAGCTCGAGAGCTGATCACCTGACAGCCGGGTGCGCCGTGTCGGCCCCTCGACGACACGGCGCACCCGCGCCGCCGGCCGGAACCGACCGCCGCCACCGTAACCCGCAGCAGAGCGCGATCGGCAACCCGAAGCGCCCCACAACCCCGGCACCCTGCGAAAACACGCTCCGAGCGCGATCACCCGATCACCACGGGTAGCAGCGCCGCCGAATCTCGCGGCCGCTTTCCGCGCCCACCGCAAGGGCGCCCTGCACCGGCTGCGGACTCCACGGCACACCTTCGCACCAGACCCGCACCGGCCTCAACCGCACGAGGAGCGCGCACAGGAGCAGCAGCACGCCGGTGCCCGATCCCAGCAGTAACGCCGTCGGCGGATGCGCAGGACGCAGCATCTCGTTCTGTTGGTTCACCACGGCCAATCCCCATCAACGCGGTCATTCCTGCCGCCGCACGCCGTAACGAGCAAAAGCCCCGATCGACACCAAAACCGCCCACCTCACACCGATGCGCCGAACAGCGTCGGAGGTGGCCACTAGTTTCCGGACATGACCGCACTTCCCGCTGTGAACGAACCGACGCTCTACGAGATCGACGACGAATTCCTCGTGCCCGACCGGGGCGACGAGCAGGAGGGGCCTGCGAACGCGGTGCCCGCCGGTGATCCGGACGAGGCGGTGCGCCTCTTCCACGAGTACCGGCGGCGGGTGGCGGAGATCCTCGGATTCGAGGAAGAGCTTCCCGAACCTGCGACCGAAGAGGATCTCGCCGATGCGGAGGAGCGCCTGGGCTTCGAGTTCCCTCCCGACCTCCGCGCGCTCTACGGCATCGCGGACGGCGAGGGCTACGAGATCATCAATCCCATCTTCGACAGGCACCCGTGGCACTCGCTGGAGCACATCGGCGACGAGGAGGAGGACTGGCTGCTCGCCCTGGACTGGGAGTACGAGCCGCAGCGCCGCGTGGTCTTCGACTCCGAGCCCTCGAACGCCGTCCGGCGCTCGGTGCTGCGACCGGGCTGGATCCAGTTCGCGAACGACACCGGCGGCAACTGGCTCGCCGTGGACATGGACCCCGGCCCGGAGGGGCGTCCGGGGCAGGTCATCGCGATCGGCGTCGACTACTCGGACGGGCCGCTGTACGTCGCCGACTCGGTGACCACGCTCCTGCGCCGCCAGGTGGAGGCGCTGGAACGCGGCGACTACCGCGTGCACGACCAGAGCATCTGGATCGAGGCCGACCTGCCGAACGGTCTTGCGGTCGACAGCGAGCGCACCTGGTACACCGACGGCGCGTCGGCCGACGCGGAAACGGAGCAGGCGCGCCCTCAGGTGCAGAAGGTCAGGGTGTCCGACGTTGACGACCTCGCCTTCCTCGCCGCAGTCCCCAACGTGCGTTCGCTGTCGCTGTCAGGCGGCGGACCGCTCGATCTGAGCCCGCTGCGCGAACGTCCGGTCGAGTACCTCGAACTCGAGCTGGGTGCCGCCGACCTCGCGGGCCTGGCCGGTCACCCGGAACTCCGCTCGCTGTCGGTGTCCTCCACCCAGCCGGTCGACCTGGCCCCGCTGCGGGCGGTGCCCCGCCTCTGGGCGCTGGACATCGCGGACGCGTCCATCGCGGACCTCACCGCCGTGACCGAGCTCGAAGGCCTGCGCTTCCTGGAACTGACCCACGAGCAGTGGCTGGAGCTGCGCGACGACCTGCCGCCCCTGGCGGTCGTCGGCATCCACCCGCACCGGCCCGAACGAGAATGGCCCCTGAGCACCCGCTGGGACACGGAAACAGGAGAACCTCCGCGGCTCGACCCCTGATCACTCGTGAATCGCGCCCCATCCCGGCACCGCTCCGGGCTGGGGCGCTGTCGCGTGGCGCGTTGGCGACTCCGCACGGAATTACCCCTGCGCCGCTGATCGAACAGTGGTGAACCTCCGCGATTTCGGTTGAAATTGGATTCTCCCCACCGCGAGGTGCCGTCGTGGACGCGACGAATCCAATTTCAATTGAAATCGCTGCACCACCCAGGGTGACCACCTGCCGCTGTGTGCCCGACCCGGTCCGTGCCCGACAGCACTCTGGTGACCAGGTCTTCTCAGCATCACCGCTGATCCTTCAGTGGTGATACCGGACTAACGTTGCGGGGTGTCGTGCGACTGTGAACGGGGTTGCGTCGGGTTCAAAGCGGTAGGTGGTCACCTTGAGGGGTGTAGCGATTTCAATTGAAATCGGATCTGTTGCGTTGTTGACGGAGCCTGCGGTGGCGGAAATCCGATTTCAACCGAAATCGCGGAGGTTCACCGCCTCTCGCTCGGAGGCTTGGGGTCTCGTCCGGCTGAGGGAGTACGGTCACTGCCCGAAAGGCCCCAGGTACCTCAGTTGTCGTTCAGAGCTGTGGTTTTGAGGAAGTTCTGGATGTGGTCGGCTGCTGTTGGGGCTCCGCCTCCTTCGCTGAGGGTGGCTCCCAGATGGCGGGCCGCGGTGCGGTGGGTCGCGTCCGTCAGGGCTCGGCGGACCGCTGCGCGCAGTTCCTCCGGTGGGACCGGGCGGTTGGAGAGGCTTTGACGGAGGACGGTGGCCGCGCCTCGGTCCGCGATGGCCTTGCCGATGAGGAGTTGTTCCGCCTGCTGGGGGACGACGACGAGCGGGACTCCGCACGCGAGGCCTTCCAGGGCGCTGTTCATCCCTCCGTGCGTGACGAAGGCCGCCGTCCTCCGGAGCACCTCCAGCTGCGGCACCGAGGGGCGGAGCAGGATGTTCTCCGGTGGCTCGCCCAGCAGGGCCGGGTCGGAGCGGGAGCCCGTCGCGAGCAGGGCGCGGATCGGCAGGTCGCCCAGCGCCTCGAAGCAGGTGCGGAAGAAGGCTTCGGTGCCGGTGTGGAGCGTGCCCAGCGACACCAGGACCAGCGGGCCGGGGCCGTCCAGGAACCGCGCCAGCTCGGGGTCGAGGCGCTGGCCTCCGGCGGAGATCGTGGGCCCGACGAAGTGGCAGGTGGCGTCGATGCTCGGGCTGGGCGGCTGCATCCACTCCGGGACCGGGAAGATCGTCAGGTCACCGCGCATCGGCAGACCTCCCGACGGGTAGGTCTCCTTGCCGAACCGCCGCTGCACCCGCCGCCGCGTCGCGATCGGGCCGGTGACGTTCGGGATGATCTCGCGGAGCATGCGGCTCCACTCCCGGAAGGTCATGCCGGGCATCTCCTTGGTGCCGATCATGACCGTGGTCATCAGCGAGATCATCGGCAGGCCCAGCTTCGCCGCGGCCATCCGGCCCCAGAGCGCGTTGGAGTCGAACACGACCGCATCGGGCCGTTCCGCCCCGAACTCGGCCAGCAGGAACGGGACGAACTCCTCGGCCGCCTTCAGCACCTCGCCCGCCACCCGGACCGGGCCGCCGAGCCGGGTGGCCTCCGCGATGGTCGCCGAGCCGAACACGTCGCGCGGGTACTCGCGGAACTCGCAGCCCGCCGCCTCGACCGGCTCCCGGAACTCGCCGCCGGTGTAGTAGGTGATCCCGACGCCCCTGCTGGTCAGCTCGCGAACGATCGGCAGGCTCGGGTTGAGGTGGCCGTAAGCCGGCATGCCCGCCAGGGCTATCCGGGGGTTGTCATTCATCGCCGTGCTCTCCTTCGCTCGCGGGGCGGTAACCGACCTGCTGGAGGACCTCGGCGAAGTAGGCCCTGATCGCCTCTTCCCCGCTGTCGTCCGGGTTGACGCTCACGTAGTGCACCGCGGCACCGGCGAGAACCTGTTGCAGCACAACGGGGTCCGCGTGTGGCGGCAGCTCGCCCAGCCGCTGGGCGCGCGCCAGTGCGGCGAGCGCGGCCTCTACGCGGCGCCGGCCGTGCGCCTCGGCGTAGGCGTGCAGCAGCGCCGGGAAGTCGTCCACCGCCGCGTAGAGGCGGCGGAACAGCTTCCGGTCGCGAGGACGGCTCAGCTGCCCGGCCAGTCCCGCGATCATGCTGTCGAGGTCCGGCCACTCCACCGGCTCGGCGTCGCGGTACTCCCACTCCACCGCCCGCACCAGCAGCGCGGTCAGGTCCGGGAAGCGCCGGTACACCGCGTCCCGGGTCACCCCGGCCCGCTGCGCCACCTGCTTGATGCTGACCTGGCCGACACCCTGCTCGACCAGCAGGTCGATCGCCGCGCCGAGGATCGCCTCGTCCACCGCGGCACTCCGCGGCCGCCCAGGAGAACGGGCGGCCGGTGCTTCGTCGTTCGAGCTCATGCCAAAACAATACACGACAGATCTGTATTGTTTCGAACGACGACGAAGGCCCCTGCCCGGCGGACAGGGGCCCTTCGGCTGCGGATCAGGGGCCTTCGCACCACCCGTTGCAGGTGTAGGCCCAGCCCGTGCCACACCCGCTCACCCTGCGGCAGTCGTCGCTGGGGACGCACCCCATCCAGCAGTAATCGCTCTTCGTGCTGCACTGGCAGTCCGTCTTCCTGACGGCCTCGATCTCCACCGGGCCGAGGGTGGCGATGAGGGCCTTGGCCTCCCCCTCGAAGAGGGCGTTCACCTCGGTCCGGAGTTCCTCCAGCGTCCGCTCCTGAGCGTCCGAGAGCGGCTGCGCGTGCAGACGTTCGGCGTTCCCAGCGAGCTCTTCGACCGTGCTGGGCGAACGGCGCGAAGCGCAAGGCAATCGCGTCCCGTCCTGGGGCTGGGACATCCTCCCGCACCTGACCAGCACTCCTGCTCGCCGGCGGGAAATCCCGGGACGGCAAAGGGCCCCTGTCCGGAGGAGTCGGACAGGGGCCCTTCGGCTCAGCTTCGGGTCAGCGGTAGTCGCGCCCGAAGTCGTAGTCGTCCAGCGGGACGGCTGCACCGGTGCCGGCGCCGAAGACATCCGGGGTGTAGTAGCTGTCGTCGTAGGACGGGATCGCGTACGCCGCGGCCCGCGCCTCCTCCGTCGGCTGCACCTGGATGTTGCGGTACCGGTTGATGCCCGTACCAGCCGGGATCAACTTACCGATGATCACGTTCTCCTTCAGGCCGACCAGCTTGTCACTCGCGCCCTCGATAGCGGCGTTGGTGAGGATGCGGGTCGTCTCCTGGAAGGAGGCCGCCGACAGCCACGACTCGGTGGCCAGCGACGCCTTGGTGATACCCATCAGCACCGGGCGGCCGGAGGCCGGGTCCCCGCCCTCAGCGACGACGCGGCGGTTCTCCGACTCGAACACCGAGCGCTCCACCGGCGAACCGGGCAGGAACTCGGTGGCACCCGAGTCGATGATGATGACGCGGCGCAGCATCTGGCGGACGATGACCTCGACGTGCTTGTCGTGGATGCCCACACCCTGCGACCGGTACACCTCCTGCACCTCGCGCACCAGATGCAGCTGGGCCTCGCGCGGGCCCATCACGCGCAGCACCTCGTGCGGGTCGACGGCACCTTCGAGCAGCTGCTGACCGACCTCGACGTGGTCGCCGTCGGAGATCTGCCGCTCGCTGCCGTCCACCGAGATCGCCGCGAGCCGCTGCCGCTTGGACAGCTTGTCGTAGACGATCTCCTCGCCGCCGTCGTCCGGAATGATGGTGATCTTCCAGTAGCGGTCGTTGTCCTCCATCCGGATCCGGCCGGAGGTGTCGGCGATCGGGGCCTTGCCCTTCGGGACGCGGGCCTCGAACAGCTCCTGGACACGCGGCAGACCGGTGGTGATGTCGTCACCCGCGACACCGCCCTGGTGGAAGGTACGCATCGTCAGCTGCGTACCCGGCTCACCGATCGACTGGGCGGCGACGATGCCGACGGCCTCGCCGACGTCCACCAGCTTGCCGGTGGCCATCGAGCGGCCGTAGCAGACCGAGCAGACGCCCACGCCGGACTCGCAGGTCAGGACGCTGCGGACCTTGACCTTGGTGACGCTGGCGGCGAGCAGCTTCTCGATCGCCGGGTCACCCAGGTCCGAACCGCGGGCCAGCACGATGTTGCCGTCGGCGTCGGTGACGTCCTCGGCCGTGGTGCGGGCGTAGACGCTGGTCTCGACGTGCGGGTCGCGCAGCAGCTTGCCGTCCGGCAGCAGCTCCGCGATCGGCATCTTGATGCCGCGCTCGGTGCCGCAGTCGGTCTCGCGGACGATGACGTCCTGCGAGACGTCCACCAGACGACGGGTCAGGTAACCCGAGTCGGCGGTGCGCAGCGCCGTGTCGGCGAGACCCTTGCGGGCACCGTGGTTGGAGATGAAGTACTCCAGCACGGACAGGCCCTCGCGGAAGTTCGCCTTGATCGGGCGCGGGATGTACTCACCCTTCGGGTTCGACACCAGACCACGCATACCGGCCAGCTGCACGACCTGCGTCATGTTACCGGCGGCCCCGGACTTCACGATCGTGCTGATCGAGTTGTCCTCCGGGAAGTTGGTCTCCATCGCCTCGGCGACCTCGTCCTTGGCCGCCGTCCAGACCTTGACCAGCTCGGCGTTGCGCTCCTGGTAGGACAGCGCACCGCGGCGGTACCGCTTCTCGACCTGGTCGGCCTTGGCCTCGTAGCCGTCGAGGATCTCGGTCTTGTTCGGCGGCACGACCACGTCGGTGATCGACACGGTCACGCCCGAACGGGTCGCCCAGTGGAAGCCGGCGTCCTTCAGCTTGTCCAGCGTCTGGGCGACGGTGACCATCGGGTACCGCTCGGCGAGGTCGTTGACGATCGCGGCCTGCTTCTTCTTCGGCAGCAGGTCGTCGACGAACGGGTAGTCCTCGGGCAGCAGCTCGTTGAAGAACACCCGGCCCAGGGTGGTCTCGGCCAGCCACGGCTGACCGGGCTCCCAGCCCTCCGGGGTGTTCCCGCGCGGCGGCACGACGTCCTTCAGCCGGATCTTGATCTTGGCCTGCAGCCCCAGCACACCGCGGTCGAAGGCCATGATGGCCTCGCCGACCGACGAGAACGCCAGGCCCTCGCCCTTGGCGCCGTCCACCTGCTTGGTCAGGTGGTACAGGCCGGTCACCATGTCCAGGCGCGGCATCGCCAGCGGGCGACCGGACGCCGGGGACAGGATGTTGTTGCTGGAGAGCATCAGGATCCGGGCCTCGGCCTGGGCCTCGGCCGACAGCGGCAGGTGCACCGCCATCTGGTCACCGTCGAAGTCCGCGTTGAACGCCTCGCAGACCAGCGGGTGCAGCTGGATCGCCTTGCCCTCGACCAGCTGCGGCTCGAAGGCCTGGATGCCGAGGCGGTGCAGCGTGGGTGCGCGGTTGAGCAGCACCGGGTGCTCGGCGATGACCTCTTCCAGCACGTCCCACACCTGCGGGCGCTGGCGCTCCACCATCCGCTTGGCGGACTTGATGTTCTGCGCGTGGTTGAGGTCGACCAGCCGCTTCATGACGAACGGCTTGAACAGCTCGACCGCCATCTCCTTCGGCAGACCGCACTGGTGCAGCTTCAGCTGCGGGCCGACCACGATGACCGAACGGCCCGAGTAGTCGACGCGCTTGCCCAGCAGGTTCTGGCGGAAGCGGCCCTGCTTGCCCTTGAGCAGGTCGGACAGCGACTTCAGCGGCCGGTTGCCCGGGCCGGTGACCGGACGCCCGCGACGGCCGTTGTCGAACAGCGCGTCCACGGACTCCTGGAGCATCCGCTTCTCGTTGTTGACGATGATCTCGGGCGCGCCGAGGTCGATCAGCCGCTTGAGGCGGTTGTTCCGGTTGATCACCCGGCGGTACAGGTCGTTGAGGTCGGAGGTCGCGAAGCGGCCACCGTCCAGCTGCACCATCGGACGCAGGTCCGGCGGGATGACCGGCACGCAGTTGAGCACCATGCCGCTCGGGTCGTTGCCGGTGGCCTGGAAGGCCGCCACGACCTTGAGCCGCTTGAGCGCGCGCAGCTTCTTCTGGCCCTTGCCGCTGCGGATGGTCTCGCGCAGCAGCTCGGCCTCGGCGCCGATGTCGAAGGTCGACAGCAGCGACTGGATGGCCTCGGCGCCCATGCCGCCGGTGAAGTACTCGCCGTACCGGTCGTAGAGCTCGCGGTACAGGACCTCGTCGGCGATCAGCTGGCGCGGCTCCAGCTTGGTGAAGGTGTCCCAGATCTCGTCGAGCTTGTCGAGCTCCCGCTGCGCGCGGTCGCGCAGCTGCTTCATCTCGCGCTCGGCGCCTTCCTTGACCTTGCGGCGCTGGTCGCTCTTGGCGCCCTCCGCCTCCAGGGTGGCGAGGTCGGCCTCGAGCTTCTGGGCACGCGCCTCCAGGTCGGAGTCGCGCTGGTCGGCGACCCGCTTGCGCTCGACGCTGATCTCGCTCTCCAGCGTCGACAGGTCGTTGTGCCGCAGCTCGGTGTTCACACCGGTGATCACGTAGGCCGCGAAGTAGATGATCTTCTCGAGGTCCTTGGGGGCCAGGTCGAGCAGGTAGCCCAACCGGGACGGGACGCCCTTGAAGTACCAGATGTGGGTGACGGCGGCGGCCAGCTCGATGTGGCCCATCCGCTCGCGGCGCACCTTGGCGCGGGTGACCTCGACACCGCAGCGCTCACAGATGATGCCCTTGAAGCGGACGCGCTTGTACTTGCCGCAGTAGCACTCCCAGTCCCGGGTCGGACCGAAGATCTTCTCGCAGAAGAGCCCGTCCTTCTCCGGCTTCAGGGTGCGGTAGTTGATGGTCTCGGGCTTCTTGACCTCGCCGTACGACCACTGGCGGATGTCGTCGGCCGTGGCCAGGCCGATGCGGAGTTCATCGAAGAAGTTGACGTCAAGCACGTCGGGTCTTCTCCCTTGGTCGAAAGGGTCTGCCGACTAGCGGCAGGAGTGCCAGGGTTGGGTCGGACGCCGGTCCGCGGGAGCGATCCCGCGGACCGGCGGCGAGGGTCAGTGCGCGAGGTCGTCGACCGAGGCCGACTCGTTGCGCGAGAGGTTGATGCCGAGGTTGGCCGCAGCGCGCTCCAGGTCCTCGTCCTCGCTGTCGCGCATCTCGATCGCGGCACCATCGCTGGAGAGCACCTCGACGTTCAGGCACAGCGACTGGAGCTCCTTCAGCAACACCTTGAAGGACTCCGGGATGCCCGGCTCCGGGATGTTCTCGCCCTTGACGATCGCTTCGTAGACCTTCACGCGGCCCACCACGTCGTCGGACTTGATGGTGAGCAGTTCCTGCAGCGTGTAGGCGGCGCCGTAGGCCTGCATGGCCCAGCACTCCATCTCACCGAAGCGCTGACCACCGAACTGCGCCTTACCGCCCAGCGGCTGCTGGGTGATCATCGAGTACGGACCGGTCGACCGGGCGTGGATCTTGTCGTCCACCAGGTGCGACAGCTTGAGGATGTACATGTAGCCGACCGCAGTCGGGTACGGGTACGGCTCGCCGCTGCGCCCGTCGAACAGCTGGGCCTTGCCATCGCCGCCGACCATGCGCTCACCGTCGCGGTTCGGCAGGGTGGAGGCCAGCAGACCGGTGATCTCCTCCTCCCGAGCACCGTCGAAGACGGGGCTCGCGGTGTTGGTGCCCGGCTCGACCTCGTAGAGCTCCTCCGGCAGGCGCTTGGCCCAGTCGGCGTCACCGTCGATGGACCAGCCCTGGGAGGCGATCCAGCCGAGGTGCGTCTCCAGCACCTGACCGATGTTCATCCGTCGCGGCACACCGTGGGTGTTCAGGATGATGTCCAGCGGGGTGCCGTCGGACAGGAACGGCATGTCCTCGGCGGGCAGGATCTTGCCGATGACGCCCTTGTTGCCGTGGCGGCCGGCGAGCTTGTCGCCGTCCTGGATCTTGCGCTTCTGCGCGACGTAGACCCGCACCAGCTGGTTGACGCCCGGGGGCAGCTCGTCGTCGTCCTCGCGGTTGAACACGCGGACGCCGATGACCTTGCCGGTCTCGCCGTGCGGCACCTTCAGGGAGGTGTCGCGGACCTCGCGGGCCTTCTCGCCGAAGATCGCGCGCAGCAGGCGCTCCTCCGGGGTCAGCTCGGTCTCGCCCTTCGGGGTGACCTTGCCGACCAGGATGTCGCCGCCCTGGACCTCGGCACCGATGCGGATGATGCCGCGCTCGTCGAGGTCGGCCAGCACGTCGTCGGAGACGTTCGGGATGTCCCGGGTGATCTCCTCGGCGCCCAGCTTGGTGTCGCGGGCGTCGACCTCGTGCTCCTCGATGTGGATCGAGGTGAGCACGTCGTCCTGCACCAGGCGCTGGGACAGGATGATCGCGTCCTCGTAGTTGTGCCCCTCCCACGGCATGATGCCGACGAGCAGGTTCTTGCCCAGCGCCATCTCGCCGTTCTGGGTGCACGGGCCGTCGGCGATGACCTGACCGACCTCGATGCGGTCGCCCTCGTTGACGATCGGCTTCTGGTTGATGCAAGTGCCGTGGTTGGACCGCGAGAACTTGTTCATCCGGTACGAGCGGCGGGTGCCGTCGTCGGCCATGATCGTCACGAAGTCGGCGCACAGCTCCTCGACCACACCGGCCTTCTCCGCGGTGATCACGTCACCGGCGTCGACGGCGGCGCGGAGCTCCATGCCGGTGCCGACCAGCGGGGACTCGCTGCGCAGCAGCGGCACCGCCTGGCGCTGCATGTTCGCACCCATCAGGGCGCGGTTGGCGTCGTCGTGCTCGAGGAACGGGATCATCGCGGTCGCGGCGGAGACCATCTGCCGCGGCGAGACGTCCATGTAGTCGATCTCGGTCGGGGCGAGCAGCTCGACCTCGCCGCCCTTCCGCCGACCCAGCACGCGGTCGTCGACGAAGTTGCCCTCGTCGTCGATCGGCGCGTTGGCCTGCGCCTTGACGTAGCGGTCTTCCTCGTCCGCGGTCAGGTAGTCGATCTGGTCGGTGACCCGGCCGTCGACGACCTTGCGGTACGGCGTCTCGATGAAGCCGAACGGGTTGACGCGGGCGAAGGTCGCCAGCGAGCCGATCAGACCGATGTTCGGGCCTTCCGGCGTCTCGATCGGGCACATCCGGCCGTAGTGCGAGGGGTGCACGTCCCGGACTTCCATGCCCGCGCGCTCACGGGACAGACCGCCCGGGCCGAGCGCGGAGAGCCGGCGCTTGTGCGTCAGGCCCGCGATCGGGTTGGTCTGGTCCATGAACTGGGACAGCTGCGAGGTGCCGAAGAACTCCCGGATCGCCGCCGTGATCGGGCGGATGTTGATCAGGGTCTGCGGGGTGATCGCCTCGACGTCCTGGGTGGTCATCCGCTCGCGGACGACGCGCTCCATGCGGGACAGGCCGACCCGGACCTGGTTCTGGATCAGCTCGCCCACGGTGCGCAGGCGCCGGTTGCCGAAGTGGTCGATGTCGTCGACCTCGACCGGGACGGTGGCGCCCTCGCCCTCACCGCGAGCGGGCATCTCGGTCTCGCCGGCGTGCAGGCGGACCAGGTACTCGATCGTGGTGACGATGTCTTCCTCGGTCAGCACGCCGGTCTCGTACGGCATGCCCAGGCCGAGCTTCTTGTTGACCTTGTAGCGGCCGACGCGGGCCAGGTCGTAGCGCTTCTCCTTGAAGAACAGGTTCTCCAGCAGGGTCTGCGCGCTCTCCTTGGTCGGCGGCTCGCCCGGGCGCAGCTTGCGGTAGATGTCCAGCAGCGCTTCGTCGGTGCCTGCGGTGTGGTCCTTCTCCAGGGTCGCCATCAGGGTCTCGGAGAAGCCGAACCGCTCGCGGATCGCCTCGGCCGACCAGCCCAGCGCCTTCAGCAGCACGGTGACCGGCTGGCGGCGCTTGCGGTCGATGCGGACGCCGACGGTGTCGCGCTTGTCGACGTCGAACTCCAGCCACGCACCGCGGCTGGGGATGATCTTGACGCTGAAGACGTCCTTGTCCGTGGTCTTGTCGACCGACTGGTCGAAGTAGACGCCGGGGGACCGCACGAGCTGGGAGACCACGACCCGCTCGGTGCCGTTGATGATGAAGGTGCCCTTGTCCGTCATCATCGGGAAGTCACCCATGAACACCGTCTGGCTCTTGATCTCGCCAGTGGTGTGGTTGGTGAACTCCGCGGTGACGAACAGCGGCGCGGCGTAGGTCATGTCCTTGTCCTTGCACTCCTCGACGGAGGCCTTGACCTCGTCGAAGCGTGGGTCGGAGAAGGACAGCGACATCGATCCGGAGAAGTCCTCGATCGGGGAGATCTCGCCGAGGACCTCTTCAAGGCCGCCAACCGGAACTTCCTCGCCGGCGTCGACCCGGCGCTGGAACCAGGCCTCGTTGCCGACGAGCCATTCGAAGGACTGGATCTGCAGGTCTAGCAGGTTCGGCACGTTCAACGGCTCGCGGATGTTCGCGAACGAGACCCGCTTGGGTGCCCCAGGGATCCCCGACGTGTAGTTGGAAGCTGCAGAGACCTTGGTCGCGCGGGAGACTGCCAAGATGCGTCCTTCCGGGACTCTGAACTGGCTACAGCCGCGTCATCAAAGCGCGCGTCAGCTAAACGCACAGTCCGCTAACACAGCTGTCAAGGGTGCAATGGCGCCCGCAATCCTACGACCCGGTGCACGAGTAGACGGAAAGAGGGCAGCGCAAAGTAGCAGTCTAGCCGGAACCTCGCCAGCTGTCGAGGGGGCCCACCGATGGCGGCCCAGCCCCGCGTTGAGCACCAGAGTGAACCCCAGCGCGCCGCCAGTCAAGAGATCACGCTCCGATCACCCTCGTGGCGCAAAACACGATCACCGCTCGTGACCGCCGGAGAGCCGGTTTCAGCAGGTCAGAGCACCATTGGGCGGTGGCTCCGGGGACCTCTTCCCGACACTCCCGACACCCCTCCGAACGGCCCTTGACACTCCCCGGCGAATCGACTTGGGGCGGCCGTCCGGGTGACGAGCGACTCAACGCCGGAACCGGTCTTCCGCATTCCCGGGAGCGACTGCGCCGAACGGAGTCAATCCGGCGAAGCCGTCCTCGGTCTCTCACCCCGTGTGCTCACATCGGCACCGCTGGTCATCACCAACCGCGAATTCGATCTGCGAATTCGCGATCTCGGACCGGGAGGCCGATTTGCACCCGAGCACGCAGAGCCGCGGAATCGGCACCCGGGGTGACCGGCGGCGATCACTCCGATTCCGCGCCGGATCCGGCCTGGCGGCCGCCGCGGCGCCGGCCGGTTCGGCCGATCGGGAAATGATCTCTTCACTGCGTGTTAGCCGTGAGTATTAATGATCTCAACCGGAACCCCGGGACCCGCTCGCCGAGTAGGTTCGGAGATCGGGAGATCGCGCCGCGGACGCCCACCGGAGCGATCTCAGGTGGTGCACATGGTCTATTCGGCGGCTGCGCCCGCCGGTAGCGTGTTACGCCACCGAACTCCCCGAACGGTGCCCCGGTGAGCAAGCCACAGGAGAACAACCGATGACAGACGATGCAAACCGCGCGAACGAGCGTTTCGGCGGGCTGCAGCGTTGGACCGGAGGGCAAGGAGCTCGCGGCGGCACCCGCTCCAGCTGGTTCACCGACGAACAGGAAGCGACTCCCGAGCCCCCGGCCCCGGAACCCCCGATCTCGGCGCCGGACCCGCGCCGCAGCGCCGAGCAGCGCTACGCCGACGCGATCGCGGCGATGAACCAGATCGTCACCACCCTCGACTTCGAGCAGCTGCCCTGGGTCACCGAGGTGTTCCGCGCGACCGCGGGCGTGCTGCGGGAGAGCGATCCCGCGCGCGCGGGCGTGCTCAACAACTTGGGCAGCGCGACGCAGCTGACGCACCTGCGCACCGGCGAGCTGGCCGATCTCGAGGACGCCATCGGCTACTACCGGTCGGCCACCACCGCCGCCCACGACACCGACCGCGACCGGATCCTCTACCAGTGCAACCTGGCGCTGGCGCTGGCCGATCTCGCGGCGAAGACCGAGAGCGCCGCGCACGCGGCGGAGAGCGTGCGGGTCGCGCGGCAAGCCGTCGAGCAGGCTCCGCGCCGCGACCAGCGGCGCGCGATGGCGCTGATCAGGCTGGCCAACGCGCTCAAGCTGCACGCCCAGCTGGCCGGCTCGGCCGCCTCCGACGACGAGTCGGTCGACGTGTTCCGGGAGGCCGCGCGGATCTCCCCGGCCAACGACGCGGCCACCTCCGAGCTGCTGGTCAACCTCGGCGGCGCGCTGCTGCGCCGGTACGAGCGCGGCGGTTCGCTGGACGACCTGGACGAGGCGATCAAGCACCTCGGCTCGGGTGCCGGGGCGCTCGCCGACGGCGATCCGCGCCGCGCGGCGCTGTGCCACCTGTCGCGCGCGCTGCGGCTGCGGTTCCGGGAGCACGGCGACCTGACCGACCTCAACTCGGCGATCAGCGAGGTGGTCGGGGTGCTCGGAGTGCTCGACACCGGGCACCCGCTGCTCGGCACCGCGATCTGGAACCTGGCCGCCACCACCGTCGAGCACGTCGACGCCAGCGGGGAGGCCAGCCAGCTGCGCCGGGTGCTGCGCCCGATCGCCCCGGCGGTGCGCGCGATGTCCGCCGACGACACCAACCGGGCCATCGCCCTCACCGGCTACGCGACCCTGCTGCGCAGGCACTTCCTGCACGGCGCCGAGGCCAAGGTGCTCGACACCGCTGTCACCGCGGGCGAGGCGGCGACCGAGGCGGCAGCCGCCGACCAGCGCGGCGCGGCGCTCAACGCGCTGATCGCGACGCTGATCGAGCGCTTCGAGCACAGCGGCGACAGCGTCGACCTGGACCGCGCGGCCGAACTGGCGCGAGAAGCCGCGAAGTGCGGCCCGGCCGCGCAGTACACCGCGTGGACGCAGCTGGGCATCGTCTCGGCGCACCGGTTCCGGTTGACGGCCAGGACGCGCGACATCGAGACCGCCATCGAGCTGTTCGAGCAGGCGCTCGAAGCCATGCCGCTGGACGCTCCCGAGCGCGCGAACGCGGCGATCCACCAGGGGCGCGCGCTGCAGTCGCTGTACCAGCGCAGCGGGCGCCGCCGCTACTACCGGTGGGCGCGCAAGGTGCTCATGGAGGCCGCGGAGCAGAACAACGCCCCCGCCGACCAGCGGTTGCGGGCCGCCGCACTGGCCGGGCGGATCTGCGCGCAGGCCAGCCGCTGGTCGGAGGCGCTGGAGTCGTTCACCTACGCCGTGGAGCTGCTGCCGCTGGTCACCAGGGGCAAGCGCGTGGTGGCGGCACCCGCCGCGCAGCAGGGTTGGGCGCTGATCGCGGCGGACGCCGCGGCGTGCGCGGTGGAGAGCGGCGAGCCCGAGCTGGCGGCGGAGCTGCTGGAGCACGGGCGCTCCGCGATCCTGGCGGACTTCCTGCCCACCGGCGGCGAGCTCGGCAGGCTGCACCGCACCCACCCGGACCTGGCCGACGAGGTGGTCCGGCTGCGGCGGCTGCTGGACCGGCCGGTGGCGGAGCCGGGGCTGACCGAGTTCGACGACCGGACGCGGCTGGCCCGCTCCTGGGAGGAGCTGCTGGCCGAAGCCCGCGCGGTGCAGCCCGACCACCTGCGGCGCATCCCGTTCGAGAAGCTGGCCGACGCCGCGCCGGACGGCTCGGCGGTGCTGATCAACCTCAGCCGGTACCGCTCCGACGCGCTGGTGATCATCGGTGGCCGCGTGCTTACCGTGCCGCTGCCCGACGTCACGCCGGAGAACACCGCCGCGCGCGCCGCGGAGCTGCTGGAGGCCGCGCACCAGGACCAGCACGCCGTGCTGACCGACTGCCTGGACTGGACGTGGCGCCGCATCACCCGGCCGGTCCTGGACCGGATGGGCTACCTGGACACCCCGGAGCCGGGCGCCCGGTGGCCGCGGATCTGGTGGAGCGCCTTCGGCGCCCCGGCGTTCCTGCCGGTGCACGCGTCGGCCGCGCGCACCGGCGAGTCCACTTTGGACCGGGTGGTGTCCTCCTACGCGCCGACCCTGGGCTGCCTGCTGCGGGCCACCGAACGGCCCGTCCCGGAGTCGGGAACGCCGCTGGTGGCGGCCGGTTCGGCGGAGCTGGTGGCGCGCGAGCTGCCGCGGCAGAACCAGGTCCTGGCGCAGCGCTGGCCGTCCGCGGAGATCGCCGCAGTGGAGACGGCCAACGCGGCGGAGATGCTGCGGATGATCCCGAACCACCCGTGGCTGCACGTGTGCGAGCCGAGCTCGCAGTTCCCGACGCAGCCCGCGGCGGGCATGCTGCTGGACCGCGAAGCGCCGCAGCGCCCGCTGGGCCTGGTCGAACTGGGCCAGGTGTCGCTGGACGAGGCGGAGTTCTGCTACCTCGGCCAGTGCGCGACGGCGGCCGACGAGCCGTGCGCGGCGGCGGTGTCGCTGCCCGGAGCGCTGGGCTTCGCGGGCTACACGCACGCCATCGGCACCCTGTGGGAGGTCGACGAGGACAGCGCGGTGGCGATCCACGCGGACGTCTACGCGGACCTGTTCACCGACCACTTCGACACCGACCGCGCGGCCTACGCGCTGCACAACGCGGTGCGCCAGCTCCGGGCCCACTACCCGGACGAACCTTCGCGCTGGTCCGCTCACGTCCACATCGGCCCGTGAGCGGTTCGTGGTGCTATACCGCTCACGGCCCTGACGTGCTCAAAGGCGCTGGTCCGCGCCCCACGGCTGCTCGACGAGCTGCTTCGCGTCCGCGTCGTCGAGGTCGATGTCGAAGGTCTCGGACAGGATCTCCGGCAGGTCGGCCCGCTCCACGTCGCGGGTTTCGCCGGTTCCGTCCGGGTACTGGGTGTTCAGGGTGAGGCCGTCGAGCATGTGGTGGACCTCCGGGTGCATCCGCTGGACGATGGGCCGCGTGGTGAACGGCGAATGGGCGGACGTCGACACGTAGTGGTTGCCGACCTCGTAGTCGACCCGGTACTGCGGTGTCATCGTGAACGCGCGCCGGTTCTGCCAGCCGTTGCGGGAGAAGTGGTGCAGCGTGGCCACCTGCACGCCCAAGTCGTCGGCGCCGAGTTCGAGCCGGAACCGCCACCCGTCGATGTCGATCTCGTCATCGCCCGGCGTCAGCTCGACCGGTGCCAGCGGACCCGAGCCGAATCCGACGTCGCAGAGCCAGACCCGCTCGTCCGCCGCGGTGGTCACGCGCAGCCCCGCGTGGGTGCCGGGCAGCAGTCCTTCCCCCGGGCCGATGAAGATCCGCCCGCTCAAGCCGGTGACGCCGAAGCCAAGCGCTTCCAGCGCAGCCGCGAACAGCGCGCTGTTCTCGAAGCAGTACCCGCCCCGGCGCTGCCGGACCAGCTTGTCCTGCAACGACTTCACGTCCAGCAGGACCGGGCGGCCGAGGATGATCTCCAGGTTCTCGAACGGGATCGTCGTGGTGTGCAGGTGGACCAGCCTGCGCAGCGTGGCAGGCGTCGGCGCGCGGTCGCCCTCGAAGCCGATCCGGGCCAGGTAGGCGTCCAGGTCCAGGTCCTCGCCGTTCCACCGGTAGGACGGATGCATCGGTGTGCTCATGGTGTCCTCGCTTTCTCTCGCGATCCAGGGGTGTTCAGGCAGCCGCGACCGGTTCGGCCACTGTGGTGTCGTCGGCCTTGGCCCGGCCGGGCAGCGCCACGGCGGCGAGCAGGCCAAGGAGGGTGAGCGCAGCTGAGACGACAACCGTGGTGCGCAGGCCGTCCGCGGTCGCGATGCGCAGCGCCTCGCCGTCCAGCCCGGCCGAGCCGGCGTTCGCGATGCCGACGAGCACCGCCAGCCCCACGCCGGTGCCGACCTGCAGGGCGGTGTTGGCGAGCCCGCCCGCGCTGCCCTGCTCCTGCTCGGCGACACCGGTTCCAGCGGCGGCGAACACCGTCGGGAACACGGTGCCCATCCCCGCGCCGTAGACCAGGATCCCGGCCAGGATCGTCCAGTAGGAGCCGTCGGCGACCATCCCCGCGGCCAGCAGCGCACTGCCGACCGCGCCGAGCAGCAGACCGCTGATCAGGGTGGTGCGGATGCCGATCCGGACCATGAGCCGCTCGGCGACGAAGTTCGCGGTCGCGATGACCACCGAGAGGCTCAGGAAGACCAGCCCGGTGACGAGCGCGCTGTAGCGCCACACGTTCTGCACGAACAGCGTCAGGAAGTAGACGACGTTCTGCATGGTCCCGCCGAAGACGAAGATGACGGCGAGCACCGGGCCCAACTTTCGCGCCAGCCGCAACGGCATGAGCGGCCCGGCACTGCGCGCCTCGACGACCAGGAACGCGGCCAGCAGCACCACCGCCGACACGCCACCGATCAGGACGGGCGCCGAGGTCCACCCGGTTTCCGGTCCCTGCGCCACGGTGAACACCAGCAGGGTGGTGCCCGCGGTTCCGGTGATCGCGCCGGGCACGTCGAAGCGCCCGCGGTCGCGAGGCCCGTCCGCGCGCAGCACCAGGAATGCCGCCACCGTTCCGGCGATCACCAGCGGCACGTTGACCAGGAACACCGCCTGCCAGCCGAACGCGCTGGTCAGCACCCCGCCGAGCAACGCGCCGAGGCTGACTCCGCCCGCCCCGGCGCCCGCCCACACCGCGAGCGCCCGGATCCGCTGCCTTCCCTCCTCGAACATGGTGTTGACCAGTGACAACGTCGCGGGGAACAGCACTGCCGCGCCGATCCCCTGGATCGCCCGCGCCGCGATCAGGGCGGTCGTGGAAGTGGCGAATCCGCCCAGCAGCGATGCGGCGCCGAACAGCGCCATCCCGAGCACGAACATCCGCCGCCTGCCGAGCAGGTCGGCCGACCGCCCGCCCAGCAGCAGGAGCCCGCCGAAGAAGATGGCGTACGCGCTGACCACCCACTGCGTGGAGTGGGCGGAGAAGCCCACGTCGCGGGCGATGTCGGGCAGGGCGACGTAGATGATGGTGAAGTCCAGCGAGGTGATCAGGCTGGAGAAGGCCAGCAGGGCCAGGGCAGGTCGTTTCGACATCGGTTCCTCCTCTCGGGATCAGAACGGGTACGGCTGGGCGGTGCGGGCGGCGCGCAGCGCGCGGGCCCACCAGGTGAGCTGGTTGAGCAGCGCCGTAGCGGCGGCACTCGCGCCGGCGATGTCCAGCGGCAGGCCGTCGTCGTCGAACTTGTTCCAGCAGGAGTGGAAGCTCACCGCGTCGCGGATGGTGACGGCGTGCAGCTCGCCCATGACCTGGCGCAGCTGTTCGGCGCCGCGCAGGCCACCCGAGACGCCGCCGTAGGAGACGATGGCGACCGGCTTCGCCTTCCACTCGTCGACGTAGGAGTCGATGGCGGTCTTGAGCGCGGCGGGATAGCCGCGGTTGTACTCGGGCGTGACGAAGACGAACGCATCGGCCTGGGCGAGGCGCGGTGCCAGGGCGTCGACGGCGTCGTCGGGACGGCCGAGGACGTCGGGCAGCCCGGTCTCCGCGAGGTCGATCAGGTCCAGGTCGAGCCCACCGTGCTTGAGCGCGTGGTCGTGGAACCACCCGGCCACCGTCGGCCCGAACCGCTGCTCCCGCGTGCTGCCGATGATGATCGCCACTCGCAGGGAATCGGTCGTCTGCATCGGATCCGCCTTTCCGGCTGTCGTCGTGTTGGTCACGACCTTCGCCGGAGCGGCCTACAGCTCCCCTACAACCGCCTTACGACGCCCCTCGCACGGCGCTCGGGACCGTATCGTCACGGTCATGAGGTTCGGTGTGCTCGGCCCGCTGATGGCGTGGACGGATGAGGACGAGCCGGTCAAGATCCCGGCCGGGCAGGTGCTGACGGTGCTCGCCGTCCTCCTCGTCCACCGTGGACGTCCGGTGTCGACCGACCGGCTCATCGACGTGCTGTGGCCACGCCGCGCGCCCCGTGACGCACCTGCCGCGCTGCAGGTCAAGGTCTCGCAGCTGCGCAGTGCTCTCGCCGCCGCCGAGCCGAGCGCCCGCACGCTGGTGGTGTCGGGAGCAGCGGGCTACGGGCTGGACGTCCCGGCCGACGCGGTGGACGCCGGCCGGTTCGAGGAGTTGCTCGGGACCGGCGCGGATGCCCGGTCGCGGGCCAACGCTCTGAGCACCGCGCTCGGTCTCTGGCGCGGTGCCGCGTTCTCCGAGGTCGCCGACGAGGAGTTCGCGGCGGTGGAAGCGGCCCGGCTGACCGAACTCCGGCTTTCCGCGGTGGAGGCCAGGGCCGAAGCGCTGCTCGAACTCGGCGAACACGCCGAGCTGGTAGGCGAATTGGCGCCCGTGATCGCCGAACACCCGCTGCGCGAACGATTACGTGCAGCGCACCTGCGCGCGTTGTACCGCACCGGGCGGCAGAGCGAGGCGCTCGCCGGTTTCACCGAGTTGCGGGATCGGCTGCGCACCGAGCTCGGAGTCGATCCGGGCCCCGAGATCGTCGCCGTGCACCAGGCGATCCTCGAGCAGGACCCGCTGATCGCGCCCCGCCCGGCCACCACTCCGACGAACCTGCCCGGCCAGCTCACCGAGCTGATCGGCCGGGCCGAAGCGACCCGCGACGTGTGCGCGCTGGTCGGCGAGCACCGGTTGGTCACCCTCATCGGGCCCGGCGGCGTCGGCAAGACCCGGCTGGGAGTCGAGGCAGCGCGTTCCCTGATCGCTGAGCACTCCGACGGCGTGTGGTTCGTGGAGCTCGCCGGGATCGACAAGTCCTCATCGCACACCGCCATCGTGGACACCGTGCATGCGGTGCTGGGAATCCGCGACGACGGAAGGTCCAGCGCCGGTCCGGTCGACCAGCTGATCACCGCGCTGGAGGGCAAGCGTGTCCTGCTGGTCCTGGACAACTGCGAGCACCTGGTGGCCGAGGTCGCCGAACTGACCGAGCGGCTGCTGCGATCGGTGCCGGGACTGCGCGTGCTGGCGACGAGCCAGGAACCGCTCGGCGTGTCCGGTGAAGCCCTGTACCCGGTCGCCGCGCTCGAACTGCCGCACTCGCCCGCCGACAGCGGCGCCGAGGCGTTGCCGAAGTTCAGCGCCGTCCGCTTGTTCGCCGCCCGGGCTGCCGCCACGGCTCCCGGTTTCACCATCGATGCGGGCAACGCCGCCGCCGTCGCCGGCATCTGCCGCCGGCTGGACGGCATCCCGCTGGCGCTGGAGCTGGCCGCCGCCCGGGTGCGGGCCCTCGGGATCCGCGAGCTCGCCGCGCGGATGGACGACCGGTTCGAGCTGCTGGTCGTCGGGAACCGGAGCGCGCCCGGTCGCCAGCAGACGTTGCGCGCGGTGATCGACTGGAGCTGGGAGCAGCTCACCGAACCGGAACAGGCCGTGTTGAGAAGGCTTTCGGTGCACGCCGATGGTTTCGGGCTGGCCGCGGCCGAGCACGTCTGCGCGAGCGAGGAGCTCTCCCGCGGACGGATCCTCGACCTGCTCGCCCGCCTGGTGGACCGGTCGCTCATCGCGATGACCGACACCGGGGAAGGACCGCGCTACCGGCTGCTGGAGTCGGTCGCGCTGTACTGCTCGGACCGGCTGGCCCAGGCCGGGGAGGCCGACCTGGTCCGAGAGGCGCGCAACGAGTACTACACGTCCCTCGCCGAACAGGCACGCGACCGGCTGCGCGGCGCGGACCAGCGGCGGTGGCTCGCGGTGGTGGACACCGAGTACGCGAATCTGCGCTCCGCCGTGGAGGATTCGGTGCGACGCGGGGATTCCGGCGGTGCGCTGCGACTCGTCGACGCGCTGGCCTGGTACTGGTTCCTGCGCGGGCGGCTCGCCGACGGGATCCGGCTGCTCGACGCGGCGCTGAGCACGCCCGGCGATCCCGCCTCGGCGCTGCGGGCGCGGGCCAACGGCTGGCGGTCGGCGCTGATGCTGCTCAGCGGCAGCGATTCGGACCGGACTGCGCTGGTGGACGCCGGGCTGACCGCATTCGACCGGGTCGACGATCCGGCGGGCCGTGCGTTCACCGAATGGCTGCTCGCGGAGGCGTTGCTCGGCGGTGGTGACCAGTCGGTCGGTGACGCTCTTGCGCAGCGCGCCCTGGCCGGATTCCGCGCCGTCGGGGACGAGTGGGGCATCGCTGCGGCGTCGAGCAGCACCGCCCACCACGCCTTGCTGCGCGGTGACGTCGCGACGCTGGAGCGCGACGCGACCGAAAGCGCCAGGATCTTCGCCGGTCTCGGCGATCGGTGGGGACAGCTCCGGGCCGCCGGTCTCCTCGCCCGGAGAGCCGAGGTCATCGGCGACTACGCCGAAGCGGCGCGGCTGCTCCGCGACGGCCTGCGCCGCGGCGAAGAGCTCGGGTTGTGGCCGCAGGTGGCCGACATGCTGTCCGGACTGGGCAGGCTCGCCCTGCTGGCCGGGGATCTGGACCAGGCGCGGCTGCTGCACGAGCGCGCCCGCGATCTCTCGGCCGCCAAGGGCCACGTGACCGGCCGGTACTTCGCAGAAGCGGGGCTCGGCCTCGGCGCCCGGCGCGAAGGTCGGCTCGACGACGCCGAGAGGCACATCCGGGTGCTGCTGGACTGGAACCGATCGGTGGGCTACGCGCCGGGCATCGCGCACAGCCTCGCCGAGCTGGGCTTCATCGCCGAGTTGCGCGGCGATCCGGAACAGGCGCACGACCTCCACGAGGAAGGCCTGGCGGTGGCCCGGGAATCCGGCGATCCCCGCGCGGTCGCCCTCGCGCTGGAAGGGCTGGCCGGAGCCGCCGTCCTCGCCGGGAACGCCGAGCGGGCCCAGCAGCTGCTGTCGGCCGCCGAAGCGGAGCGGGACAGCGCGGGAGCGCCGCTCCCCGAGCAGGAACGAGCCGACGTGGACCGCATCTCGGCGGCGATCCGCGCGGCGCAAAGCACCGCCCTCCCGTGAGTACTTTGTGTTGCTATAGCACCACAAAGTACTCACGGGTCTTCAGCCGACGCGCCCCGCGAGCCAGGCCAGCAGCAGTCCGGCGCCGCCCAGCACCGCGGCGATCGCCAGCGGCGCGGTGTAACCCGCGCCTGCCGAGAGCGCGGCACCGGCCAGCAGCGGGCCGCCCGCGTTGCCGATGTTGAAGGCCGAGATGTTGGCCGCCGACGCCAGGTCGTCGGCGCCCTCGGCGAAGGCGAGCACCCTGGTCTGCAGGGGCGGGATGACGGCCGCCCCGACGAGCCCGAAGAGCAGGAAGCCGGCGATCGCCGCGGGCTTGCTGTGCACGACCACCAACAGCAGCAGCGAGATCACCGAGACGCCCGCGAGCGCGCCGTGCAGGGTCGGCGCCAGCGCGCGATCCGCGAGCCGTCCCGCCAGCGGCGTGCCGATCACCATGCCCACACCGACCAGGGCCAGCACCAGCGGCACCGAGCTCGGCTCGAACCCGGTGACGTCGGTCAGCAGCGGTGCGATGTAGGTGAGGACCGTCAGGAAGGGCGCCCACCCGAACGCCGTCGCGGCGAGCGCGAGCCACACCCGGCCGCGCCGGAAGGCCGCCAGCTCGCGGCGGAACCCGGCGCCCGACCGCGGCTCCTCGTACGGCACGAACGCGCTGAGCGCGACGAACAGGACCGCGCCGATCGCGGTCACCGCCCAGAACGTGGCCCGCCAGCCGAACGCCTGCCCGAGCGCCGTACCGCCGGGCACGCCGAGGACGTTGGCGAGGCTGAGGCCCATGAACACGATGGCGATGGCCCGCGCCTTCCGCTCCGGCGGCACCAGCCCCGCTGCGACGACGGAGGCGATCCCGACGTAGGCGCCCCCGGCCAGGGCGGAGAGCACCCGGCCGGTCATCAAAGCCGCGAAACCCGGTGCGAGGGCGCTGATCAGCCCGGCCGCGGTGAACAGGCCGACGAGCCCCAGCAGCATCCGCTTCCGCGCGAACCGGGCGCTCAGGATCGTCAGCAGCGGCGCACCGACGACCATGCCCAGCGCGTACCCGGACACGAGCAACCCGGCGGTGGGCAGCGAGACGCCGGTGTCGAGCGCCACCTCCGGGAGGATCCCGGCGATGACGACCTCGGTGGTGCCCACGGCGAACGCACCGAGGGCCAGGGAGAAGAGCGCGGCCGTGCTCCTCGCGGCCGGTGGGCTGGCGGTGGGCAGTTGGGCGAGATCGCTGGACATGGCACCAGACTGGTTCGCCGAGCTCCGCTGATCAGGCCCGGAACGAGCAACGATCGGTAAGCCGGGCTTACCGGTCTGCTGCCGACTGCTCCACCGCCGCGGCCGCGAACGCCCGGATCCGCTCGGTCTCGCCTGACCGGCGCCACACCAGCCCGTACTCGAGGGGCCCGGTGTCGCGGAACGGCACGAAGGTGACCCCGCGCGGAGCGGAGGTCTCGGCGACGTCGGCGCCGACCGGCGAGATCCCGTGCCCGGCGCCGACCATGGCGAGCGTTTCCGGCAGCGTCGCCGCCGACCGGCCGCGGTGCACGATCCGGCCCTCCGGAGTGCGCGACGGCGCCTGGTGTTCCTGCCAGTAGTCGGGCACGTGCCCGGTGCAGGCGAAGACCTGACCGCGCGCCAGGTCCTCCACCGACACCGAATCCTGCCTGGCCAGCGGATGGTTCGCGGGCACTGCCAGCACCCGGGGCACGCGCAGCACCACCGGCCCCAGGACGAGATCGGCCTCCTCGACCGGCAGCTGGGTGATCAGCAGCTCGACCTCGCCGTCCCGAAGCGGCTCGAACATGGCCTTGACCTGAGTCTCGTGAATCCGCACGTCGATCCCCGGATACCTGCGGGTGAACCGGCGGATCACGGCCAGCGCGAACTCGCCCGCAGCGCCACCGAGGTAGCCGACGGCGAAGCTGCCCTCGACCCCCTTCGCAGCGGCCTGCGCCCGGCACAAGCCACGCGAGATGAGCCGGTAGCCAGGCTCGACATCGTCGAGCAGCTGCTTACCGAGCGGAGTCAACCGCACCTGCCTGCTGGAGCGCTCGAACAACGGCGCACCGACGCGGCGCTCCAAGCGCTGGATGGTCTGACTGACCCGAGCCCTGCTGACCCGCAACCGCTCGGCGGTACGCCCGAAGTGCAGCTCCTCGGCCAGGACCACGAAACTCTCGATCTCCAGTCGCTCCAGCACCCGCTCAACACTAGTCGCCCCGACCACCGATCGATCCGCGGTGAATCTCCGTGACTTCGGTTGAAATTGGATTCACCGAACCGCAGCCCGGTCCGAAAACGCAAGAGATCCAATTTCAATTGAAATCGCTACACCACTCAAGGCGACCACCCACCGAGCCGTGACCCACCGACCGATCCGTGACCCACCTCCGGCCCACCAGCAGTGGGGCCGGATCTCTTTCTAGCGCAGCGTGATCTGGCTGATCTTCCAGGCGTCGCCCTGCTTCTCGGCGCTCACCGAGATCTGCGCCGGACCGGCGTTCTCACCGGGAGCGTTGGCGCGCCGCGCGTGCTGGTCGACGAACAGCAGCAACTCCGCCCGGTCGCCCTGCAAGCGCGTCACCGACCGCTCCTTCACCGTGGTGGTGACGATCAGCTGCTGCTGCGGGGCCTGCTGCTTGACGACCGCGAACAGCTCCTCGTAGCGCTGCACGGCGGCACCGGTCAGCAGCTCCTTCGCCGCGGCCTCGGTCTTCGCGGTGTCGTTGAAGTCGTAGGAGAACAGCTTCTCCACCGCATCGGAGACCTGCCCGCTGACCTCGCTGGTCGCCCCGGCCGAAACCATCGCCTCGTTCGCGGCGGCACCGGTGTAGCGAGCGGAGTACGCCTCGAACCCGAACCACCCGGCCAACCCGATGAGCACCACGGTCGCCGCCCACAGCGGCCACTGCGGAGCGCTCTTGCCGTCCGCTTCGCGCAACGCCGCGCCGAAGGCGCTCTCCGCCTCCGGCTCCGCCGTCGCGGCTGCCCACCGGCTCTCCGCGTCGGCTTCGCCGCGCTCCGAGCCTGCCTCGGCAGCTCCGCCCGGCTCCGCCGGAGCTCCGCTGCTGTCCACCCGCTCCGTCACGGCTTCGCCGTGCTCCGCGGAAACCTCCGGCGCTCCGCCGACCGCCGAGTCCTCCGCGGCGGCTTCGCCGCGCTCCGCCACAGCTCCGTTGACCCCGGCCCGCTCCGCAACGGCCTCGCCGCGCTCCACAGCCCGCTCCGCAACGGCTTCACCGCGCTCCACAGCCCGCTCCGCAACGGGCTCACCGCGCTCCGCGACGGCTTCGCCGCGCTCCGCCGCGGCTTCGCTCTGCTCCGCCGAACCGGCAGATCGGGCCTCGGCGAGCAGCTCCTCGTTGTGGGTCCGGCGTTTGCGCAGGCCCGCGACCTTCGGGCGGCGGACCGGTTGGTTGTTCGGGCGGCGGTTCGTTGGCACTGGGGGCACTCCTCGTGTTGCTTGCGCGGTCCGCCGTCAGCCCACCGGCACGAGGCCGAGCGTGCTGAGCTTCCAGGTGTCGCCTTCGCGGGTGAGTTCCGCCTGGTAGCGGTCCTGCTTGGTGGCCGGCGGCTCGCCCTCCACGGTGACCGTGACCTGCAGGACCGCGATCATCCTCGCCTTGCCGGCGCGCTCGTCGAGCTCCACGATCCCGGAGTCCAGGACGCGGGCCGTGGTGGTGCTGCGCTTCTGCTCGATCTGGGTCGCGTAGTCCTTGCGGCCCTGGCGGATCTCGTCGCGCAGCGGGCCGGTCGAGTTGTCCTCCCAGCGCTGCAGGCCGCTCTCCACGTCCCGGTAGTCCAGGGTGTTGAAGTTGATGATCGCGCTCTGCCCGTCGCGCAGCGCCTCGTCGCGCACCTCGGCGTAGGCGATCGACGAATCGTTGGCGGCCAGGACCCACGAGGTCCCGGTGACCAGGCAGGCCACCACGCTCACCGCGAACAGCACCAGCGCGACGACCGGGCGCCGTCGGGTTCCAGCGGTCATTCTCGGGCTCCTTCCCTACTGCCCGGGTGCATTCTGCGCGCCGCGCACCGAGGTCTCGCTGCCCGGGGGTTCCAGGCAGCGGGCGTCGGTGTTGACCGGCACCGGGTCCATCTCGATGCCGTTGCGGCGCTCGGTCTTCTCGTAGCCCGCGGTGCAGGGCAGCGGGTCGAAGGCGTTGAGCACCAGGCCGAAGTGCGCGGTGCCGTCGCCGGGCACCACCGTGCGGCTCACGGTGACCGCGGCCGGGTAGACGACGAAGGCGTGCTCGAGGCCGTCGACGTGCTTGGCGATCAGCTGCGAGGTGCTGGTCAGGTTCGCCAGCAGCGGGGTGAGCTGCTGGTTCTCGTGGATCAGCCCGCTGATCTGCTGGGCGGCGGGCGGGGCCTTCTCGATCACCGCGCGCAGGTCGCCGTCGGAGCGCTCCAGCTGCTCGGACAGCAGGCGCAGGTCGCGGCCGAAGGACTTGATCGCCGAGCCCTGCTCGTTCTGCGTGGCCAGCACGGTGTTGCCGTCGTCGAGCAGCTTCGTGGTCTGCGGCAGGTGCTCCTGGGCCGCGGTGATGAACTCGCGGCTGGTGTCGACGATGGTCTGCAGGTGGCCGCCGTTGTCGCGGAAGGCGGTGCCCAGCTCGCTGACCACGGTGCGCAGCGAGTCCTCCGGCACCGAGTTGGCCAGCCCGTCCAGGTTGGTCATCAGGGTTTCCACCGGCAGCGGGGTGGTCGCCGACTCCTGGGTGATCACCGAACCGTGGTCCAGGAACGGCCCGTCGTCCCGCTTGGGCTGCAGGTCCACGTACTGCTCGCCGACCGCGGACCGGTTGGTCACCACGGCCGCCACGTCGTCCGGGATCCGCGGGGCGCTGGACTCGATGTCCAGCGGGACGTTCACGCCGGTGCTGGTCAGCTCGATGGTGCCGACCCGGCCGACCGGCACGCCGCGGTAGGTGACCTCGGCGTTCTCGAAAACACCGCCGGTGTCGGCGAGTTTCAGCGTGACCACGTAGCCGCGCGGGCCGAACAGCCGGTCCAGCCCGGCGTAGCGGGCGCCGGCGAAGCTGACGCCGACCAGGGCGATCGCGACGAAGGCCACGATCTGCAGGCGAACTCGACGGGTGAGCATCAGCGGCCACCTCCCAGCAGCCCGCCCAGCAGGCCACCGCCGGAGTCCTCCGCCGGTTCCTCCGGCGGTGGCGGCGGTGCGGTGGTCTGCCCGGGGGTCAACGGCAGCGGCAGGTTCTGCACCGCGTCCGGCAGCGGGATCAGCGGTTGCCTGCTGCGGCCCAGGTTCTGCAGCACGTCGGTGAGGTTGAGGTTGACGTCGGTGTAGAGGTTGACGTAGTCGCTGTTCTGGATGCCGTCCACCACGTTGTCCGGGAACGGGAAGGTCAGCAGCACTTCCAGCGACTTCGGCAGGTTGTCGCCCGCCGCGGTCAGCTGCTGGAGCACCGGGGCGAGCTGGTCGAGGTTGTGCACCAGGTCGTCGCCGGAGCGGTTGACCACGTCGGTGGCCACCACGGAGAGCCGGTCGAGCGCCTGCAGCATGCCGACCAGCTGGGTGCGCTGCTCGTTGAGCACCTGCAGGCCGGGTCCCAGGTCGCGCAGGGCGGTGTCGATGCTGCCGCGCTGCTCGTTGAGGCGGGCGCTGAGCCGGTTGACGCTGTCCAGCGCGCGGACGATGTCGTCGCGCTGGGCGTCCAGCCCGGAGACCAGTTCGTCCAAGTTGGACAGCAGGCTGCGCACGTCGGACTCACGGCCCTCCAGCGCGGCGTTGAGCTCCTTGGTGATGTTCTGCAGCTGGGCGACGCCACCGCCGTTGAGCAGCATGGACAGCGCGCCCAGCACCTCTTCGACCTCGGGGTTGCGGCCGGTGTTCGCCCGGTCGATGCGGTCGCCGTCGGACAGCTTGCCGACCGGCGCCTGCGATTCGGGCGGCCCGGCGAGCTCGACGTACTTCTCGCCGAGGAGGCTGGACTGCCGCAGCCGCGCGGTGGCGTTGACCGGCAGCTCCACATCGCCGTTGACCAGCACGGTCACCTCGGCGTCCCAGGAGTTCGGCGCGAGCCCGATGGTGCTGACCCGGCCCACCGGCACGTCGTTGACCCGCACGCCGGCGTTGGGCACCAGGTCCAGCACGTCGTCGAAGTGCACCTTCACCTCGTAGGGGTGATCACCGACATCGGCCCCACCGGGCAGCGGCATGTCGTAGACCCCGCGAGAACTGCACCCCCCGACCACGACCAGCGCCACCACGACGGCAGCACCGACCCGCCACATCCGCCGGGAGGTACCGGCTCCAGCTCCCGCCTTCGGTCCTAGCCCTCGGTCTTTGTCCTTGAAACGCCGGAGGCGTTCAGCCCACCCTCGCAGCTCGCACCGCCGCGGGTTCTCAGCGTTCGCCTGGCGAGGACGGCCCGGCTGCCGTGTATTGGCGCCGGGCGCCCGCAGTCCAGGCGGGCGCTGAGGTTCCGCTACCCGCACCGCTACGCAAAACGAGTTCGGAGAAAGATCTTTGCGCAGGTTCATCGGGTACCTCCCTGCTGGGTGAGCGGGAGCGGGAGTTCCGGGAGCTTGCCGGTCTGGATGGCGTTGAGCGCCTCCGCCGGGGTCGGCAGCTTCACCACGCCGTCGAGGACCGGTTGCAGCGAAGCGCAGGCGTCGCTGACCTCCTTCGGCACCTCCGCCGGGGAGTGCTGCTCCAGCATCTTGCAGACCGCCACCGCGGGCGGCTGCGCCAGCTCGTTGATGGTGATCCTGGTGTCCAGCGTGCCCGCCGCGCCGTTGTAGACGTTGGAGAGGTTGGACAGCGCCAGCGGCGTGTTCACCAGCGATTCGCGCAGCGCTTCCTTCTGCCGCACCAGCACCTCGGTCACCCCGTGCAGCTGGTCCACATTGGACTTGACCAGTGCGCGGTTGTCGCGCACGAAGGCCTCCACGTCGCCCAGCGCGATCGCGAGCTCGGCCATCGCCGCGCCCATGTCCTCGCGCTCGTCGGCCAGGAACGAGCTGACCTGCTGCATCTGGGTGTTGAACCGGCGCACCTGGTCGTCGTTGGCGGCCAGCATCGAGGTGAACTTCTGCAGGTTGTCGACGGTGGCGAACAGCTGCTCGCTGTTGCCGGACAACGTCGTGCCCGCCTCGCCGAGGTTGCGGATGGTGTCCGACAGCGCCTGCCCGTTGCCCTCCAGGTTGGCCGCGCCGGTGTTGAGCAGGTCGGTCAGCGCGCCGTCGGCGTTGGCGCCCTCCGGGCCGAGCGCACTGGCCAGGTCGTTGAGGCTGCGGTAGATCGAGTCGAGCTCGACCGGGGTCATGGTGCGTTCCTTCGGGATCACCGCGCCGTCCTCCAGCGTCGGCCCGCCCCGGTAGACCGGCGTCAGCTGCACGTAGCGGTCGCTGACCACGCTCGGCGCGACGGCGACCGCGCCCGCGTCGGCGGGCACTTCGACGTCGCGGTCGACGCTCATCACGACCCGCACCAGCCGGCCCTGCGGGACGACCTCGTCGACGGTGCCGACCGGGACGCCGAGGATCCGGACGTCGCCGCCCGGGTAGATGCCGACGGCGGCGTTGAAGTAGGCGGTGACCTTGCGCTCGGCGGCGCCGAAGAACAGCCACCAGACCGCGGCGGTCACGGCGAGCACGAGCACCACCGCGATCGACAGCGCTCGGGTGAGCGAGGGGCGTGCGCTGGTCATGGCTGGCAGCCCTTCTGGTTGATCGGTCCGATGGCGGGCGGCAGCAGCCCGCAGACGTAGCTGTCGAACCACCGTCCGTTGCCCACGACGTTGGAGAACAGGCGGGTGAACGGCGCGAACATCTCCAGGCTCCGGTTCAGGTTGTCCTGGTTGCGCTGCAGCATCTTGGTGACCCGGTCCAGCTGCTGCAGGGCCGGGCCGATCTGCGCGGCGTTGTCGTCGACCAGCCCGCGCAGCTGCTGCGACAGCTGCCGGGTGCCGTCCAGCAGCGCGCTGATCGAGTCCCGCCGCGCCCGGATCTCCTCCAGCAGGAGGTTGCCGTCGGCGAGCAGCCGGTCGAAGTCCTCGTTGCGGTCGGCGATGGTCCTGGACACCTGCGCGGTGTTGTTCAGCAGCTGCTCCAGCTGCTCGTCGCGCGAGGAGATGGTCTGCGACAGCTGGGAGAGCCCGTCCAGCGCGCCGCCGATCTCGTCCGGGGTGTCGGCGAAGGTGCCAGCCATCGCGCGGAAGCTGTCCGCGAGCTGCCGGGTGTCCACCTTGTCCACAGTGGTCGACAGATCGCTGAAGGCGTCGATCACGTCGTAGGGCGACATGGTGCGCTGCAGCGGGATCGGCTCGGACGGGTCGAGCTCCTGCCCGCCCTGCGGGTCCAGCGCCAGGTACTTCTGCCCGAGCAGCGTCTTGATCTTGATCGCGGCGGTGGTGTGGTCGCCGAGCCACGCGTCGTTGACCCGGAAGCTGACCAGCACGTGGTCGCCCTCCAGCTCGACGTCGGACACGGTGCCCACCTTCACCCCGGCGATGCGCACCTCGCTGTCCGCCCGCAGCCCGGCCGCCTCGGTGAACTGCGCGGTGTAGGTGGTGCCGCCGACCAGCGGCAGCCGCTCGAAGTTCATCGCGAGCAGGAACATCAGCACCAGCACCAGCAGGCCGCCGATGCCGATCTTGAGCGGGTCGCGCTTGGAGAAGGCAGTCATCGCTGGCACCTCGGCTGGGACACCGGCACCAGCGGTAGCGGCAGGTTCAGCTCACCGACGCCGACGGTCCCGGTCATCTTGCAGTTGAAGAAGTTGAACCAGGAGCCGTGCGAGGCGGTCCGGGAGAGCATCTCGACCTTGCCCGGCAGGTTCCGCAGCCACTGGTCCACGATCTCCTCGTTGTCGTTGAGGTTCTGCGACAGCGAGCCGAGCCCGGCGATGTCCTGCTGCAGCGCCGGGCGGGCCTCGGTGAGCAGTCCGGCGGTGCTGTTGGTCAGCCCGTCCATCGCGGTCACCGCGTCGCCGATGGCGTCCCGGTCCTCGGACAGCCCCGAGACCACCTGCCGCAGCTGGCCGATCAGCTCGGACAGCTGCTGGTCGCGCGAGTTGACGGTGTCGAGCACGCCGTTGAGGTTGTCGATGACCTGCCCGATCACCTGGTCGCGGGAGGCGATCGTGGAGGTCAGCGAAGCGGTGTGGGCCAGCAGGCTCTCCACCGTGCCGCCCTCGCCCTGCAGCACCTGGATGATCTCGAAGGACAGCTTGTTGACGTCCTCCGGCGACAGCGCCTGGAACAGCGGCTTGAAGCCGCCCAGCAGCACGGTGAGGTCCAGCGCCGGCTTGGTGCGCTCCAGCGGGATCGTCGAACCCTCGCGCAGCACACCGCCTTCGCCCGGGCCCGGCTCCAGCGCGATGTAGCGCTGACCGACCAGGTTCCGGTACTTGATGGTGGCGGTCACCGTCGCGGGCAGCGGGCGGTCGGCGACGTTGAACTTCACCTCCGCCACCCGCTTGTCGACCAGTTCGATGCTCTCCACCTCGCCGACCTTCACCCCGGAGATGCGCACCTCGTCGCCCTCGTTGAGGCTGGTCACGTCGGTGAACCGCGCGTTGTAGGACTGCGCCGCGCGCAGGTCCCGGTTGGCGATGGTCAGCACCAGCGCCCCGGTGGCCAGCACGGTGACCAGCACGAAGACCAGGAACTTGACCAGCGGTCCGGTGATGCTGCGACCGTTCACCGGTAGCTCACCTCCGCTCCGCGCAGGACCGGGCCGACCAGCAGCGATCCCCAGTCGGGCAGGTCACCGGCGTCGCGGCCGACGGCCGGCGCCAGCAGCATCGACACCATGTCCCGCTCGGCGGGCGAGTTCACCCACTGCGAGGACGTGCTGGCGGGCAGGAAGCCCTCGCCCATCTGCGGCGGGTTCAGGCCCTTGTCGACCTGGTGCGACGGCGCGGGCGGCACCGAACCGTCCTCGAACGGCCCGTCCGGCGGGTACTCCGGGATCGGGTCGGGCAGCGGCATCAGGTTGTAGCAGCGCGGGCCGCGCTTGTCGGCGAACACCGGCTCGTCCTGGTTCGGGCGGTACTTCCCGCGGTGCGCCACGACCTCCAGCGTGATGTGCAGGCCCGGCTCGTTCGTGCCCTCGCCGAACACCTTCCGGATCCGCGGCACGTACGCTGCCATCTCGTCCAGGAAGCACTTGTACTCCGGGGCGTACTTCGCCAGCACGTCCAGCGTCGGCCGCTGCGCCTCGCCGAGCTGGATGATGTTCTGCCGGTTGTTCTCCAGGAACGTGGTGGTGTCACCGGCGGTCGTGGTCAGCTGATCGGTGAGCGTCTTGAGGTTCTCCCGCTGCGCCACCAGGGTTCGCGCCGTGGTGCTGAAGTTGTCCAGCGCCTCCAGCACGTCCGGCGCGGCCTGCTCGTAGGTCTCGGCGACGCCGACCAGTTCCTTGAGGTTGCGCTGCAGGTCCGGCACCGACGGGTTGAGGCCGTCGAGGTAGGTATTCAGCTGCGACAGCGTCTCGCCCAGCTGCTCGCCGCGCCCGGAGAGCGCCTGGTCCAGCGCGTTCAGCGTGACCGCGAGGTCGTCGGGGTGCACCGCCTGCAGCACCGGCATGGTGTCGGCCAGCACCTTCTCCAGCTCGATGCCCGCGCTGGTGCGGTCCTGCTCGATGACGTCACCGGCGGCCAGCGTGGTGGTCGCGGCCTGCTCGGGCAGTTCCAGCGAGACGTAGCGCTCGCCGAACAGCGTCCGCGGCAGCAGCCGCGCCGAGACGTTGGAGGGCAGGTGCTGCACCTTGTCCGGCTCCAGCGCCAGGTGCAGCTCCGCACCGTCCCCTGTGGACTTGACGTCGACCACGCGGCCGACGACCATGCCGCGCACCTTCACGTCCGATTCCGGCAGCAGCTGGTTGCCCGTCGAGGCGGCCTTGAGCACCACGTCCACGCTGGAGGTGAAGGCCTTCTGGTAGGTCGCCACGGTCAGGCTGACGAAAAGCACCATGCACAAGAGGAACGCGAGGCCTAAGGCCCGGCGCCGCAGTGTTCTCAACGCACCCTTGGTACTCATCCGGTGATCCGAACCGTCGTAGTGGTGCCCCAGATCGCGAGGCTGAGGAAGAAGTCCAGCAGCGCGGTGGTCACGATCGCGGTCCGCACCGCGCGGCCCACCGCCACGCCGACTCCCGCCGGGCCGCCGCTGGCCCGGTAGCCGTAGAAGCAGTGCGTCATGATCACCACGACGCTGAACACCAGCACCTTCCCGAACGACCACAGCACGTCTTCGGGAGGCAGGAACAGGTTGAAGTAGTGGTCGTAGGTGCCCGCCGACTGGCCGTAGACGTAGACCGTGACCGCCCGCGCCGCGACGTAGGAGGTGAGCAGGCCCAGCACGTACAGCGGGATGACCGCGATGAACCCGGCGATCACCCGCGTGGTCACCAGGTACGGCAGGCTCGGCACGCCCATGACCTCGAGCGCGTCGATCTCGTCGGAGATCCGCATCGCGCCCAGCTGCGCGGTGAAACCGGAGCCGACCGTGGCCGACAGCGCCAGACCGGCCACCAGCGGCGCGATCTCGCGGGTGTTGAAGTAGGCCGAGACGAACCCGGCGAACGCCGAGGTGCCCAGCTGGTCCAGCGCGGCGAAGCCCTGCAGACCGACCACGGTGCCGGTGAACAGGGTCAGCCCGATCATCACGCCGACCGTCCCGCCGATGACCGCGAGCGCCCCGCTGCCGAAGCTCACCTCGGCCAGCAACCGCAGCGTTTCCTTGGCGTAGCGCGTGATCGCGCGCGGAATCCACACCAGCGACCGCACGTAGAACGACAGCTGGTCGCCCAGCTCGTCCAACAGCTGCAACGGCCGCCGGGCCGCGCGCTTGGCGCGCTGCGAGATCGTCACCATGTCAATTCCCCTGGCGGCCCGGTCACATGCCCTTTGGCGGCACGAGTTGCAAGTACATCGTCGTGAGCACGAAGTTCACCGCGAACAGCAGCAGGAAGGTGATCACCACCGACTGGTTCACGGCGTCTCCGACGCCCTTCGGGCCGGGTGGCGGGTGCAGGCCGCGGTAGGCCGCCACCACGCCTGCCAGGAAGCCGAAGATCAGCGCCTTGATCTCGCCGATCCACAGGTCCGGCAGCTGCGCCAGCGCGTTGAAGCTCGCCATGTAGGCGCCGGGTGTACCGCCCTGCATGATCACGTTGAAGGTGTAGCCGCCCAGCACGCCGACCACGCTGACCATGCCGTTGAGCAGCACGGCCACCAGCATCGCGGCCAGCACCCGCGGCACCACGAGGCGCTGGATCGGCGAGATGCCCAGCACCTCCATCGCGTCGATCTCGTCGCGGATCTTCCGCGAACCCAGGTCCGCGCAGATCGCCGAACCACCGGCGCCGGCGATGAGCAGCGCGGTCACGATCGGCGCCGCCTGCTGGATGATGGCCAGCACGCTGGCCGCACCGGTGAACGACTGCGCGCCGATCTGCCTGGTCAGCGAGCCGAGCTGGAGCGCGATCACCGCACCGAACGGGATGGACACCAGCGCGGTCGGCAGGATCGTCACGCTGGCGATGAACCAGCACTGCTGGATGAACTCGCGGAGCTGGAACGGGCGCTTCGGCAGCGCCCGCACCACGTCCAGCGCGAGCGCGAACAGGCGACCGGTCTCCCGCAAGCCCGCCGCACCCGGAAACCGCGCCTGGGACGGCGAACTCACTGCTCACCCCGCTTGCGCCCGAACCACCGGCGGCGCGAGGACTCGACCGGTTCCGCCGCGGGCTCCGGCGCACCCGCCCACGGCGGGGCCTCCGGGTCGCGCGGGCGCGGCGAGGGGCGGACCTGCTGCGGCACGTCGGCGACCTCGTTCTGCGGCAGCGCGGGCACCGGCTCGGCCTGCTGCGGCCGTGCGGGCGCAGTCATCGGCTCGGACTGCGGCCAAGAGCCGGTCGCGGGTGCCGAAAAGCCGTAGAGCGCCAGCTCTTCCGGGCTCAGCGTCTTCAAGATCTCCTGCTGCGCGGACGGATTCAGCGTGCGCAACTGCCGCAGCACCCGCTCCTTGCGGCGGCGCACGGCGGTCCGCTCCGGCATGCCGGGGCTGACTTCGAGCTGCGGCATCATCGGCGGAACGGCGAGCTCGCTCAACCGCGCCAGCTCCCCCGCGCCGGTGTCCTTCTCCTCGCTCATCCCGATCGGCCCGTCCGGCCGGCCGTTGAGGAACTGCACCACCACCGGCTCCGCCGAGGTCAGCAGCACCTCGCGCGGGCCGAACATCACCAGGTTCCGGCGGTAGAGCATGCCGATGTTGTCCGGCACGGTGCGCGCGGTGTTGATGTCGTGGGTGACGATCAGGATCGTCGCGTCGATCTGCGCGTTAAGGTCGACGATCAGCTGGTTCAGCAGCACGGTGCGGACCGGGTCCAGACCGGAGTCCGGCTCGTCGACCAGGATGATCTCCGGGTCCAGCACCAGCGCGCGGGCCAGCCCGGCGCGCTTGCGCATACCGCCGGAGATCTCGCCGGGCAGCTTGTCCTCGGCGCCGATGAGCCCGACCATCTCCATCTTCTCGAGCACGATCCGGCGGATCTCGGACTCGCCCTTGCGGGTGTGCTCGCGCAGCGGGAAGGCGATGTTGTCGAACAGGTTCATCGACCCGAACAGCGCGCCGTCCTGGAACAGCACGCCGAAGAGCTTCCGCACCTCGTAGAGGTCGCGCTCCGGGCAGGTGCAGATGTCGACCCCGTTGATGACGACCTTGCCCCGCTCCGGCTTGAGCAATCCCACCAGCGATTTCAGGAAGACGGACTTCCCGGTCCCGGAAGGCCCCAGCAGCACGCTGATCTCACCGGGAGGAAGCGTGAGCGAAACATCCCGCCAGATGCTCTGCGCGCCGAAGGACTTCGACAGCCCGTCGACAACCACCTCGACGCCCATCCGCACCTCCGCGTCCTCGAATTCGGCTCGTCCGGCCGCCCTGGTGAGGCAGCCTGACACATGTGACGCGCACAACGAAGGTCATCAGCGTCACACCTGTGCAACGAGCCCGACGCAACGGAGTTACTCGCCAGTTCACTTGAACTTCTCCACCGCGAACTTTCTTTGCCCGCAGGCGAACCGATGCGCGCGAGTTGTCCGGTTGATGGAGCTTTTCATCCTGGTCGGCAGCCGCGGCGCCCAACCGGCGGCAACGCGAAAGGTGTCGCATGCGCCGCAGGCGCATAACCCGCCCTCGCAGCCTGCACCGCTGCGGGTTCTCAGACTGCGCCCGCCCGAACGGGGCTCTTGGCGAGGACAGCCCGGTCGCCGTGTATTGGGCCATACATAAGAGCGGGATCCCGCAGTCCAGGCGGCGTCTGAGGTTCCGCTACCCGCACCGCTACGCAAAACGAGCCTGGAAACCATCATGGGATTTCCGGAATTCCGCGGAGCAAAAAAGGGCGAGCACTCGCGACTGCGAGTGCTCGCCCTTTCACAGTGAGTCAGAGGAGCGGGAAGGCCCCTCCGGCCCGCCTTTTCGAACCACGCGGAACGAGTTCGTCAGGCGGGCACCAGATCACTTGAGGGAGACCGAGGCGCCGGCCTCTTCCAGCTTGGCCTTGGCCTCTTCGGCCTTCTCCTTCTCGACCTTCTCCAGGATCGGCTTCGGAGCGCCCTCGACCAGCTCCTTGGCCTCCTTCAGGCCCAGGCCGGAGACGATCTCGCGGACGACCTTGATGACCTGGATCTTCTTGTCGCCGGCACCCTCGAGGACGACGTCGAACTCGTCCTGCTCCTCAGCGGCGGCGGCACCACCGGCGGCACCCGGGGCGGCCACGACGGCGGCCGGGGCGGCGGCGGTGACGTCGAAGGTCTCCTCGAACTCCTTGACGAACGCGGACAGCTCCAGGAGGGTCATCTCCTTGAAGACGTCCAACAGCTCTTCGTTGCTCAGCTTCGCCACGACGGCGTTCCTTTCCGTTCAGGTCCCCGAGCGCCGGCGGCACCGGGGAGGGGAGTTTTGCGACCGACAACTGCATCCACTGGGGACTCAGGCGTCGGCGTCGCTGCCCTTCTTCTCCTGCAGAGCAGCAGCCAACCGAGCCACCTGGGACGCCGGCGCAGCGAACAGCGCGGCGGCCTGGCCCATCTTGGCCTTCATCGCACCGGCCAGCTTGCTCAGCGTGACCTCGCGCGAGTCGAGGTCGGCGATGCTCTCGACCTCGGACACGGACAGCGCGCGGCCGTCCATGTAACCGCCCTTGATCACCAGGGACTGGTTGTCCTTGGCGAACTCCTTCAGGGCCTTTGCGGCGTCGACCGGCTCGCCCTCGATGAAGGCGATCGCGGTCGGGCCGACGAACAGGTCGTCGAGTCCCTCGACGCCCGACTGCTCGGCGGCACGCTTGACCAGCGTGTTCTTCGCGACACGGTACGTGGTGCCCGCTCCGAGGGAGCGGCGCAGCGTGGACAGCTGCGCCATGGACAGCCCGCGGTACTCGGTCACGACCGCAGCGGTCGAAGTGGTGAAGTGGCCAGCGATCTCGGTGACCGCATCGACCTTGTCGGGCTTCGCCATGTCGCCTCCTCTCTATCTCCGACTGTGATCCGCATCCAGTCGGTCCTGAGACGACAAAACGCCCCGGCGCAGCAAGCACGGGGCGTCAAGATCATGGGCGCGCAGAGCGCGGCACGCGTAGCCTCGTCCCTCCTGCGCGGGCCGCCCGCATCTCACGGGACCTTAGTTCTCCGGAACCCGGAGAAGACCAGCGGTCTTGGGTGGAACCTCTTAAAGAGTACGCGATGCCTCCCGGGCACTTCCAACCACCCCTCACCACATCACCGGTGGTGACCTGGGACGCACGGGCGGGCATCATGTGGGGCGTGGCCGATCAGCACGAGCCGGAGCCCGGGTCGAACCTGCCGGACAAGTCCCGCCCCGCCGACATCGTCGACGCCGAGGTGGTGGACGGCGATCTCGTCGCCGCACCGACGCCGGCCAAGCCCGCGCAACCCGCCGACGACGAGGAATTCCGGCAGTTCCAGGAGTTCCAGAAGTTCCAGCGGTACCGCGAGTGGCAGCAGGCCCAGGGCGGCGACCTCGCGGTGCCCCCGCCCACCGGCGCCCAGCCCGCGGAGCAGCCGAAGAAGCCCTGGTGGAAGACGGCCCTCGGCCTCCTCCGCTACAAGTTCGTCCGCCGCCTGATCTACCTGCTCGTGCTCCTCCTCCTGCTCAACTACGCCTACGACTACTACTTCGGCAGCAGCAACAGCAGCTCGGACACCTCCAGCAGCGGTCAACCGCCGGTCCGCCCGCAGCCGCGGAAGGCCCCGACCCCGGAAGACGCGCTGTTCGACATCTACAACCTGCTGCGCGGCGACGACCCGGCCCTCGCGTGCGGCCTGTTCGACGCGACCGGCGAGAACGGCTTCGCCGTCGCCCACCAGGCGCCCGATTGCGCCACCGCGGCCCAGCGAGTGCACGACCAGATCACCGACCGCAACGCCTACGCGAACCCGAAGCTCGGCTACGACGCGATCGACGCGACCGGCCGCGAGGCGGTGGTGCACGGCTGCCGGATCCAGGTGGCGGGCGGCCCGCGACTGGGCAGCCTCAAGCTCACCCAGCAACAGGACGGCGGCTGGGCGATCAGCGCCTACGCGCTCCAGAGCTCCACCTGCCCCTGACCGGCCGCAATTTCAATGGAAATCGAAGATCCGATTTCAATGGAAGTTGCACCCCCTCCGGCGTGTCGTCCCCCGACACGCCGGAGGCCCGTGGAGACCTCCGCGATTTCAATGGAAATCAGACGTCCAAGTTCCATTGAAATTGCGCAGGCCCGGTCGCCGAACGCGAAAGGGCGGGCCGACCCGGAGGTCGGCCCGCCCTTTCGGCGGGTGTTGCGGGATCAGGCGGACGCGCGCGTGGCGCTCGGGTCCACCGGGATGCCCGGGCCCATCGTCGTGGTGAAGGTGACCTTCTTCAGGTACCGGCCCTTCGACGCCGACGGCTTGGCGCGCAGCACCTCGTCCAGCGCGGCCAGGTAGTTCTCCACCAGCTTGTCGGTGTCGAACGAGGCCTTGCCGATGATGAAGTGCAGGTTGGCCTGCTTGTCGACGCGGAAGTTGATCTTACCGCCCTTGATGTCCGCGACCGCCTTGGTGACGTTCGGGGTGACGGTGCCGGTCTTCGGGTTCGGCATCAGGCCGCGCGGGCCGAGGATGCGGGCCACCTTGCCGACCTTGGCCATCTGGTCCGGGGTGGCGATCGCCGCGTCGAAATCGAGCCAGCCGCCCTGAATGCGCTCGATCAGGTCCTCGGAACCAACCGCGTCCGCTCCGGCGGCCTCGGCCTCAGCGGCCTTGTCGCCGACGGCGAACACGATGACGCGGGCAGTCTTACCAGTGCCGTGCGGCAGGTTCACGGTGCCGCGGACCATCTGGTCTGCCTTGCGGGGGTCGACGCCCAGCCGCAGCGCCACCTCGACGGTGGCGTCGTACTTGACCTTGGAGGTCTTCTTCGCCAGGTCGGCGGCTTCGGTCGGCGCGTACAGACGCGTCCGGTCGATCAGCTCGGCCGCCTGCTGGTATGCCTTGCTGCGCTTTGCCATTTCTGTCCCTATCAGCGGTGGATCAGTTGTGGTTGGTCGGGCTGCGCTGGAGCCCTCCCACAGCGGTGCCCGGTCGGAACCGGTACCGGATCAGCCCTCGACGTTCAGGCCCATCGACCGAGCAGTACCGGCGATGATCTTCGCGGCCTGGTCGATGTCGTTGGCGTTGAGGTCTTCCATCTTGGTCTGCGCGATCTCGCGGACCTGGTCCATGGAGACCTTGCCGACCTTCGTCTTGTGCGGCTCGCCGCTGCCCTTCTGCACACCGGCGGCCTTCAGCAGCAGCTTCGCGGCCGGCGGGGTCTTCAGCTTGAAGTCGAAGGACCGGTCTTCGTAGACGGAGATCTCGACCGGGACCACGTTGCCGCGCTGCTGCTCGGTGGCGGCGTTGTAGGCCTTGCAGAACTCCATGATGTTGACGCCGTGCTGACCCAGCGCCGGGCCGACCGGCGGAGCCGGGTTGGCCTGGCCCGCCTGGATCTGCAGCTTGATGATCGCTGCCAGCTTCTTCTTCTTGGGCGGCATGTTTGCTTCCTGTGTCTTCGCTATCCGGTTGCCCGGCCCCGCGTGGCTGCGGAGCCGAATCTGGCGAGACCACGAAACGGTGGCATCGCCCGCTTCTGCGCGTGGTCCTGCCAGATCCACGCACAGCCGCCGTGCTCCCAGGGGGAGCCGGTCAGATCTTGGAAACCTGGTTGAACGACAGCTCAACCGGCGTTTCGCGGCCGAAGATCGACACCAGGACCTTGAGCTTCTGGGCGTCCGGGTTGACCTCGTTGATGGTCGCGGGAAGGGTCGCGAACGGCCCGTCCATGACGGTGACGGACTCACCGACCTCGAAGTCGACCTCCACCGCGGACTTGGCGGCGGACGGAGCGGCCGCGGCCTTCTTGCCCGGCTCGGCCTTCTTCTCCTCCACCTGCGGCGCGAGGAACTTCAGCACGTCGTCGATGGTCAGCGGCGACGGCTTGGAGGTGGCGCCGACGAAGCCGGTGACGCCCGGCGTGTTGCGCACCGCGCTCCAGGACGCGTCGTTGAGCTCCATCCGGACCAGGATGTAGCCGGGCAGCACCTTGCGCTGCACCAGCTTGCGCTGGCCGTTCTTGATCTCGGTGACCTCTTCGGTCGGCACCTCGACCTGGAAGATGAAGTCCTCGACGTCCAGCGTCTGGGCGCGGGTCTCCAGGTTGGTCTTGACCTTGTTCTCGTAGCCGGCGTAGGAGTGCACGACGTACCAGTCGCCGGGGGCGCGGCGCAGTGCGGCGCGCAGCTCCTCGACGGGGTCGACTTCCTCGGCCGCTTCGGCGTCGGCTTCACCGGACTCGTCGGCGTCGCCCGCAGCGGACTCGTCGGCGTCGGAGTCGCCCTCAGCGGCGTCCGGGACCTCTTCGGTCTCGACGTCGTCGCTGGAGCCGGTGTCCTCGCCGGAGTCGGCACCGTCGGCGGACTCGACTGCATCGACCTGGTTCGCGGTCGCCTCGACCTCGTCGGCCGCTGGCTGCACCTGCTCGTCGGTGAGGCCGGTGGTTTCCTGGCCCTCGTGGGAGGTCACAGTCGGTCTCGCTTCCTCTCGTGCGTTGCGTGCCGGGTCGTTGCTCCGCCGGCACCACCTAAAGCGCGGGCCCGAAGGTTCAGCTGGAGCCGAACAACCAGCCCACGCCCTTGGCGAAGAGCACATCCACGCCGGCCACGAACGCCACCATGACGCTGACGAACACCAGCACCACGAACGTGTAGGTCACCAGCGACTTGCGCGTCGGCCAGATGACCTTGCGCAGTTCGGCGACGACCTCGCGCAGGAAGCGTCCGATCTTCCGGAACAGCGAAACCCGACCCTGCCGACCGTCCCGCGATGGGGTCGGCCGACCCTTCGACTCAGTTGTGCGAGTCGAGTTGGCACCCGACTCGCCGGACCGGCCCTTGCGACCGGCCGGACGGGAGGAAGCACGGCGCTCGCGCCGCGCCGCAGCGCTGGACGGACGGTTGGCGTCGTCGCGCTCCCCGCCCTGCTCCTGCTCGCGGTCCTCGCTCACGCCAATCCTCCGCTCACCGTCGCATCGACGCAGGGGTGACAGGACTTGAACCTGCAACCTGCGGTTTTGGAGACCGCTGCTCTGCCAATTGAGCTACACCCCTTTGCGGCCCATCATGCCCGACCGCAGTTCGGGACGCCCTCCACCGCCATGGAACCGGGGTTCCACGGTGCTCAGGCATCCCAGGTTCGAAAGTGTACGGCACACCGACAACCCGTTTCCAACGGCACCCCCCTGTCCGGTTCAAGAACAACTCCGCCGCAGGTGGGAAGCGTGGCGGTGGCCACTTCTGCCAGGATGCCGGACATGGCCACACCTGACGCAGAGCACCGGACCGGCGCGCGGGTCTCCGCGCGGATCGGCGGCATCAGCGAGTCCGCCACGCTGGCCGTGGACACCAAAGCCAAGGCGCTCAGGGCCGCCGGCCGCCCGGTGATCGGGTTCGGCGCCGGCGAGCCCGACTTCCCGACGCCGCAGCCGATCGTCGACGCCGCCGTCGCCGCCTGCTCCGACCCCAGGAACCACCGGTACAGTCCGGCCGCGGGCCTGCCCGAGCTGCGCGAAGCCATCGCCGCCAAGACCCGGCGGGACTCCGGCCTCGTCGTGCAGCCCGGTCAGGTGCTGGTGACCAACGGCGGCAAGCATGCCGTCTACCAGGCGTTCCAGACCCTGCTGGATCCGGGCGACGAGGTGCTGCTGCCCGCTCCGTACTGGACCACCTACCCGGAGGCGATCACCCTGCCGGGTGGAATTCCGGTGGTGGTCCCGGCCGACGAGTCGACCGGCTACCTGGTCTCCGTCGACCAGCTGGAGGCGGCGCGCACGCCGCGCACCAAGGTCCTGGTGTTCAACTCGCCGTCCAACCCGACCGGTGCGGTGTACCCGCCGGAGCAGGTCGAGGCGATCGGCCGCTGGGCCGTCGAGCACGGCATCTGGGTGATCACCGACGAGATCTACGAGCACCTGGTCTACGGCGACGCGCGGCACGTGTCGATGCCCACCGCGGTGCCGGAGCTGGCCGACACCTGCGTGGTGCTCAACGGCGTCGCCAAGACCTACGCCATGACCGGCTGGCGGGTGGGCTGGATGATCGGCCCGGCGGACGTGATCAAGGCCGCGACGAACCTGCAGTCGCACCTGTCGTCCAACGTCGCCAACGTCTCGCAGCGGGCCGCCCTGGAGGCCGTCAGCGGCCCGCTGGACGCTGTCCACGAGATGCGCGCGGCGTTCGACCGCCGCCGCCGCAAGATGGTCGAGCTGCTCTCGGCGATCCCCGGCGTCAGCTGCCCCGTACCGCAGGGCGCCTTCTACGCGTACCCGTCGGTCAAGGAGCTGCTGGGCAAGGAGATCCGCGGTGTCCGCCCGCGGACCAGCGTCGAGCTCGCGGCCCTGGCGCTGGAGCACGCCGAGGTCGCGGTGGTCCCGGGCGAGGCCTTCGGCACTCCCGGCTACTTCCGCCTCTCCTACGCCCTCGGCGACGAAGATCTGGTCACCGGCGTGACCCGCCTGGCCGAGCTCCTCGGCGAAGCGCGGTGATCCGGGGGTGAGGGGCGCGTCGCCCCTCACCCACCGCGCGCTACTCGGGGAGGCGGACGATGGCCGTGGCGCCGCCCAGGACGCCCTGAGACGCGCTCTTGGCCGTGATCACGACCTTGACCGTGCCGTCCTCGTTGATCGCCGAGATCTTGCCGGAGACGTCCACCTGGGCGCCGGTGCCGTCGTCGGGCACCACGACGGGCCGCGTGAAGCGGACCCCGTAGTGCAGGATCGCGCCGGGGTCGCCGGTCCACTCGCTGACCAGCCGGCCGGCCACGGCCATGGTGAGCATCCCGTGCGCGATCACGTCCGGCAGCCCGACCTCGGTGGCGAACCGCTCGTTCCAGTGGATCGGGTTGAAGTCGCCGGAGGCGCCCGCGTAGCGGACCAGGTCGGCGCGGGTGAGCGGCACGCTCAGCTCGGGCAACCGGTCGCCGACGGCGACCTCGGAGATCCGCACGCCCATCACTCCTCGCCCTCCGCGGTGCCGCGGGCCACCAGCATCGACTTCGCGGTGCACACCGGCTCGCCCTCGACGGTGCTGATCTCGGCCCGGACGGTCAGGAAGTCGTTGCCCGCGCGGGTCTTGATGTCGTCCACGCGCACCACCGTGACCAGCCGGTCACCGGCCCGGATCGGCCGGTGGTGGGTGAACTCCTGCTGCCCGTGCACGACCCGGCTGTAGTCCAAGCCGAGCTGCGGGTCCTCGACGATCGCGTCGTGCGCGCCCATGGACAGGATCACGGCGAAGGTCGGCGGTGCGATCACATCGGGGTACCCGGCGGCCTTCGCGGCTTCGACGTCCCGGCACAGCGGGGACTCGTCCTTGATCGCGCTGGCGAACTCCCGGATCTTCTCCCGCCCGACCTCGTAGGGCCGGGTGGGTGGATACGCACGTCCGATGAATGACTGGTCAAGCGACACCCGCGAAGGCTACCCGACCCCCGACCAGGCACAACCCCGCTGCACGAACACCAGTGCCCCACCCCACAAGACCACGTTCGGCTGAACTGCGGCCGAGCACGAAAAAGCCCGCCCCCGATACCGGGGACGGGCTGGAAGCCTCGGTGAAGGCCTACCCTCAGCGGGTTTCCTTGTGCAGCTTGTGCGTGCCGCAGTTCATGCAGAACTTCTTCATCTCCAACCGGTCCGGGTTGTTGCGCCGGTTCTTGTTGGTGATGTAGTTGCGGTGCTTGCACTCCTCGCACGCCAGCGTGATCTTGGGTCGGACGTCGGTGGCGGCCACGGGGGTGCCTGCCTTTCTGCCTCGGTAATCTGCTGGGACGGCTCGCGGGCGGACCCGCGTGAGCCGGTGACTGGTAGCGGTGGCCGGACTTGAACCGGCGACACAGCGATTATGAGCCGCTTGCTCTACCGACTGAGCTACACCGCCATGCTGAGCCCTTCGGTGCGAACACCGGAGCCTCAGCCGACGCAGGATATCCCACGCAAAACAGCCACAGCACCTAGCTTAGCGAGCACTGCGGCTGTCTTTCGAGCCCCAATACGGAATCGAACCGTAGACCTTCTCCTTACCATGGAGACGCTCTGCCGACTGAGCTATTGGGGCGTGTCCCTGCGGAACGTCTAGAACTTTACACACCCCGGAAGGGGCCCGAACAGGGGGGTCCACTTTTGGTGAAAACCCTGGTCAGGACCTCTTCCTGGGCCCTGGAGCGGGTTCTGGGCGGCGAAACCGGGCTCAGTGCAGGAGTGTGAGGACGGTCTCCGAACGGGCGCCCACGCCGCGCTTGGTGCGGGCCTGCAGCCACGCCTCGAAGCGCTCCTCGGACAGCGGCCGGGAGATCAGGTAGCCCTGCGCCACGTCGCAGCCCATCTGCACCAGCAGATCGCGCGCGGCGTCGTCCTCGACGCCCTCGGCGACCACCGCGAGGTCCAGCGAGTGGCCCAGCTCGACGATCGAGCGGACCACCGCCATGTCGCCGAGGTCGGTGCCCATGCCGAGCACGAAGCTCTTGTCGATCTTCACCTCGTCCACCGGCAGCCGCCGCAGGTAGGCCAGCGAGGAGTAGCCGGTGCCGAAGTCGTCCACCGCCAGCACCACGCCCATCGCGTGCAGCCGCCGCAGCACCGGCAGCGACCGCTCCGGGTCGGCCATCACGCTGGACTCGGTCAGCTCGAAGGTCAGCAGCTCGGGCGGGATGTCGTGGCGCAGCAGCGCCTCGGCGACGCGGTCCGGGAAGGTCTCGTCGGCCAGGTTGCGCACCGAGAGGTTCACCGCCACCGACATCCGCAGCCCGGTGTCCAGCCACTTCCGGATCTTGACCAGCGCGCACTCCATCACGAAGGAGGTGAGCGCGTCGACCAGACCGGTCGCCTCGACCAGCGGGATGAACTCGTCCGGGTCCAGCCGCCCGTACTCCGGGTGCCACCAGCGCACCAGGGCTTCGGCGCCGACCACGCGGCGCTCGGGCAGCGCCACCTTGGGCTGGTAGTGCACCTCGACCTGGCCGGTGTCCAACGCCTGCCGGAACTGCGTGACCAGCTGGAACCGGCGCAGGAACACCTGGCCCATCGCGGGCGCGTAGCCGCGCACCCCGTCCTCGCCGTTGCGCGCCGCGCGCACCGCGACGTCGGCGCGCTGCAGCAGGGTGTCCACGTCGTTCTCGCACTCGCCGTCGGCGGGCGCCGACGATGCGTACCCGGCGACGCCAGCGGCCTCCACCACGATCCGGTCCAGCGGGTACGGGCGGGCGATCGCCTCGCGCAGGTGCTGGGCCACCTCGTGGGCCTGCTCCTCGTCGCGGTCCAGCAGCAGCACCGCGAAGGAGTTCGCCTCCAGCCGGGCCAGCGGCGCCTCGCCCAGCTCCTCGCACATCCGCTCCCCCGCGGCGACGACCATCCGGTCGCCCCAGGTGTAGCCGAGGGCTTCGCTGACCGTGGTGAGCACGTCGAGGTCGATGCGCAGCACGACCGCGGTGCGGCCGTTGCGCAGCTCCTCCGCCGCCATCTCGCGGAAGCCGGTTCGGTTGAGCAGCCCGGTGAGCGGGTCGTGGTAGGCGTCGTGGCGCAGCCGCGCGAGCAGCCTGCGGTTGTCCATCGCGGTCGCGAGGTGGCTGGCGAGGGTGTGCAGGAGCCGCACGTCCGCCCGGCCGAAGCCGCGCCAGCGGCTGACCCGGTCGTGCACCTCGACGGCGCCGAGCAGCTGCGTCGCGCCGCGCAGCGGGACGACCAGCGCCTCGTATGCGCCACGCTGCCGCAGCGCCCGCCGCACCTCCTCGGGAGCTTCCAGCGTTCGGAACGAGCGCACGTGGCTGCCGGGCAGTTGCAGCAGCGGGTCGTCGCGCAGCGCCGAGGGAGCCGCCTGCCAGGCGGCGTCGGGTAAGGACTCACCGGCGACGAGCGTGCTCACCTCGCCGCTCGGGTCCAGCCGCAGGCGCAGGACCACCCGGGTCGCGTTGAGCTGTTCGCGGATCCGCTCGGCGACGGGTTCCCACTCGCCGGCCTCCGGCGCGGCCTCCACGGCCTCGCCGGGGCTCTGCGCGCTGCGCTGCCCGTAGCGGGCCACGCTCAGGCTCACGTCGCTGAGCGCTTCCAGGTCGCGCTGCTCGCGCATCAGGTCGGAGTAGGCGCGGTAGAGGCCGATCACGGCCGCGGCGACCAGCGCCACCAGCAGCCAGCCCCACGGCGTGCTCAGCGCCACTTCGTAGCTGACCAGGCCGACCGAGGTGTTCAGCAGGCCGACGGCCAGCGTGCGCACCGCCAGCCGGGCACCGGCCGAGACGCGCATCGCGCCGCCCAGCACGTGCAGCGCGGCGAGCGCGAAACCGCAGCTGATCAGCGAGGAGGTGAGGGTTCCCACGACCGGGCCGAACCAGATCGGGGCGACCGTGGCCAGCGCCAGGTTGACCGCGTGGGCGACCGCGAACGGCACCGCGATCTCCAGGCACATGACCCCGGCGTTGTAGGCGACGTGGGTGGCCGCGCGGCGGCCGACCTGCGCGCCCAGCCCGGCCAGCAGGTTCGCCGCCAGCGCCACCTCGAACGGGACCGTGAGCAGCGCGAGGATCAGCGGGATCTCGGTGAAGGAGATCGTCCAGCCGACCCGCTTGACGTCCACGTCGATGGTCAGCTGCTCGGCCAGCAGGAAGCCCATGGCCAGCAGCGGGCCGAGGAACAGCAGGTCCGAGCTGTAGTGGAAGGGCAGCCAGACCGAGGTCAGCAGCGAGGCCAGCACTCCGGCGAAGAGCACCGCGAAGGAGAAACCGGCGAACATCCGGCGGCGCACTGGGTCCACCTCGGGGCGGACCGGTGGTCGCGCCGGCTCCAGCTCGGGCTGCGGACCGAGGGAGCGGTGACGCCCGATCATCCACGCTCCTCCCCGCCCGGCAGCGCGGGCGCACCACAAAAATGCCGCCGACGATCGTGACTCACGCCGGCACGCCTTGGCCAGGGGCGAATGGCCCGCATCGCACCAGGCGGACGCCGGTGCGGACGCCGCAGGCCGCGGCCGGTGCGGACGTCCGCGACCGAGATCGGGAGTTGACCTGCAAAAATTTCACAACGATCCGCGAGCACCACCGCTCGTTGGGCTCAACGCCGCGACCGCGACGATCCTGTGAGGATCACCGCAGCAACCAAATCGCCGCGCACGGTCCGCGCACGCCGCTCACGCGGGGTCACCACGGCAGTCCGAACTCCTCGAAGAAGTCGCGGATCGCCCGGTCCAGATCGGCCAGCCCGGACTCCTCGACGGGCAGGTGGCCCGCCCCGGTCAGCGCGGCGGAGCGGGTCGGCCCGCCGATCCGGTCGAAGAACCGCTCGGACAGCAGCGGCGGCGTCCAGCGGTCGTCCGCGGGATGCGCCAGCAGCACCGGTGGGCCGGTGAACGCCTCCGGCCGGACCGCGGGCGCCGCGCCGAGGCAGCTGCGGACGAAGCCCAGCGCCAGCCAGCTGCCGCCGCCGATGGGGTCGGCCCACACCAGGTTGGCCAGCTGGGCGTGGTTGGACACCGCGGCGATGTTGGCCAGCCAGTGCGTCGGCACCCGCGCCGTCGACAGCGGGCCCGGCACCAGGCCGAGCAGCCCGGACCACCGGGCCATCTCCGGCCGGGCGGCCAGCCGGCGGCGAGCTTCGCTGCGCTGCGGGTCGATGAGGCAGGTGGCGATCACGCCGGCCACCTCGCCGCCGGCGCGCGCGGCGACGTCGTAGGCCAGCCGCCCGCCGGTGCTCATGCCGAGCAGCACGATCGGGCGGTCGTCGCGGGCCCGCTCCAGCGCCACCAGGTCCCGGACGCAGTCGATCCAGTCCTGGTAGGTGGTGCCGCGCCGGGACGCGCGGGTGAGGCCGAAGCCGGGCAGGTCGGGGGCGATGAACTCGAGGTCGGCCAGCGATGGCAGCCGCCCGAACGGGGCGAGCATCCGGCCGTAGGTGCCGATGCCGTGCAGCGCGATCAGCTTGGTCGGCGCGTGCTCCCGCGCGACGCGGTCGACGTGCACCTGGACGTCCCGCCACGACCACCAGTGCTCGGCAGGCGCGTTCTCCTCGGTGATGCGCAGGGCGCCGGGGAAGAAGTCCTGGTAGCGCAGCCAGTAGAGCTGTTCGCGGTAGCCGGGGCCGACGTCGGTGGCGGACCCTGGGGTGGATGGAGCGCTCGAAGGCACACATCGAACATACGGAGTGAACGGGACCGCGCGCATCGGCCGGGAGCAGATCCGCACGTGATCGGCCCGGGCGCGGACAGCCCTGCTGGCCAGCGGAGATGCGGTCCGCCGACGGCGGTCGCGACCTGCGGGAATGTGATCGTCACCGCAATCGGGCGACGTCAGTTCCGCGGATCGAGGCGGACGACATCGGCGTCCAGGTCGAGCGGGCCGCCGGACTCCCGCTCGTCCTCCTTGACCACTTCGACCCAGGCCAGGTGCTCCAGCTGGTGCTTGGCACCCGCGCTGAACAGGCCTTCGACGCCCAGCACCGCCGAGCCCGCCGGGCGCGGCGCGGACTGCAGCCGCTCCGCGTTCCGCTGCGCCTGCCGCCGCTTCGCGCGGGCCGTCCGGTCAATGGCCATGGGCACCAGGCTAGCCGGACGAATCGCCCCCGCTCCGGCTCTGCCGTCAATGCGCCACACCTCGCGTACGCTGCGGAGCCGTGCCGGATCCGTACTTCGTCCAGGTCGACACGGCGGAACTCGCCGACCTGGGGCGGGCGTTCGACGTGGTCGACCAGCACGCCGAGCTCGATCACCGCTACCGCAAGATGCTCGCCGACTCGCAGCGGACGCTGACCGCCGCCGAGGTCCGCCTCACCCAGGCCCGCGGGCTGGCCAAGCGACTGCTGGTCCTGATCAAGGCGGCCGGGCCGGACTTCCCGGACGCCCTGCCCGCCGCCGCGCGCACCGCGCTCGACGCCGGTTCCGCGCAGGCCAACGCGTTGATCTTCGACCCGGAGCAGGCCTGACCGACCCCCGGCGAAACCCGGTGGACGGCCCGATGTATTCTTTTTCCCGCAAGCCAGCGCAGCTGGTGCGCACGCCAGGTTGCCCGAGCGGCCAAAGGGAGCTGACTGTAAATCAGCCGGCATTGCCTTCGGAGGTTCGAATCCTCCACCTGGCACCCAGGAAACCGACCCCGTGATCAGCTGGTCACGGGGTCGGTTTTTTGTTTGAGCGGGGGTGCGAGCCCGCTCGGCGCGCCGCCGCACCCGGTAGCGTGTCCGGACGACACGAGCTGCGTCTCAACGGGAGGTAAGACACGTGGCAAACCCGTCCTTCGACGTGGTGAGCAAGGTGGACCGCCAAGAGGTGGACAACGCCCTCAACCAGGCGGCCAAGGAGCTCACCACCCGCTTCGACTTCCGCGGCACCAACACCAAGATCGAGTGGTCCGGGGAGGCCGCGGTGACGGTGGAGTCCGGGACCGAGGAGCGCTGCAAGGCCGCGATCGACGTCTTCAAGGAGAAGCTGATCAAGCGCGGCATCTCGCTGAAGGCCCTGGACATGAACGAGCCGGCCAGCTCCGGGCAGGTCTACAAGGCCAGCGGCAAGATCGTGCAGGGCATCTCGCAGGACGTGGCGAAGAAGATCTCCAAGAAGATCCGCGACGAGGGCCCGAAGGGCGTGCAGGCGCAGATCCAGGGCGAGCAGCTGCGCGTCACCGGCAAGAAGAAGGACGACCTCCAGGCGGTCATCCAGATGCTGAAGGCGGCGGACTTCGAAGCCCCGCTGCAGTTCGAGAACTACCGCTGACCTGTCGATGATCAGTGGTCACCTTGCGTGGCGGTGCGGGTAGCGGAACCTCAGCGCCCGCCTGGACTGCGGGTGCCCGGCTTTATGTATGACCAATGCACGGCAGCCGGGCCGTCCTCGCCAGGCGAACGCTGAGAACCCGCGGCGGTGCAAGCTGCGAGGGTGGGTTATGCGCCTGGCGGCGCATGCGACACCTTGTGATCGGCGCCAGCCGTGCGTCGCGGCCGCTGTCTACCGCCGAAAGCGGTGTTCGGGCTTCGTGGGTGCTCTAGTGGGAGGTGCTCGGGTGAAGGGGATCGTGCTGGCCGGGGGCAGCGGGACGCGACTGCACCCGTTGACCCAGGTCGTGTCGAAGCAGCTGCTGCCGGTCTACGACAAGCCGATGATCTACTACCCGCTGTCGGTGCTCATGCTGGCCGGGATCCGGGACGTGCTGCTCATCTCCACCCCGGCCGACATGCCGTTGTTCCAGCGGCTGCTCGGCGACGGCTCGCAGTTCGGCATCGAGATCTCCTACGCCGTGCAGCCCGAGCCCAACGGCCTCGCCGAGGCGTTCGTGATCGGCGCCGACTTCGTCGGTGACGACCCGGTGGCGCTGGTGCTCGGCGACAACATCTTCTACGGCCAGGGCTTCTCCGGGATCCTCCAGCAGTGCGTGCGCGACCTCGACGGCTGCACGCTGTTCGGCTACCCGGTCCGCGACCCGGAGCGCTACGGCGTCGGCGAGGTGGACGGCGACGGCCGGCTGCTGTCGATCGTGGAGAAGCCGGCCGAGCCGAAGTCCAACATGGCCATCACCGGGCTGTACTTCTACGACAACGGCGTGGTGGACATCGCCAAGGGCCTCTCGCCGTCGGCGCGCGGCGAGCTGGAGATCACCGACGTCAACCTCGCCTACCTGCGCGAAGGCCGGGCCCACCTGACGTCGCTGGGCCGCGGTTTCGCGTGGCTGGACACCGGCACGCACGACTCCCTGGTGGAGGCAGGCCAGTTCGTGCAGGTGCTGGAGCACCGCCAGGGCGTGCGGATCGCCTGCCTGGAGGAGATCGCGCTGCGGATGGGCTACATCTCCGCGGACGACTGCCACGAGCTCGGCGCCCGCCTCGCGAAGTCCGGCTACGGCCAGTACGTCATGGAAGTCGCCCGCCGCGCGGGCGCCACCGCCTGACCAGCCGCCGCGTCACCAGGCCGGGGGGAGCTGGTGGCCCGCCATGCCTTCGAGGCGGCGGATCCGCTCCGCCATGGGCGGGTGGGTGGAGAAGAGCTTGGCCAGGCGCTCGCCGGGGCGGAACGGGTTCGCGATCATCAGGTGCGACTGCGACACCAGCTGCGGTTCCGGCGCCAGCGGCGCCTGCTGGGTGCCGCGCTCCAGCTTCCGCAGCGCGGAGGCCAGCGCGAGCGGGTCGCCGGTGAGGTGGGCGCCGGACTGGTCGGCCTGGTACTCGCGGGAGCGGCTGACGGCCATCTGCACCACCGCCGCCGCGATCGGCCCGAGCAGCGCCACCAGCAGCATCGCGAACGGGTTCGGGCGGTTCTCGCCCTGGCCGCCCGACATGCCGAAGAACATCCCGAAGTTGGCCAGGAACGTCACGACGCTGGCCAGCGCGCCTGCCACGCACGAGATCAGGATGTCGCGGTTGTACACGTGCGAGAGCTCGTGGCCGAGCACCGCGCGCAGCTCGCGCTCGTTGAGCAGTTCGAGGATCCCGGCCGTGCAGCACACCGCGGCGTTGCGCGGGTTGCGGCCGGTGGCGAAGGCGTTCGGGGCCCGGGTCGGGCTGACGTAGAGCGCGGGCATCGGCTGCTTGGCCGAGGTCGCCAGCTCCCGGACGATCCGGTACATCGCGGGCTGCTCGGCCTCCGACACCGGCCGCGCGTGCATCGCGCGCAGGGCCAGGTTCGCCGAGTTGAAGTAGGCGTACCCGTTCATGCCCAGCGCCACGACCAGCCCGACGATCAGGCCGGTGCGCCCGAACAGCGACCCGACCAGCAACACCAGGGCGCTCATGCCGCCGAGCAGCAATGCCGTTTTCACGCCGTTGAAGTGACTGTGCACCGTGCCTACCTCTACCAAGGCCCCAGCAGGGGCCGACACCTTCCGGATGGCCTCAGCGGACGATCTCCCGCCCTCGTCGAAGGTCACCCAGAGAACGAGCCGGCGCGAGTCGTAGTTCCGCTGGGCGGATGTGCCGAAGGCAACGAGCCGGTGGCAGCGCGAGGCGCTCCGCCGTCGGGATCTAGCATGACCCGCCGGTAGTTGAAATGAAAACTTTGTCCACCGTACCCCTCGGTCGGGCAGGAAGGACCCAGATGATCTTCGCCAAGCTGCGGCGACGTCGTTCGGCAGGCAAGGGCGGTTCGCCGCGCCCCGGCGTCTCCAACTTCCTTCCAACCCCGCTGGACAGCGGTGTCATCACCTGCCAGGTTCAGGACGAGCGGGGGCAGCTGCTGCCCGGAGCGGCCGTGACGCTGGTGGGCAGGCTCAACCAGCAGACCGCGCACGGCATCACCGACAGCTACGGCAGCTTCGCGACGTCGATCGCCCCGGGCACGCACCGGCTGTCGATCAGCGCGGGCGGTTACCGCCGCTACAGCACGCAGGTGGAGGTGGGCGTCAACCGGCACGTCCAGCTCGGCACCGTCCGGCTGTCGCCGGACGAATCGCTGGAGCCGCCGATCCCCGGCCGCTACCGGTTCGACCCGTACCACACCGAGATCCGGTTCGTCGCCCCGCACATCGGCATGTCCAAGATCCACGGCATGTTCAAGGAGTTCGACGGCGTCGTGCAGGTCGCGGAGCGGTTCGAGGACTCGCGGATCGAGGTGGCGATCAACGCGGCGAGCATCGAGACCGGTGTCAAGATGCGCGACGACCACCTGCGCTCGGCGGACTTCTTCGACGTGGCCAACCACCCGCACATCCGGTTCACCAGCGACCGGTTCACGCACCTGCGCGCGGACCGCTGGTCGGTCAGCGGGCACCTGACGCTGCGCGGCACCACCCGCCCGGTCGAGCTGGCCACGACCTACCTGGGCCAGCGCAAGTGGCAGGGCCCGGGCTTCGACGGCGACCTGCGGGTGGCCTGCCACTCCACGGCGACCCTGCGCCGCGAGGACTACTCGGTCGACTGGAAGGCCACGCTGGCCAAGGGGATCGCGGTGGTCGGCCCCACCATCGACCTGGAGATCGGCGTCCAGGCCGTCATGGAGCAGTGACTCCGGCCTGCCGTCGTCCACAGGCAGACCCACCGGCGTGTCGGGTGCCCGACACGCCGGTGGTGCGTCGGGATCTACGCAATTTCAATGGAAATCGGACGTCTGATTTCCATTGAAATTGCCCCGCACCACGAAGGGCACCGCCGCCGGCGGTGCCCTTCGTCCTTCCCCGTCCCCCTCGGTCAGGTGTGCAGTTCGAGCGTGCAGCACTTCGGGCCGCCGCCCGACTTCCGGAGCTCCGAGATGTCCAGCAGGATCGGCTCGTAGCCGCGGTCGGCCAGCTGGGCGGCCAGGCCGGTCGCCTCGGTCGGCAGCACCACGTGCCTGCCGTCGGAGACGCCGTTGAGACCCAGGCAGTCCGCGTCGGCGGCGGTCGCGATCACCGCGTCCGGGAACATCCGCTGCAGCACTCGGCGGGAACCGGCCGAGAACGCCTCCGGGTAGTAGGCGATGCGCGCGTCCGCGCCGCGCCGCAGGACGAACAGCGCGGTGTCCAGGTGGTAGTAGCGCGGGTCGATCAGGCGCAGCGACACCACCGGGACGCCGAGCACCTCCTGCGCCTCGGCGTGCGCCTCCGGGTCGGTGCGGAAGCCGCTGCCCGCCAGCAGGACCTGCCCGGTCCAGGCGAAATCGCCCTCGGCCTCGTTGATCCGGGACGGCATCACCAGGTCGCGGTACCCGCGGGTGGTGAACCAGCGCCGGAAGTGCTCGGCCTCCGCCGCCCGCTGCGGCGCGCGGAACCGGGCGCCGAGCACCCGGCCGTCGATCACGGTCGCCGAGTTGGCCGCGAAGACCATGTCCGGCAGGCCGGGCTGGGGCTCGACGACCTCGACGGTGTGGCCGAGGCGTTCGTAGGTGCGCTTGAGCTCGTCCCACTGGGCCATCGCGCGGTCGGCGTCCACCGGCGTTCCGGGGTCCATCCACGGGTTGATGGAGTACTCGACGGTGAAGTACTGCGGTGGGCACATCAGGTAGTGCCGCGGGGTGGCGCGCGGCGTCTGGATCGGTTGGGGAGCCTGATCGGCGATGACCGTCATGAATCGAAATGTAAGCGGTGGCCGGAACAGCCATCAATAACGCTACGTTCGATTTTTGCGGCAGAATGTTGCGTATGGACGTCCTGGATCAACGAATCATTTCGCACCTGGTCGCCGACGCTCGGGCGAGCTACGCGGAGATCGGTGCGGAGGTGGGCCTGTCCGCGCCCGCGGTGAAGCGGCGCGTGGACAAGCTGCTGGACCTCGGCGTGCTGCAGGGCTTCACCGCGGTCGTGGACCCGGAGGCGCTGGGCTGGGGCACCGAGGCGTTCGTCGAGGTGCACTGCTCCGGGAACGTCCCCGCGCACCGGATCCGCACCGGCCTGGAGCCGCTGCCGGAAGTCGTCGCGGCCTACACCGTCTCCGGCCAGGCCGACGCGATCGTCCACCTGCGCGCGGCGAACATCCACCACCTGGAAGAAGCCATGGAGCGCCTGCGGTCGGTCGAGTTCGTCAGCCGGACGGTCTCCACCGTCGTGCTCTCCCGCCTCCTGGAGCGCCAGCCCCAGCCCGAGTGACGGCTCAGCCGCCGTTCCAGGAGGTGAAGCCGGCGATCTCGGCGTCCTTGGACGAGCGGAACCAGACGTCGGCGACGATGTCGTCGTACTGGGGCGATTCCGGGGTGTGGTACTGGCGGGACGCCGAGTGGCCCTTCACCATCGGGCCGGACCAGCCGCTGTCGCGACCGGGGTGCGGGCCCGCGCCCGGCGTGCGCTGCGGGAGCGGCGGGACGTCCTCGTCGTCGGCGACTGCGGGCATGACCTGCGTCGCCTCCGCGCCGACCGGCGGAACGTACGGCGTCGCCGGCTGGGCGCCGCTCTTCTGCTCCGACTCGAACAGCGATCGCAGCTGGCCGGACAGGCGCTCGGCGTCCTCCAGCTGGCCGGAGAAGGAAGCCGCGGGCTGCGGTTCCTCGCGGCCGACCGGCGTCACCGCCGTATCGGGCTCCGCGCTGTCCTTCGCGTTGGCGCCGCTCGGTTCGGTCCGGGTGTCCGCACGGTCCTCCGGCTCGACGCGGCCAGGCCCGGCCCAGGTGTCGGCACCGTCCGTCGGATCAGCAGACGCACGCCAGGTGTCGGCGTCGTCCTCCGGACCGGCGGACGCACGCCAGGTGTCGGCATCGCCCGTCGGGCCTGCGGACTCGACCCGGGTGTCCGCGTCGCCCTTCGGATCGGCGGGTCCGTCCAGGACCCGCGGCTGGACCGCGGTCGCCGCGGGGTCGAGGCCGCCTTCCGGCGCCTCCTCGTCCCACTTGCGGAACCAGGTGTTCTCGGTGTCCTCTTCCGGTTGCAGGCGCGGGTCGGCCCACGCGCGCGGCGGGCGGTCCCAGTCGCCGATCGGCGGCTCGTCCGGGTCGCGCGGAGGCGTCGGCCGCAGCAGCTCCAGCGGTTCCCGCGCGGTGTCCGGCTCGTCGTAGTCGGCCGTCCGGTCGTAGTCGTAGTCCGGGTACTCGGCGACCTCCGCCAGGCGCCGCTGCAGCGGGCGGACGAACAGCAGCCAGGTGATCAGGGCGCCGAGCGCGAACGCGGCGAGGCTCCACAGCCACACCTGGGTGAACAGCCAGGTGATCACGAGAGATGTCCTTCCTCAGCGCCGCCGGTGGTTCCCGGCATGCCTACCACGGAGCAGCACCGCGCCGAGGCGGTGTGATCGGCTCGTGATCGCAATCCGGCCACCGCTCAGCGGGTCCGCGCCACCACGTAGTCGACCAGCACGGACAGCGCTTCGCGGGCCGGGGTGTCCGGCAGCGAGGCGAGCTCCTTGCGGGCGTCTGCGGCGTACTCGTCCAAGGTCGCGCGAGTGCGCTCCAAGCCGTTCGACGCGCGCAGCAGCTCCAGCGCTTCGTGCACCTCGGCGTCGTCGGACAGCGCGCGGGACAGCAGGTCGCGCAGCCGGGGTTCGGTCTCCGGGTCGGCCAGCGCGTACAGCATCGGCAGCGTGCGCACGCCCTCGCGGAGATCGGTGCCCGGCGTCTTGCCGGACTCGTCGGCCGGCGAGGCGATGTCGATGATGTCGTCGGAGATCTGGAACCCGATGCCGATGAGCCGGCCGATCCGCTCCAGCGACTCGACGATCGCCTGGTCCGCACCGGAGAACCACGCGCCGAACCGGCCCGCGGTGGCGATCAGCGAACCCGTCTTCTCGAAGACCACCCGCAGGTAGAACTCCACGGCGTCCTCGTCGGGGCCGACCCCGACGGTCTCCCGCATCTGCCCGGTGACCAGCAGCTCGAAGGTGCGCGCCATCTCGCGGACCGCTTCCGCGCCCAGGTCGGCGATCAGCGCCGACGCCTGCGCGAACAGGAAGTCCCCGGTCAGGATGGCGATCGAGTTGTCCCAGCGGGCGTTGGCGCTGGTCGCGCCGCGCCGCATGGTCGCCTCGTCCATCACGTCGTCGTGGTAGAGCGTGGCCAGGTGGATCATCTCCACCACCGCGGCGGACTTGGTCACCGCCTCCGCCTGCGGGTCGCCGAACTGCGCGGCCAGCAGGGTGAACAGCGGCCGGAACCGCTTGCCCCCGGCGTCGACCAGGTGGAGCGAGGTGCGGGTGGCGAACTCGAAGTCGCTCTGCACCGAGTCGTGCAGCAACCGCTCCACCCGAGCGATGCCCTGCTGCACCGACTCGGCCAACGCCGCATCGGTGATGTCGATCCCGATCCCACTGCCCTTGATCAGCTCGCTGATCGGGTCTCCCGCTGGCCTGCTCACGTCACCGTCGCCTTCGCTCCCCCAACGATCGCCCTACCGGCGTGCACTCTACGACACGAAGCCACCGACGTTCGCCCAGTCCAGCGCCAACGTCGGCAGCACGCCCAGCAGCAGCGTGACGACCACACCGAGCGTGATCGCGGCTGTCGTGAACGCACCCGGCACGCTGACGGTGGGGCCGTCCGCGGCGGGTTCCCGGAAGTACATCAGCACGATGACACGGAGGTAGAAGAACGCGGCAACCGCACTGGCCAGCAGGGCGACCACCACCAGCGGGGCCATCCCGTCGGCCAGCGCCGCCTCGAAGACCACGAACTTCCCGATGAAACCGCTCGTCAGCGGGATGCCGGCGAGGGCGAACAGCAGGAAGGTGAACACCCCGGCGACCAGCGGCGAGCGCTTCGCCAGGCCCGCCCAGTCGGAGAGGTGAGTTGCCTCACCATCGGAGCGCCGCACCAGGCTGATCACGCCGAAGATCGCGATCGTGCTGAACCCGTAGGCCAGCAGGTAGAACAGCGTGCCGGACAGACCGCGCTCGGTCAGCGCCAGCGAACCGACCAGCATGAACCCGGCGTGCGCCACCGAGGAGTAGGCGACCATCCGCTTGATGTCGGTCTGGGTCAGGCCGAGCACCACGCCGATCACCATCGAGGCGATCGCGACGGCCCACAGCACGCCGTTCCACTCCCAGCTCGACGCCTCGAAGGCGACCTGCAGCACCCGCAGGATCGCGCCGAAGGCCGCGACCTTGGTGCAGGCTGCCATGAATCCGGTCACCGCGGTCGGGGCGCCCTGGTAGACGTCCGGCGTCCAGGTGTGGAACGGGCCGACGGAGGCCTTGAACAGCAGACCCACCAGCAGCAGGCCGAGGCCGGCGAACAGCAGCGTGTCCGAGCGGTCCGATCCGGCGGTGGCGTCGGCGATGGCCTGCAGCTTCACCGAACCCGCGTAGCCGTAGAGCAGCGCCAGGCCGTACAGGAAGAACGCCGAGGCGAAGGCACCGAGCAGGAAGTACTTCACCGCGGCTTCCTGCGAGAGCAACCGGCGCCGCTTGGCCAGGCCGCACATCAGGTACAGCGGGAGGCTCAGCGTCTCCAGCGCGATGAACATGGTCAGCAGGTCGTTCGCCGCGACGAAGACCAGCATGCCGCCGAGCGAGAACAGGGCGAGCGGGAAGACCTCGGTGCGCATGCCCGACACCGCGGCCGCGGCGCGGCTCATGGTGCCCGGCCCTTCGGAGCGCCGCTCCTCGGAGACGAACGAGCCGCCCGGCTCGACCGAGCGGTCCGCGATCAGCAGGATCGCGGCCAGGCCGAGCGCGAGCAGGGTGCCCCACAGGAACAGGGTGGGCGGGTCGATCGCCAGGGTGTCCGACAGCGTCGTCACCCCGGTGCCGCCCGAGCGCGCGTACACCGCCAGCGCGATCCCGGCGGCCACGATGGACACCAGGCTCAGCCCGACCTGCACCGGCCACCGCTGGTGCCGCGGCAGGAACGCCTCGACCAGGATCGCCACGCAGGCCGCGCCGAGGATGATCAGGATCGGGGCGATCGCCGCGTAGTCGATGGGCGGGATGTCGATGGATTGCGCCTGTGCCAGCGCACCCACGTCCCTCGTCAAGACACCCACTGTCAGTTACCTCCCTGCGAGGTCACGGGGTCGGTGACGCCGACCTCGCTCATGGTTGCCGCGACCGACGGGTTGATCACGTCCAGCACCGGCTTCGGGTAGAAGCCCAACGCGAGCACCAGCACGATCAGCGGGGTCAGCACGGCGATCTCGCGGGCGCCGAGGTCGGCGATCCGGAGCCGGTGCGCGCCCGGCTTGTTCGGGTCGGTGACCGCGCCCGGCCCGCCCGCGGTGCCCAGCAGCGCGTCGCCGCGCAGCGGGCCCTGCATGGTGCGCTGGAAGAGCCACAGCACGTAGACCGCGGCCAGCACCATGCCGATGGTGGCCAGCACGGTGTACACCGGCCGGGTCTCGAAGGATCCGATGAGCACGAGGAACTCGCTGATGAACGAGTTCGTGCCGGGCAGCGACAGGGTGCTCAGCCCGGCGATCAGCAGCGTGCCCGCCAGCAGCGGCGTCACCTTCGCCATGCCGCCGTAGTCGGCGATGCGGGTGGAGCCGCCGCGGGTGATCACCATGCCGATCACCAGGATCAGCATGCCGGTGGCGATGCTGTGGTTGACCATGTACGATACCGCGCCGACGTGCGACTGCGAGGTGAACGCGAAGATGCCCAGCGCGATGAACCCGAAGTGCGCGATCGAGACGTAGGCGATGAACCGCTTGAAGTCGGTCTGCCCGAACGCCTGGAACGAGCCGTAGAGCACACCGACGACCGCCAGCACCAGCACCAGCGGTGCGAGCAGCTGCGAGGCGTCCGGCGTCAGCGGCAGGCTGTAGCGCAGGAAGCCGAAGGTGCCGACCTTGTCCAGCACGCCGACCACGATCACCGCGACGCCGATCGGCGCCTGCTGCGCGGCGTCCGGCAGCCAGGTGTGGAACGGGATCAGCGGGGCCTTGATGGCGAACGCGGCGAAGAAGCCGAGGAACAGCCACACCTGCACGCTCGTCGGCGCGTCCCGCAGGACCGGCACCAGCGTCGCCCAGTCGAAGCTGCCGCGACCGGTGACCTCCGCGGCGTAGACGTAGGCGCCGATCGCCGAGGCCAGCATGATCAGGCCGCCGAGGAAGGAGTACAGGAAGAACTTCATCGCGGCGTAGGTGCGCTTCTCACCGCCGTAGCTGCCGATGAGGAAGTACATCGGGATCAGCATGATCTCGAACAGCACGTAGAACAGGAACAGGTCGGTCGCGGCGAACACCGCCACCGTCAGCGCCTGCTCCAGCAGCAGCAGCGAGAAGAACCCGCCGTGCGACCGGCCCTCCGGCAGCCGCTCGCCCCAGCTGTAGCCGAGCACCAGCGGGGTGAGCAGCGCGATCACCGCGATCATCACCAGCGCGATGCCGTCCACGCCGAAGGACAGCCGGATGTCGAACGCCGGGATCCACGCCACCGAGCTGGTGAGCTGCAGCCGCGGTCCGGCCGGGTCGTAGGCGGCCCACGCGGCGAGCGCGAGCACGAGCTCCACCAGGGAGAACCCGAGCGCGGTCCACTTCGCCGCCGGCGCGTTGCCGCGCAGCAGCGCCACCACCACCGACCCGGCGATCGGCAGCAGGATCAGTGCGACGAGCAGGGTCATCGGATCTCCTCCCGGAGCTCGCTGCTGGATCCGCAGTGGACGTGTGATCGGGTCATGACGGGATCCCCACGGCCATCAGGGCGGCGATCACCACGATGCCGCCGAAGAGCATGGACAGGGCGTAGGACCGGACGAAACCGGTCTGCCAGCGGCGCAACCGGCCGGAGGTGAAGCCCAGGAGCCCGGCGATGCCGTTGACCGCGCCGTCCACGCCCTTGTTGTCCACAGTGACCAGTCCGCGCGCCAGGCCGAACGCCGGCTTCACCGCGACGGCGTTGTTCAGCGCGTTGCCGCCCAGGTCGGCGCGGGCCGCCCGGACGATCGGCGACACCCGCTGCGGGCGCTCCACCGGCACCGGTTTGCGCCCGACCACCAGCCAGGCGACCAGCGCGCCGAGCGCGGAGATCGCCACGGTCAGCACCGGGATCGCGGCGTGCGGGATGGGGCTGTGCCCGGCTTCCTGGAGCTCGCCCAGCGACGGCGTCAGGAAGCCGACCAGCCGGTCGCCGCCTGCGAAGAACATGCCCGCCGCCACCGAACCGATGGCCAGCACGATCATCGGCGCCGTCATCACGGTCGGCGACTCGTGCGGGTGGAAGTCCTTGCCGTTGGCGGCCTTCAAGTTCTGCCAGCGCTTCTCGCCGAAGAACGTCATCAGCACCAGGCGAGTCATGTAGAAGGCGGTGATGCCCGCGCCCAGCAGCGCCGCGCCGCCGAACACCCAGCCGCGCCAGCCCTCCTGGCCGAACGCCGCCTCGATGATGGCGTCCTTGGAGTAGAAGCCGGACAGGAACGGGAACCCGATCAGCGCCAGGTAGCCGAGGCCGAAGGTGGCGAAGGTGATCGGCATGTACCGGTAGAGGCCGCCGAACTTGCGCATGTCGACCTCGTCGTTCATGCCGTGCATCACCGAACCGGCGCCGAGGAACAGCCCGGCCTTGAAGAAGCCGTGGGTGAGCAGGTGCATGATGCCCAGCGCGTACCCGGCCGGGCCGAGCCCGACGGCCAGCATCATGTAGCCGATCTGGCTGACCGTGGAGTACGCCAGGACCTTCTTGATGTCGTCGTAGGCGCAGCCGATGACGCACCCGACCAGCAGCGTGACCGCACCGACGACGGTGACCGCCAGCTGCCCGCCCGGCGAGAGCGAGAACAGCGGGTTGGCGCGGGCGATCAGGTACACGCCCGCGGTGACCATCGTGGCGGCGTGGATGAGCGCGGAGACCGGCGTCGGGCCCTCCATCGCGTCCGGCAACCACGCCTGCAGCGGGACCTGGCCGGACTTGCCGCAGGCGCCCAGCAACAGCAGCAGCGTGATGGCCAGCAGCACGCCCGGCGTGAGCTCACCGGCGCGGGCGAAGACCTCGGTGTACTGCGTGGTGCCCAGCTTCGCGAACAGCAGGAAGATGGCCAGCGCCAGGCCGATGTCGCCGACCCGGTTCATCACGAACGCCTTGGTCGCCGCCGCGGCCGCCGACGGGCGACCCTGCCAGAAGCCGATCAGCAGGTAGGAGGCGAGGCCGACGCCCTCCCAGCCCAGGTACAGCGTCACGAAGCTGTTGCCCAGCACCAGGATCAGCATCGCGGCGACGAACAGGTTCAGGTAGGCGAAGAACCGGCGCCGCTCGGTGTTGTCCCGGCCGGTGCGGCCCTCCTGGTCGTGCGACATGTAGCCGATCGAGTAGATGTGGATCAGCGATCCGACACCGGTGATCAGCAGCAGGAACACCATCGACAGCGGGTCCAGCCGGAGCCCGAAGTCGACCTGCAGGGCGTTGACCGGGATCCAGGAGAACAGGTGCAGCTCGCGCACCTGGCCGCTGGCGGGCATCCCGGAGATGGAGCCGAACAGCAGCACGCCGTACACGAAGGACGCGATCACCGTGGCGCAACCGAGGATGTGCCCCCAGCCGTTGGCCCGGCGTCCGGCGACGAGCAGGACCAGCGCGCCCAGCGCGGGGAAAGCGACCAGCAACCAGGCGTTCTCCTGGATGGCACCGGCTGCCGCCGTCACCTCGGGGCTGGTCCCGGTAGTCATCATTGCCGTCACCACGCGCCCTCTCAGTACTTCAGCAGGTTGGCGTCATCGACCGAGGCCGAGCGACGCGTCCGGAAGATCGACATGATGATGGCCAGGCCGACCACCACCTCGGCCGCCGCGACCACCATCACGAAGAAGGCCATGACCTGCCCGTGCACCGATCCCTCGATGCGGGCGAAGGTCACCAGGGTCAGGTTGACCGCGTTGAGCATCAGCTCGATGCACATGAACACCACGATGGCGTTGCGCCGCACCAGCACCCCGACCGCGCCGATGGTGAACAGCAGCGCCGAGAGCAGCAGGTAGTAGGTGGGGGTCACTGCCGGACCTCCTCGGAGGGGACGTGCTCGGTCTCGTGGCCGTTGTTGTTCGACCCGTTGCCGTCCGCGCGCGGCGCCTGCTCCGGCACCTCGGGCGATTCCTCGTGGTGCCCGGCGGTCAGCGCGTGCGGGTCGGGTGCGGCCGTCTCGCCCGCGACCGCCCGGCGGTCCTCGCCGAGCCGGTCGGCGGGCAGGTTCTCCAGCAGTTCGGACAGCGATTCCGGCGCCACCGAACCGTCCGGCAGCAGCGCGGGCACGGCCACCGAGTTGGTGGTGGCGTACACGCCGGGGCCGGGCAGCGGCGACGGGCGGGAGCTGCGGAAGCGGGCGTTGGCCCGCTCCTTCTGGCTCAGCCTCGGGCCGCGGCCCTTGCCGCCGTAGGCCAGCACCATCGCGCCGATGCAGGCGGTGATCAGCAACGCCGAGGTCAGCTCGAACGGGAACAGGTAGTCGGTGAAGATCAGCCGGCCGAGGCCGCCCGCACCGCCACCGGCCGGCGACCACGGGTTCAGCGGGGCGGCGACCGGAACGTCGGTGAGCGCCCGCGCCAGCCCGGTCACCAGCAGCGCGGCCAGCCCGATGCCGCCGAGCCCGGCCCACAGCCGCTGCCCGCGCAGCACTTCGACCACCGAGTCCGAGGAATCGCGGCCGACCATCATCAGCACGAACAGGAACAGCATCATGATCGCGCCGGTGTAGACGATGATCTGGGTGAATCCGAGGAACTGCGCGCTCTGCGCCATGTAGAGCACGCCGAGGCACAGCATCGTCAGCACCAGGAACAGCGCGGAGTGCACCGCGTTGCGCGCGAACACCATACCCAGCGCACCGACCAGCGCCAGCGGGCCCAGGACCCAGAAGGCAGCGGTCTCACCGGCGCCGACGGCGGCGCCCTGGGCGAGGAACTGCGCGGTTGCGAGGGTCATCGCCTGGCCTCCTCGTGCCCGGACTCGACCGTCTCGTCCGCCGGGACCCCGCGCTGCCGGGCGAGCTCGGGACCGCGCACGTAGTAGTCCTGCTCGTCCTCGCCGAGCCGCATCGGGTGCGGCGGCTGCTCCATGCCGGCCAGCAGCGGGGCCAGCATGTCCTCCTTGGTGTAGATCAGGTCCTGGCGGTTGTCGTCGGCGGTCTCGTACTCGTTGGTCATCGTCAGCGCCCGCGTCGGGCACGCCTCGATGCACAACCCGCAGCCGATGCAGCGCAGGTAGTTGATCTGGTAGTCCTTGCCGTAGCGCTCACCGGGCGAGTAGCGCGCTTCCTCGGTGTTGTCCCCGCCCTCCACGAAGATCGCGTCGGCCGGGCACGCCCAGGCGCACAGCTCGCAGCCCACGCACTTCTCCAGCCCGTCCGGGTGCCGGTTGAGCTGGTGGCGACCGTGGAACCGCGGCGCCGGGACCTTCTTGACCTCCGGGTACTCCTCGGTGACGACCTTCTTGAACATCGTCGAGAAGGTGACGCCGAAGCCCTTGATCGGATCAAACATTCCCATCAGGCGCCTCCTCGCCGTCCGCGCGCCCGACCTCACCCGCGGCACCGGTGCGCACCGGGCGCGGCGGGGCCTCGGGGACCTGCAGGTCCAGCGGCGGAATCGGGTAACCGCTGCCCGCCAGCGGCACTTCGTCGGTGTCCTTGGCCGGACGGCGGTCCGGGATCAGGAACGTGGCCACCAGCAGCACCGCGATCACCACGCCGCCGCCGATGAGGAACTGCTGGGTGGTCACCGTGTCGTCGTTGCGCACCGCGCGGATCACCACCACCGCGATGATCCACACCAGGCTCGCCGGGACCAGGATCTTCCAGCCCAGGTTCATGAACTGGTCGTAGCGCAGGCGGGGCAGGGTGCCGCGCAGCCAGATGAAGAAGAACAGGAACGCGATCGTCTTGCCGAGGAACCACAGCGCCGGCCACCAGCCGGTGTTGAGCACCCCGTCGCCGATCAGCGACAGCGGCCACGGCGCGTGCCAGCCGCCGAGGAACAGCGTGGTCGCCAGCGCCGAGACGGTGACCATGTTGATGTACTCGGCGAGGAAGAACAGCGCGAACTTCAGCGAGGAGTACTCGGTGTGGAAGCCGCCGACCAGCTCCGACTCGGCCTCCGGGAGGTCGAACGGAGCGCGGTTGGTCTCACCGACCATCGAGATCACGTAGACCACGAAGCTGAACGGCAGCAGCAGGAAGAACCAGCCGTTGGCCTGGGCTTCGACGATGCCCGCGGTGGACATCGTGCCCGCGTACATGATCACCGCGACGAACGACAGGCCCATCGCGATCTCGTAGGAGATCACCTGCGCGGCCGAGCGCAGCGAGCCGAGCAGCGGGTACGGCGACCCGGACGCCCAGCCGGCCAGCACGATGCCGTACACGCCGACGGACGCGCAGGCCAGCACCACCAGCAGGCCGACCGGCAGGTCGACCAGCTGCAGCGCGGTCCGCTCGCCGAAGATGGTGACCTCGGGGCCGATCGGGATCACCGAGAACGCCACCAGCGCGGGCGTCGCCGAGATCACCGGGGCCAGGAAGTACACCCACTTGTCGGCCAGGACCGGCCGGATGTCCTCCTTGAACGCCAGCTTCAGACCGTCGGCCAGCGACTGCAGGATGCCGAACGGGCCTGCCCGGTTCGGGCCCGGCCGGTTCTGCATCCGGCCGATCACCCGGCGCTCCGCCCAGATCGTCAGCAGCGTCATGACGACCAGGAAGGCGAAGATCACCACGACCTTCAGCAGGATCAGCCAGATCGGGTCGTCGGCGAGCAGTTCCGCGGTTGTGGTCATGCTCTCCCCCCGTTGAGGTGGGTGGTGCCGTGGCCGTTGCCGGCCGCGGGGGACATCGGCGTGGTGGCGGTGATGTCGACGAGCGACCCGTGCCCGGCGCCGAGCGCGCGGTGCACCCGCGAGGTGCCGGAGTCGGTCGGCAGCCACACCACGTCATCGGGCATCTCGGCCAGCTCCACCGGCAGCACGATCGAGCCCTTGGCGGTGCGCACCTCGATGCGCTGGGCGTGCCCGAGTTCGATGCGCTGCGCGGTGCGCGGCGAGAGCACGGCGACGGTGCGGCGCGCGGTGCCCGCCAGGTTCGGCTCCTCGGCCTGCAGCGAGCCGTTGTCCAGCAGCTGCCGCCAGGTCGCGAGCACCGCCTGGCCCGGGCCCGGAACCGGCGCGGTGGCGGCCGGTTCGTCCGGGCCGGGCAGCCGCTCGCCGATGTTCGGGCCGATGCGGTCGAGCTCGGCGGCCGCCGCGGCCGGGGTCTGGGTGAACAGGTCGGCGTCCATCTCCACCGCGAGGGTGTCCAGGACCCGGCAGTCCGGCAGCGCCCCGGTGCCCTCGATGGTGGTGCGGAACTCGCGGCGGCGGCCTTCCCAGTTCAGGTAGCTGCCGGACTTCTCCACGCTCGGCGCGATGGGCAGCACCACGTCGGCCTGCTCGGTGACCGCGCTGGCCCGCAGCTCCAGGCTGACCACGAAGTCCGCGCGGCGCAGGGCCTGCTCGGCCAGCGCCGGATCGGGCAGGTCGTTCGGGTCGACACCGCCGACGACCAGCCCGGAGAGCTCTCCGGCCGCGGCCGCGGCGAGGATGCCGGTGAGATCGCGGCCGACGGCCGCGGGCAGCGCTCCGGAGCCCACGCCCCAGGTCTGCTCGATCTCGGCGCGGGCCGCGGCGTCGGCGACCGGCCGGCCACCGGGCAGCAGCGTCGGCAGCGCACCCGCCTCGATCGCACCGCGCTCGCCCGCCCGGCGGGGGATCCAGGCGACGCGGGCGCCGGTGCGCTGCGCGGCGCGCAGGATCTCCGAGTACAGCCCGGGAACCTCCGCCGCGCGTTCGCCGACGACCAGCACCGCGCCCGGCTGCCGGAGCGATTCCTCCACTTCGGACGGCAGCGACCGCAGCGCGGCGGCCTCCCCGCCCGGCGTGCACGGCACCAGCTCGCCGGTGCGGACCGGGCCGCCGTTGTGCACGATGACCGTGGTCTTCTCGACACCCGGCGAGGTGCGCGGGCCGAGGTGGAACACCTTCGTCTTCCCCTGGCGAGCCGCCTTGCGCAGCCGCAGGAAGACGATCGGCGATTCCTCCTCGGGTTCGAAGGTCACGCACAGCACCGCGGGCGCGGCCTCCAGGTCCCGGTAGGTGACCCCGGTCCCCGGCGTCGTTCCCACCACTGCGGACTCCAGGAACCGCAGCTCCTCGTCGGAGTGCGGCCGCGCGCGGAAGTCGATGTCGTTGGTGCGCAGGGCGATCCGCGCGAACTTCGAGTACGAGTAGGCGTCCTCGACGGTCAGCCGACCGCCCGGCAGCACGCCGACCCCGCCCGCGTCGCGGGCCTCGGCGAGGCCCTTGGCCGCGGCCTGCAGCGCCTCGGTCCACGACGCCTCGCGGAGCTCGCCGTTCTCCCGGATCAGCGGGCGGGTGATGCGGTCACCGGCGGTGGCGTAGCGGAACGCGAACCGGCCCTTGTCGCAGATCCACTCCTCGTTGACCTCCGGGTCGTCCCCGGCCAGCCGCCGCGTCACCTTGCCGCGCCGCCAGTCGTTGCGGATCTCGCAGCCCGAGGCGCAGTGCTCGCACTGGCCCGGCGTGGAGACCAGGTCGAACGGCCGGGACCGGAACCGGTAGGCCGCGCTGGTCAGCGCGCCGACCGGGCAGATCTGGATGGTGTTGCCGGAGAAGTAGCTCTGGAACGGCTGCTGCTCGCCGGTGCCGATCTGCTGCAGCGCGCCGCGCTCCAGCAGCTCGATGAACGGGTCACCGGCGATCTGCTTGGAGAACCGGGTGCAGCGCTGGCACAGCACGCAGCGCTCGCGGTCCAGCAGCACCTGCGAGGAGATCGGCACCGGCTTGGCGAAGGTCCGCTTGGTGTCCCGGAAGCGGGATTCGGCCCGGCCGTGCTTGAGCGCCTGGTTCTGCAGCGGGCACTCGCCGCCCTTGTCGCAGATCGGGCAGTCCAGCGGGTGGTTGATCAGCAGCAGCTCCATCACGCCCTGCTGCGCCTTGTCCGCCACCGGCGAGGTCTGCTGCGTCTTGACCACCATGCCGTCGGCGACGGTCATCGTGCAGGACGCCTGCGGCTTGGGCATCGGCCTGCCGCCCATCTCGACCTCGACCAGGCACTGCCTGCAGGCCCCGGCGGGGTCCAGCAGCGGGTGGTCGCAGAAGCGCGGGATGGTGATGCCCATCCGCTCCGCGGTGCGGATCAGCAGCTCGCCCTTGGGCGCCTCGACCTCGATCCCGTCGATGGTCAGGCGGACGTAGCCCTCCGGCACCGGGCGGGCTTCTGATTCTGGTGCCACCGTCATCGGGCCGCTCCTACCAGTTCCGGCTCGCCGGTCTTGTTCTTCTCACACAAAGCGAGGAACTCCTCGCGGAAGTACTTGATGCCGCTGACGATCGGGCTCACCGCGCCGTCGCCGAGCGCGCAGAACGAGCGGCCGAAGATGTTGTCGCAGATGTCCAGGAGGGTGTCGATGTCCTCCTGGGTGCCGTGTCCGGCGACCATCCGCTCCAGCACCTGGGCCAGCCAGTAGGTGCCCTCGCGGCAGGGCGTGCACTTGCCGCAGGACTCGTGCTCGTAGAACTGCGTCCACTTCATCACGGCCCACGGCACCGACACCGTCTCGTTGAACACCATCACCGCGGTGGTGCCCAGCATCGAACCGGCCTCGGCCGCGCCCTCGAAGTCCAGCGGCACGTCCAGGTGCTCGGCGGTGAACATCGGCGTCGACGAGCCGCCCGGCGTCCAGAACTTCAGCGGGATGCCGTCCTTCATGCCGCCCGCCAGCTCCAGCAGCTCCCGCAGCGTGGTGCCCAGCGGGGCCTCGTACTGGCCCGGCTTCTCCACGTGCCCGGAGATCGAGTAGATCTTCGGGCCCGGCGACTTCTCGCCGCCCATGGTGCGGAACCAGTCGGCGCCGCCGTTGACGATGTAGGGCACGGTGGCGATCGTCTCGACGTTGTTCACCGTGGTCGGGCAGGCGTAGAGGCCGGCGGCGGCCGGGAACGGCGGCTTGAGCCGCGGCTGCCCGCGCTTGCCCTCCAGCGAGTCCAGCAGCGCGGTCTCCTCGCCGCAGATGTAGGCGCCCGCGCCCGCGTGCACCACGATGTCCAGGTCGAACCCGGAGCCCAGGATGTCCTTGCCCAGGTAGCCGGCCTGGTAGGCCTCGCGCACCGCGTTGTTCAGCCGCCGGATCGGGTGCAGCGCCTCACCGCGCACGTAGATCATGCAGTGGTTGGCGCGCATCGCGTAGCTGGCGATGACGCAGCCCTCGATCAGCGAGTGCGGATCGGCCATCATCAGCGGGATGTCCTTGCAGGTACCCGGTTCGCCCTCGTCGGCGTTGATCACCAGGTAGTGCGGCTTGGTGGGCTCCTTGGGCATGAAGCTCCACTTCACGCCCGCCGGGAACCCGGCGCCGCCGCGCCCGCGCAGGCCCGCCGACTTGACCAGTTCGACGAGCTGGTCGGGCGTGCCCGCCAGCGCCTTGCGCAGCGCGGTGTAGCCCTCCAGCTGCTCGTAGGTGCGCAGGGTCCAGGAGTTCGGCGAGAGCCACCGCTTGGTCAGGACCGGCGTCACCGGGCTGATGCTTGGTCGCGTCATTGCACCCTCACTTCTTCTCCGGCACCGGCGGCAGTTCCACGTCGTCGGGCATGCTGGGCGCGGTCCAGCCGCGCTCGTGGGCCAGCTGCGCGCCGCGCAGCGTCTCGACCGCAGCCGACGGACCGGCCACAGTGGACTCCAGGTCGTCGAAGAAGCCGGCCAGCTGGCGCTCCGCACCGCGGAAGTCGGACAGCGCCGGACCGCGCGTCGGCGCCGGCTTCTCCCCGCGCTGCAACGCCTTCACCAGTTCCAGCGCCTGCTCCGGCGTCTGGTTGTCGAAGTACTCGTAGTTCACCTGCAGCACCGGCGCGAGGTCGCAGGCCGCCAGGCACTCGGCGTGCTCGAGGGTGATCGAGCCCTCCTCGCCGGGAGTGCCCGCGGTCTCGTCGTGCCCGACGCCCAGGTGCTCGCCGAGCGTCCGGTAGATCGCGTCGCCGCCCAGCGCCGCGCACAGCGTGTTGGTGCACACGCTCACCAGGTGCTGACCGCACGGCTTGCGCTTGTACATGGTGTAGAAGGTGGCGACCGCGCTGACCTCGGCGGTGGTCAGCGCCAGCTGGTCGGCGCAGAACTGGATCCCCGCCGGGCTGACGTGCCCCTGCACCGACTGCACGAGGTGCAGCATCGGCAGCAGCGCGGACCGGGGCTCCGGGTACCGCGCGATGATCTGCTGCGCCTCGGAGCGCGTCTGCTCGTCGAACACCGACGTGTCGGCGGCCTCCGCCGCGTCGTCCGTGGTGGTGAACTGGAACTGCTCGGTCATCGATCCACCCCGCCCATCACCGGGTCGATGGAGGCGACCGCCGCGATCACGTCGGCCACCAGTCCGCCTTCGCACATCGCGGGCATCGCCTGCAGGTTCACGAAGCTGGGTTCCCGGACGTGCACCCGCATCGGCCGGGTGCCGCCGTCGGAGACCAGGTGCATGCCGAGCTCGCCGCGCGGCGACTCGACCGGCGAGTACACCTGCCCCGGCGGCACGTCGAAGCCCTCGGTCACCAGCTTGAAGTGGTGGATCAGCGATTCCATCGACTGACCCATGATCTTGCGGACGTGCTCCAGCGAGTTGCCCATGCCGTCCGGCCCGATGCTCAGCTTCGACGGCCACGCGATCTTCGCGTCCTCGACCATGTGCGAGCCGGGCTCCATCTTGTCCACGCACTGCCGGACGATCTTCAGCGACTGGTGGATCTCCTCCAGCCGCAGCAGGTACCGGGCGTAGCAGTCGGCGTCGGTGCTGGTCGGCACCTCGAACTCGTAGTCCTCGTACCCGCAGTACGGCTCGATCTTGCGCAGGTCCCAGGCCAGGCCGGCGGAGCGCAGCAGCGGCCCGGTGACGCCCAGCTGCAGCGCGCCGTCCAGCGGCAGGTAGCCGACGTCCTTGAGGCGCTGCTTCCAGATCGGCTGACCGGTGAACAGCTTGTCGTAGGCGGGCAGCCGGGAGTCCATCACCTCGATGAACGACTTCACCTTCTGCTGCCAGCCCTCCGGCAGGTCCTGCGCGGTGCCGCCCGGCCGGATGAACGCGTGGTTCATCCGCAGCCCGGTCAGGAACTCCAGCAGGTGCAGGACCTCCTCGCGCTCGCGGAAGCCGAAGGTCATGCCGGTGGTGGCGCCGAGCTCCATCGCACCGGTCGCCAGGAACACCAGGTGCGAGGAGATCCGGTTGAGCTCCATGAGCATCACGCGGAACGTCTGGGCCCGCGGCGGCGCCTCGATGCCGAGCAGCTTCTCCACGCCGAGGCAGTAGGCGGCCTCGTTGTGCAGCGGCGCCAGGTAGTCCATCCGCGTCACGAAGGTGACGCCCTGGGTCCAGGTGCGGTACTCGGTGTTCTTCTCGATGCCGGTGTGCAGGTAGCCGATCACCGAGCGGGCCTTGGTGACGGTCTCGCCCTCGAGCTCCAGCACCAGCCGGAGCACGCCGTGCGTCGACGGGTGCTGCGGGCCGAGGTTGATGACGACCCGCTCCTCACCGGCGGTATCGTCGATGAACTCGTCCCAGTCGCCACCGGTGACGGTGTAGACCCGGCCCTCGGTCGTCTCCCGCGACTCGGCCGCTTCGGGATCGCCGAAACCGGTGCCGGCCAGTGATTCGGTACTCATCTCCAACACCTCTCCCCGGTGCCGCCACCCTCCGGGAACGCAATTTCCATTGAAATCGGGCGTTCGATTTCAATGGAAATCGAACGTCCGATTTCCATTGAAATCGCGGAAGACTCGCGCACCCCAGCCGTCATGAGTACGCCCTGCGCTGATCCGGTGGCGGGATCTCGGCGCCCTTGTACTCGACCGGGATGCCGCCCAGCGGGTAGTCCTTGCGCTGCGGGTGGCCGTCCCAGTCGTCCGGCATCAGGATCCTGGTGAGCGCCGGGTGCCCGTCGTAGACGATCCCGAACATGTCCCAGGTCTCGCGCTCCTGGAAGTCCGCGGTCGGGTAGACCTCGACCACCGACGGCACGTGCGGGTCCTCGACGTCCACCGCGACCTCGACGCGGATCCGGCGCCGGTAGGTCATCGACGTCAGGTGGCAGACCGAGTGCAGCCGCTGCGGCACCTCCGGCCCGTAGTCCACGCCGGAGACCGAGCTGCACAGCTCGAAGCGCAGCGCCGGGTCGTCGCGCAGCGCGCGGCAGACCTCCAGCAGCTGGTCGGTGCGCACGTAGAAGGTGATCTCGCCGCGGTCGACCGTCACCTGCTGCACGGTGTCGGCGGGCAGCCCGCGCTCGCCCAGCGCGGCCAGCAGCGCGTCGGCCACCTCGTCGAACCAGCCGCCGTACGGGCGCTCCGCGGCGGGCGGCACGTAGGCGGGCAGGCGCAGTCCGCCGTAGCCCGAGGTGTCTCCCGTGCCGCGCACGCCGAACATGCCCTGCCGCGCGCGACCGGCCACCGGGCCGGACTGCGGCCGGGCGCGTTCGACCGCCCAGCGCTGCTCGGATTCGTTGTCAGCCAACCGAACTCACCTGCCCGCTTTGAGCTCGCGGGGCCGCTGCGGTGAATCCGCGAACGCCCCCAACGACGGATCGGAACCCATCTCCCGGCGCTGCGCGACCTGCTTGCGCGCCACGCGTCGGCGCTGCGCCTCGCTCTTCGGCGCGTACCGCTCGGAGGACGGGATCATCGGGGTGCGCTCGCCGCTCTCCAGCTTCAGCTGCGCGCGCTTGGCGTTGATCGGCTCGTCCATGATCTTGGCGTGCAGCTTGAGGATCGCGTCCAGGAGCATCTCCGGGCGCGGCGGGCAGCCCGGCAGGTACATGTCAACCGGCACCACGTGGTCCACGCCCTGCACCACGGCGTAGTTGTTGAACATGCCGCCGCTGGACGCGCACACGCCCATCGCCAGCACCCAGCGCGGCTCCGGCATCTGGTCGTAGATCTGCCGCAGCACCGGCGCCATCTTGTTGGTGACCCGGCCGGCCACGATCATCAGATCGGCCTGCCGGGGAGTGGCGGAGAACCGCTCCATGCCGAACCGCGCGATGTCGTAGCGGGAACCGCCGACCGTCATCATCTCGATGGCGCAGCAGGCCAGCCCGAACGTCGCGGGCCACATCGAGGTCTTCCGCGTCCAGTTGACGAGCTTTTCCACGTTGGCCAACAGGATGCCGTTGGGCAACTGCGCTTCAATTCCCATCCGCGGCACTCCCTTCCACAATCGACGCTGACCGTGCCCGTGACCGCCCGGTCAGTTCCAGTCGAAGCCACCTCGCCGCCACACGTAGAGGTCGGCGAATCCGAACGTGAGGATGAACAGCACCACGGCACCCGCGCCCCAGAGCCCGAGCGCGTCCGCGGTCACCGCGTAGGGGTACAGAAAGACCATCTCGATGTCGAAGAGGATGAACATCATCGCGGTCAGGTAGTACGAGACCGGCATCCGGCCGCCGCCGATCACCGGCTGCGGCGAGGGCTCGATGCCGCACTCGTAGGCGTCGAGCTTCGCCTTGTTGTAGCGGCGGGGGCCGACGAGCGGAGCGATCGTGACCGAGAACAGCGCGAACGCGAACGCGAGCGCCAGCAACAGCACGAGCGGGATGTAGGGATCGAGCATTCCCCTGCCCTCCGGATCTTCCCCGCTTCCGCGGGGCACATCGTCGGCCCCCGCCGAGACGCACGTCACGTCTCAGAGGTCGGGCCACACTCTATGCGGTCGGGTGTGTCGTCTCCGTAGTGAGGCGAACCTAACTTTATGATGTCTCGCACACTTGCGAGCACATCTGACCAGACTCGCGCCATCAGGCGCTAGGGGTGAGACGAGTAGTGGTGCTGATCACACGGTCCATCACGTCCCCGCCCTTCTCGTCGTAGAGATTTGCCAACAGTTTCAACACGAAACGCATCAGCACGGTCCTCGGTAGACCGTGCTTCGTGGCGGTGCGCATGACCACCGGATTGCCAATCAACTTGCTGAAGATGTTGCCCATCCGGAAGTAGCCGCCCAGCGCCTGCTGCACCGCAGCCGGGTACCGGCGCAGCGCCTGCTCCCGGGAGAACCCGTCCGGCCGGGCCAGCGCGTGCACCACGCACTCGGCGGCCAGCGCCGCGGATTCCATCGCGTAGGCGATGCCCTCGCCGTTGAACGGGTTGACCATCCCGCCCGCGTCGCCGACGAGCAGCAAGCCGTTGCGGTAGTGCGGCGTCCGGTTGAAGCCCATCGGCAGCGCGGCGCCGCCGATCCGCCCGGTCGCGTTGTCCTCGCGGAAGCCCCACTCCTCCGGCGTGCCGTCCAGCCAGGAGCGCAGCAGCTGCCGGTAGTCGGTCTTGCCGTAGGCCTTGGAGGTGGACAGGATGCCCAGTCCGACGTTCACCGTCCCGTCGCCCATCGGGAAGATCCAGCCGTAGCCCGGCAGCAGCGTGGGCTTGTCCGGGTCCGAGCGGTCCCACAGCTCCAGGTGCGATTCCAGGAAGTCGTCCTTGGTGCGCGGGCTGGTGTAGTAGCGCCGCACGGCCACGCCCATCGGGCGGTCCTCGCGCTTCTCGATGCCGACCGACAGCGCCAGCCGCGCGGAGACGCCGTCGCAGGCCACCACCAGCGGCGCCCGGTAGGTGACCGGCGTGCGCTCGGGCCCGGACTTCGCGGTCACCCCGGTGATCCGGCCGGTCCGCTCGTCGGTGACCGCGCCGGTCACCGTGGTCTGCTGGACCAGCCGGGCGCCGGCCCGCTGCGCGTTGCGCGCGAGCAGGTCGTCGAAGTCGTTGCGGGGCCGCACCACGCCGTACGGCGGGAAGCTGGCCAGGCTCGGCCAGTCCAGCTCGACCTCGACCCCGCCACCGACCACCCGCAGGCCGCGGTTGTGCAGCCAGCCCGCTTCCTCCCGGGTGTCGATGCCGAGGTCGATGAGCTGCTTGACGCCGCGCGGGGTGATGCCGTCGCCGCAGACCTTCTCCCGCGGGAAGACGCTCTTCTCCAGAAGCAGGACGTCCAGGCCGGCCCTGGCCAGGTACGTCGCCGCCGTCGATCCGGCCGGACCGGCCCCGACGACGATCACCTCCGCGTCGTCGTCCGGTCGACGGCGGCTGGTGGCGCTGGTCATGACACTCCTTGAGCTAGTGCAGTGCGCGGTGCGACCGCCCCCTCCCGGCGGACCGCACCGGGAACCCGCTTGTGAACGAGTTCACTAACTCCGAGTTTATGCCGGACAAAGGCCGCGATCGACCCCTGCGGCTACGCCACCCGAGTGACCATCACCCCAGCTAGAACCCGGCCCTGGACCGATCGGAGGACCCCGACCGGACCACTTCTCCAGCTGGTTCAGAAGGCGGCGGGGCCGCCGTTGGCGCGCACGGCGTCGGCGGCGGCATGCGCGAAAGCGCGCACCCGGGAGTTCAGCCCGGCGGTGCGCCAGACCAGCGCGACCTCGGTCGGCGGCGCGTCGCGCAGCGGCACGAAGGCGACGCCCGGGTGCGCGAAGTACCTGGTCACCGAGGCCGCGACCGGCGTGATGCCCTGCCCGGCGGCGACCAGCGCGATCAGCTCCTGGAAGGTCGGCACCGACTGGCCCCGCCGCACCTGCTTCCCGCTCGGGGTCTCCGGAGGCACGTGGAAGTCCCACCAGTACTGCGGGGCACTGCTGACCACGCCGAACACGGTGTGGCGCGCGAGGCCCTCCAGCTCCACCGACCCGCACCGCCCGAACGGGTGCCCGGTGGGCACCATCAGCACCCGGGGCTACCACCCCGGCCGGGGGCTCGTAGTCGTCACAGCCGCATCGCGAGCAGGCGGGAGCTGAGGGTTTTGCCGTGGGTGTCCAGGGCCAGGGAGGTCGTCACTCCTCCTTCGAGGGCTCGGTGGCAGGTGAACTGGAGGGCTCGGAGGTTCGGGAGCTCCCAGCGGCGGACCTCGCCGCGGACCGCCAGGTGCTCGCGCACGCGGTCGGCCGTCACCTCGCGGACCAGCAGGTCGTAGTCCTCGTCGCGGTGCGGGAACAGCGACAGCGTCGAGGTGTCGCCCTTGTCCCCGGCCCGGCAGTGGGCGATGTCATGCAGCAGCACCGTCGGCCTCCAGCACGGTCACGCGGGTTTCCACCTCGGTTCGGGGGATCAGCGTCGAGACGATCCCGATCACCTCGCGGACGTCGGTGCGGACTCCGCCGCCACCCGCCGGTCCGTTGGTGTAGAGCGATTCGACCTCGTGGCACACCAGGTCGGCCAGCTCCGGGTCCGGGGCCAGCGCGGCGACCCGCAGCCGGCACTCGTCGGCTCTCCCGAGGACGTCGGCGCGGATGCGCAGGCCGGTGCCGCGCAGCCGGGTGGTGACGATGTCGGCCGCCAGGCGGGCTCGGCGGTCGGCATTCGGCCCGGCGTAGGAGATCCCGCACTCGGCGCGGTGCCCGGCGCGGTAGCCGACGCTGACCTTCAGCTCCTCGGGCCGCGGCCTGCCGACCGCGCCGCTGATCCGGACCCGGTCCGCCGCGACCTGCTCCGCCCGCACCTCGCGGAAGTCCAGCACCACGTCGGGCGTGCGGTAGCCCGCCGGGTCGGTCACCTCGTAGAGCAACTGCTCGCGCACGGTCGCGGTGGAGACCAGACCGCCGGTGTCCGGGAGCTTCCCGATCACCGCGGTTCCATCGGATTCCACTGCGGCATAAGGGAATCCGAGGTTCGCCAGGTCCGGCACCTCCTTCGCGCCGGGATCGGCGAAGTAGCCGCCGGTGACCTGCCCGGCGCACTCCAGGAGGTGGCCGACGAGCGTTCCGGCCGCCATCCGCGGCCAGTCGTCGAGGTCCCAGCCGAGCCGGTGCGCCATCGGGGCCAGGAACAGCGAGGGATCGGCGACCCGGCCGGTCAGCACCACGTCCGCGCCGGTGTCCAGGGCGGGGAGCAGCGCTTCGGCGCCGAGGTAGGCGTTGGCCGAGACGACCTCGCCGTGAGCGGCCAGCGCGATGCCGTCCTCCAGCGCCGGTTCGCGCAGGTCCAGCCGGTCCAGCACGTCGTCGCCGGTGACCACCGCGATCCGCCCGCGCAGGCCGGATTCCACCAGCAGGTCGCGGGTCGTCTCGCCCGCGGCGAGGGGATTCGCCGAGCCCATGTTGGTCACCACGCGGACGCCGTTGCCGATGGCGACCGGCAGCAGCGGGCGGAAGCGGGCGCGCAGCCGGGGGTCGTGGCCCAGCGCCGGGTCGCGGAGGCGGCGCTGCTGGCCGAGCGCGATGGTGCGCTCCGCCAGGCACTCCAGCACCAGGTCGTCCAGCTCGCCGCGCGCCGCCAGCTGCACCGCGGGTTCGATCCGGTCGCCGGCGAACCCGGCTCCGCTGCCGATCCGCATCACAGCACCCCCGTCAGCAGCGCGACCGCGGTCATCACCAGCGTCGTGCCGAACGCCCACCTGAAGACGAACCGCTGGTGCTCGCCGAGGTCCACCCCGCTCATCCCGAGCAGGATGAACGTCGAGGCGGTCAGCGGGCTGAGCGGGAAACCGGTGGTCATCTGGCCGAGGATCGCCGCCCGGCCGATGGCCGCCGGGTCGCCGCCGAGCGCCGCGCTCGTCTCGGCCAGCACCGGGACGATCCCGTAGTAGAAGGCGTCCGGGGTGAACACCAGGCTCAGCGGCATGCTCGCGATGGCCGTGCCCACCGGCAGCAGGCCCGCCGCCGAGTCCGGGATCACCGAGACCAGGCCCGCGGCCATCGCGCCGATCATCCCGGTGCCGGTGAGGATGCCGGTGAACACGCCCGCCGCGAAGATCACCGCGACCACCAGCACCACGTTGTAGGCGTGCTTGGTGAGCAGCTCCTGCTGCGCCGCCCAGCTCGGCCGGTTGACCAGCAGCGCCACCAGGAAGGCCAGCAGGAACAGCACCTCCAGGTCCGCGAGCTGCGCCAGCAGGCAGCCCACCAGCACCACCGTGAGCAGCGCGTTGATCCAGAACCGCACCCGGTCGGCGCCGGTGGGCCGGGGCCGCTCGGCGACGTCGAGCTCGACCACACCGAGCCGCTTGCGCTCGCCGCGGCCGATCAAGTACGCCGCCACCAGCACCCACAGGACGCCCGCCAGCATCGCGGGCAGGACCGGGAGGAACAGCCGGCCGCTGTCCAGGTGCAGCGCGGCCATCGCGCGGGCCGTCGGGCCGCCCCACGGCACCATGTTCATCACGCCCGCCGCCAGGCAGACCACCCCGGCCAGCACCACCCGGCGCATGCCGAGCCGCCGGTAGATCGGCAGCAGCGCGGAGACGGTGATCAGGAACGTGGAGGCGCCGTCGCCGTCGAGCGCGACCAGCAGGGTCAGCAGCGCGGTGCCCACGGTGATCTTCATCGGGTCGCCGCCCGCCCAGCGCAGGATCCGGGCGACGGCCGGGTCGAACAGCCCGGCGTCGACCATCAGGCTGAAGTAGAGCACCGCGAAGGTGATCATGATGGCAACCGGGGCGACGGTGGCCAGGCCGTCGGCGATCATCCCGCCCAGCCCGGCGCCGAACCCGCTCACCAGCGCGGCCGCGATCGGCACCAGGGTGAGCGCGAACAGCACCGAAACCCGGCGGGACAGCACCAGCGCCAGGAAGACCCCGACGGTGAGGAATCCGCTCACGGCGAGCATGCGCACCTCCGAACTCGAACGGAGGAACTGTGATCCGCGTCGCCCATGCAGGTCAAGCAATAGTTAGTGATAGATTCATGACCTGTGAGCATGGATCTGACGATGCAGCAGCTCCGGCTGGTGCTGGCCGTGCACGACGCGGGCAGCTTCACGCTCGCCGCCGAACGCCTCCACCTGGCCCAGTCGTCGATGAGCCGAACGGTCCGCGAGGTCGAGCGGCGGCTGGGCATCGCGCTGTTCGAGCGCACCACCCGCAACCTGACGAGCACGCCGGAGGGCCGCGAGTTCTGCCGGGTCGCGCGGCAGGTCGTCGAGTCGTTCGACGCCGGGATCAACCACTTCCAGGGCTTCCTGGCCGGGAGCCGCGGGCGGGTGCGCATCGCGGCGCTGCCGTCGCTGGCCGCGATCCTGCTGCCGCCGGTGGTCTCCGCCTACCGCGCGACGCACCCGGAGGTGGAACTGTCCATTTCGGACGCGATGTCGGACGAGGTGCTGCAGCAGGTCCGCGCCGGGATCGTGGACCTGGCGCTCACGGTGGTCGCCGAACCGCTGCCGGACCTGCACGTCAAGCCGATCGCCACCGACCGGTTCTGCTGCGTCTTCCCGCCGCAGCACCGGTTCGCCGCGCAGCGCGGCCTCACCTGGTCGAACCTGGCGGGCGAGCCGCACATCGCCTTCGACCCGAGCAGCAGCATCCGCCAGCACGCCGAACGCGCCTTCGGCGCGGCGAAGATCCGCCCGGACGTGGTGCTGGAGTCCAGCAACATCAGCACGGTCGCGGGCCTGGTCGCGGCGGGCCTCGGCGTGGCGGTGGTGCCGGGCCTGGTGCTGCCGCTGGTCCGGTTCGCCGGCCTGGAGCACCGAGCCCTGGCCGAGCCGGAGATCAGCCGCCGCATCGCGGTGGTCCGCAACCCGCACCGACCGCTGGCGGCGGCCTCGAAGGCCTTCATCACGGCGGTCACCCAGCGCGCCGAAACCCCACTACCCCCGGAAACCACCTGGCTCTGACCATGCCGGTGCCGACGTGCCGGAACGTGCGCCCGGCCCACCGCGCACGCCTCCACGCAATTTCAATGGAAATCGGACGTCAGATTTCAATTGAAATCGCATGTGTGATTTCAATTGAAATCGCGGACCGTCGGTGTGTCGGGCACCGGACACACCGGTGGTGCGTCGAGAGGTCGCGATTTCAATGGAAGTTGTGGACCTGATTTCCATTGAAGTTGCGGCGCACCCGACGGCTCAGGACGGCTTGACCGCGCGGTGGATCGCCACGACTCCACTGGTCAGGTTCCGCCAGGCGACGTCCGTCCAGCCGGACTCGGCGATCAGCTCCGCCAGGACGCGCTGGTCCGGCCACTCGCGGATCGACTCCGCCAGGTAGACGTAGGCGTCCGGGTTCGACGAGACCGCGCGGGCGATCGGCGGCAGCGCGCGCATCAGGTAGTTCAGGTAGATCGTGCGGAACGGCTGCCAGGTCGGCGTGGAGAACTCGCACACCACCAGCCGGCCGCCCGGGCGCACCACGCGCTGCATCTCCCGCAGCCCGGCCGCGGTGTCCACGAGGTTGCGCAGGCCGAAGGAGATCGTCACCGCGTCGAAGGACTCGTCCGCGAAGGGCAGCCGCAGCGCGTCCGCGGCGACCATCGGCACGCCGCGGTGCCGCCCGACCGACAGCATGCCCAGCGAGAAGTCCGCGGCCACGCACCAGGCGCCGGACCGGGAGAACTCCTCGGTCGACACACCGCTGCCCGCCGCCAGGTCGAGCACGCGCTCGTCGCGCTTGGGCGACAGCGCCCGCCTGGTGACCTCCCGCCACCGGCGGTCCTGGCCGAAGGACAGCACGGTGTTGGTCAGGTCGTACCGGCGCGCGACACCGTCGAACATCGCGGCGACTTCGCGAGGGTCCTTGTCCAAACCTGCCCGAGACACACCCGCAGCGTACGTGGCCGACCCGCCGTCGGCGTCACGCGGCCAGCGGTTGCTCGCCCGAGGCGACCGCGTCGTAGTGCCCGATCAGCTGCTGGCACAGCGCCGGCCAGGTCCGCCCCGCGACCGCCTCGCGCGCAGCCGCGCCGAACCGCCTGCGCAGATCGGCATCGCGCAGGGCCTCGACCGCAGCGCGCAGCGCCTCCGCGTGGACGTCGGCGTCGTGGGCGGGCAGCAGGTAGCCGGTGCGGCCGTGGTCGACCAGATCGCGCGGGCCACCCGCGTCCGGGGCCACCACCGGAACGCCCGAGGCCATCGCCTCCTGGACCGCCTGGCAGAACGTCTCGTGCGGGCCGGTGTGCACGAACACGTCGAGGCTGGCGTAGATGCGCGCCAGCTCGTCGCCGGTGCGCTGGCCGAGGAACACCGCGTTCGGCACCGCGTCGGCCAGCCGCTCGCGGTCCGGGCCATCGCCCACCACGACCACCCGCACGCCCGGCATCCCGCCCAGCGCCACCAACCGCTCGATGCGCTTCTCCGGGGCCAGCCTGCCGACGTAGCCGACCAGCAGCTCGCCGTCCGCGGCGAACTCGCGCCGCCAGCCCGAATCCCGCTGCTGCGGCGAGAAGCGCGCCGTGTCCACGCCCCGTCCCCACCGGTGCACGCGCGGAATCCCGTGCTGCTGCAGCGTTTCCACCGCCCAGGTCGACGGCGCCAGCGTCCGATCGGCGGCGCCGTGCAGGCGCCGGATCCACCGCCACGCCGCCCGCGCGGTCAGCCCGAGCCCATAAGACGCGGCGAAACCCGCGACATCGGTCTGGTACACCGCGACGGTCGGCACGCCCAGCCGCCGAGCCGCCGCCAGACCCCGCGCCCCGACGACGAACGGCGACGCCAGGTGCACGACATCCGGCCGGAATCCCTGCAAGCCGCGCAGCAACCGCCGCGTCGGAAAACCGATCGGCAACGACGACACCACCGGCAGGTCCACCGCGGGCAGCCGGATCACCGGGAATCCCGCGTACTCGTCCGGGCCTGCGCCGGGCGCGATGACGAGCGCCGAATCTCCCCGGCGCCGCAAGTGCTCCAGCACTCGCAGCACCGAATTCGTCACCCCGTTGATCTGCGGCAGGAAGCTCTCGGTCACGATCGCTATGCGCACGCGCATCACGGTCGCGCTCCGGATCGGCGAGCAGTCGACCGCAATGTGACGGCACCGCCAACGGCAACCGAAGATGTCGTTTCCCGCGACTGGGAAAACCGGTCTTCCCGGAAGAGACGGTTGCAGCGCGCAATCGTGATCTGCCTCTCCACCAGCTGTCACCTGAGCGTTGCGCGCCGGTCACTCGCCGCACGGAACCTGGGGCGGCATGACGGTCCTGCCTACCCCGCCGGCGCAGAGCGACCCGGCGCTGGTCTCGCGAGCGTTCGAAGTCGCCGGTCGACTCGCCAACGACGCCGCGGACGTGATCATCGCGACCGCGGGGCGCGGGGCGCAGCCCGCCCCGACGGAGTCCCCGTTCGACTGGGTCACCGACACCGGCCGCACCCTGGAGCGGCACACCCGGCGGGTGCTGGCCGACGAGTTCCCCGGCATCCCGGTGTTCGGCGAGGAGTTCGACGCGGCGCCGACCACCGTCGCCGAGCACTGGGCGGCCCGCGCCGGGACGGCCAAGTTCCGCTGGTCGGTCGACCCGGTCGACGGCACCGCGAACTACGTCGCCGGGCTCCCCTGGTGCACCTACAGCCTGGCCATGCTCGACGAGCACGGCCCGGTGGTCGGGGTGGTCGCCGATCCCTACCGCACGCAGATCTACGCCGCCGCCCGCGGCCGCGGCATGCGGGCGAACGGAAATCCGGTGCGGTTGAGCGAACAGCGCGAAACCCGCGGCGGGATCGTGTGCACCGAGCTGACCAGGACCGGCCCGTGGCGGGGCATGGACCGGTTCATCACCAACGCCACCGGCGCGCAGGTCGGCGTCCGCTTGCTGGGCTCCCCGGCGCTGGCGATCACGCAGGTCGCGCTCGGTCACGCGGTGGCCGCGGTGCTGGACTCCTACGAGGAGTGGGACGTCGCCGGGGCGCTCGCGCTGGCGACCGAAGCCGGGGCGACCGTCCTGGACCGCCGCGGCGAGCCGAAACCGCTACCGCTGGACGGGTTGCTGGTGGCGGCTCCCGGCGTCGCCGCCGACGTGCACGACTGGTGGCACCAGGCCGTTGCGCGGAGCTGACCGGGCTCACCGCGGTGGGTCGTCGCGTCGGAACCTGCGCAATTTCAATGGAAATCGGACGTCCAACTTCCATTGAAATCGCGGGACGTTGTCCACAACCGTCGGTGTGTCGTGGGGCGACACGCCGTTGAACGCAACTTCAATTGAAATCAGACGTCCGATTTCCATTGAAATCGCAGAGGTTCGGGCGCTGGGTGAACCGTGGCCCGGTGGAGCCTGGGATGGTTGGGGGCGGTCTTCAGGCTGCGGGTTTCAGGCCGGGGGCGTCAGGCTGCGGGGAGCAGGGCGCGGGCCGGGGTCGAGCCCGGTTTCGGGCCGAAGACCGCCGACATCGGGCGCAGCAGCGGGAATTGCTCGCGGAGGACCACGACCTGCTGGTGGACCCGGGCCAGGTCCGGGTCGGCGACCAGCTCGACGACCGCTTCCAGGACGTGGTCGGTGACCATGCCGAAGCGCACCACGGCATCCTCCAGCTGACCCCGCACCCGGCTCAGCACCGCGGCATCGGCGCTCGTCAGCCCGCGCCCCAGCTCGGCGAGCGCGCGGACGTTCGGCAGCTCGGCGTCCATGCGGCGCACCACCGCCTGCAGGTTCTGCCGGGCTTGGGTGGAGGAGACCGCGTCCACCGCCCGCGCGGCCCGGTGCACGGCCTGCTCGCAGCGGCGGACGTCGTGCAACCAGCGGTCCTGCGGCTGCGCCTGAACGGGCTGCACCACGGCGGGCTTGGGCAGCGCGGCCGGTTCGGGCCGCGCTCTCCTGGTGCGGGCCACCAGCACCACTCCGGCCCCGCAACCGCCCGCGACCAGTGCGATCAGCACCTGCAACCAGAATCCGTCCACGTCGGGTCGTCCTTCCACTCGGCCGCGAGCAGCCGTCGAAACCGGTGTCCGCGCCCGCGATCGCCGGGTTCGACGTCGTGTGCCGGACCGTGGTTCCCGGGCGTCTCCCGATCACTCTGCTCCGATCCCGCCCGGACTTCTTGGGGAAAAGTACTCAATCTCGCCGCTGCCCCCGCCCTGCGTAGTCGCGGCACCGGGGCGGGAACGCCGATTTCGCGCGGAATCGGCGTTTCGCAGGCGTGCCAGGTGCCGAGTTCGCGCGAAATCGCCCCGGCACGCCGGGTCAGCCGGAGCGGGCGAGGTACTGCAGGTCGGCGATGAGGAACTCGAAGTCGCCGGTGTGCGCGCCGTCGCGGCCGCCGGGGCGGGCGAACACGCCGAAGTCGGGCGGCTCGGGGAGCCGGATGCGGGCCACCGAGCTGACCTCGTCCAGCACGCCGCGCACCTCGTCGCGCACCCGCGCCGGGTCGACCCCGCAGCCGAGGTCGTCCATCCGCGCCTCCACCGGGTGCGGGACGAACAGCTCGGCGGTCAGCGGCCAGATGCGCTGGAGGCCGGCCGCCATCCGCCGGGCCGAATCCGCGTCGCCGTCGCCGAACCGGATCACCCACTGGGCCGCGTGGTCGCGGTGCCGCGCGAGCCGGTTCAGCGAGCCCGCCGCCAGGTCGGCCAGCACCGCGTCGCGGCTGCCCGCCAGCCGCTCGAACACCGCGTGCCGCCACGCCGCGAACAACAGCAACCGGGCCATGGTGGTGGGGAAATCACCGCCCGGCCCGGGACCGCAGTCGATCTCGACGAGCCGGACGTTGTGGAAGTCCGCGGCCTGCCGGGCGTAGGCCAGGCGGTCCTCGTCCCGCCCCGCGCCCTCGACCTCACCGGCGCGGCGCAGCAGGACCCGCGCCTGCTCCACGAGGTCCAGCGCGATCCGGCCCAGCGCCGCGCACTCCTCCAGCTCCAGCGCGCGCACTCCCCACTCGGTCAAGCGGTGCGCGAGAACCAGCGCGTCGTCGCCCAACATCGCGCAGTACTGGGAGAGTTCCCCGGCGAGCACTCCGCCGGGCACCGATCGATCCACAGTGGACGTGTATGGCGCGCCGAGCACCCACTGCTGCACATCCGCTGCGCCCGCTCGCGTTTCCCTGACGTTCATCATGGCGACCTCGCAAGCCGGGACCGACTCCCGGCGTGCGGTCGAATCGGCCGTCCGGCGGGATGTCGACGGGCCAGTCCAGTGTCACACCACCCGGCCCGCTCGGGGAACCCCGCGCGGAACGAGCTCGGGAGTCAGCGGGTCGCGTTGCGGCGGAAGAGCCAGTAGAGGGGCAGCAGGACCGCCCAGAGCACCGCGAGCACGCTGCCCACCGGGAGGAACGACAGCGTCGCGTTGCGGCCTGCCACGCGGACCAGGTCGGGGTTGCGCGAGTCGAACTCCACCCGCACCAGCTGCCCGGTCTGCAGGTCGGTCGGGTACAGAACGCCGTTCGGCGGGATGTAGACGCGGCCCTCGTCGGTGTTGAAGCGCACCGCGGTCCGCGTCAGCGAGGTGTCGACCACCTCGGCGACCGCCTCGCCCCTGGACTCCTCGATGGTCCGGTCGTTGATGAAGCAGGCGATGATGATCGACAGCCCCATCGCGGTCATCAGCACGCCCAGCACCAGGACCCCGCGGGCGGCGCGGGTCCAGCCCTTGCGGCGCGCCGGTCGCGCCACCGTCCGGTCACCTTCCGTGCTGGATCCGGTCACCGAGTCGGCCGCGTTCGGCACCACCGCGTCGCTCGCCACGGTGACCGATTGTAAGTGCCGCGCCCTCGCGACCCCGCACGGCTTCGGTGTCGGCCACCACTTCGGGCCCGGCGCATACCCTCCAGGAGTGGCGACTACATCCCGGCCGCTGGTGGCGCGAAGCCGCCGGCTCGAACCAGGTGACCCCCGACACGACCGCCCGCTGCTGGAACTGCTGCCCGGCGGTTCGGCGCTGAGCTGGGTCCGCGACGGCGCCGGGCTGGTCGGCTGGGGCTGCGCGGCCCGCCTGGAGGTGTCCGGCCCCGACCGCTTCGAACGGGCCGACGCCTGGTGGCAGCAGCTGTGCGAGCGGGCCGAGGTGGTCGACCAGGTGGGCCTGCCCGGTTCCGGCCCGGTGGCCTTCGCCAGCATGGCCTTCGCCGACCACCCCGGACACTCCGCGCTGGTGGTGCCGGAGGTCGTGGTCGGGGAGCGCGACGGGGTGCGCTGGATCACCACGATCGGCGACGGGACGGCCGAGGCCGACGAGCCCGAGCCGGTCCGGCCGCCCGGCATCATCTCCTACAGCGACGGGCAGCTCTCCGCCACCGGCTACCGGCAGGCGGTGGCCGAAGCCGTCGGCCGGATGCAGGAGCCCGGCGGCCTGGCCAAGGTCGTCCTCGCGCACGACCTGCTGGCCACCACCTCGGAGCCGCTGGACATGCGGTTCCTGCTGCACAACCTGGCCGCCCGCTACCCGTCCTGCTGGACCTTCGCGGTCGACGGGCTCATCGGCGCCACACCGGAGCTGCTGCTGGAGCGAACGGGTTACGAGGTCCGCTCCCGCGTGCTGGCCGGCACGATCTGGCCGCGCGAGGGCCACAGCACCGAGCAGCTCGCAGCGGAGCTGCTGTCCTCCGCGAAGAACCGCCACGAGCACGCCTACGCGGCGGAATCCCTGGCCGTGCGGCTGCGCCCGTTCTGCAGCGACCTCGTCGCGCCCGACGAACCGGAGGTGCTCCAGCTGCGCAACGTGCTGCACCTGGCCACCAACGTCGAGGGCAAGCTCAGCGACGCCGACGGCCGGGCGGCCACGCTGCTGCGGCTGGCCGCCGCGGTGCACCCGACGGCGGCGGTCGGCGGCACGCCCACCGAGGACGCGGTCCGGCTGATCAGCGAGCTGGAGGGCATGGACCGCGGCCGCTACGCGGGACCGGTGGGCTGGCTGGACGGCAGCGGGAACGGCGAGCTCGGCGTCGCGCTCCGCTGCGCCCAGGTCGAGGACGCCGCTGCGCCCGGCGGTGAAACCGGGCGCAGCGGCGGGAAGTTGCGGTTGTTCGCCGGATGCGGGATCGTGCCCGACTCCGACCCGGACCTCGAGGTCGCGGAAGCGGAGGCGAAGCTCCTCCCCGTCCGGGAAGCCCTCGAAGGCCTGCACTGAGCGGCGGGGCCGCCGCTCACTTCACTTCAGTGGTTGTGCAGGAGCGAGTGCGTGTGGTCGAGCTCGGCCACCGCTGCGGGTGGGGTGGCCGAGATCCGCAGCGCGCTGGCCGGGACACCGGTGGCCTCGCCGACCGGGGGCTTGCCCTTGGTGAACAGCCAGGCGTTGAACAGCTCGTCCAGCTGCTTGCCGGACTTCTGCTCCGCCAGCTCGATGAACTCCTCGACGGTCGCGGTGCCGTACTGCTTCTGCGCCACCCAGGTGCGGACGGTGTCGAGCAGGACCTCGTCGCCGACCACGTTGCGCAGCGCCTGCAGCGTCATCGCGCCGCGGTCGTAGACCGCGGCGTGGAACACCGCGTCCTTGCCCGGGTCACCCGGAGTGACCTGCCAGAACGGGTCGTCGGCCGGGTACTGCGCGTAGTAGTGGTCGAACAGCTCCTGCGCGGTGCCGGTGCCCTGCGCCTCCGACCAGAGCCACTCCGCGTAGGACGCGAAGCCCTCGTTGACCCAGATGTTGCGCCAGGTGTCGACCGAGACCGAGTCGCCGAACCACTGGTGCGCGAGCTCGTGCACCACCACCGAGGTGTTCGCGCCCTTGCGGAAGAACAGGTGGCTGTAGGTGGGCCGGGTCTGGTTCTCCAGCGCGAAGTTCATGCCCTCCGAGGACACCAGGCCGCCCTGCGCCTCGAACGGGTACTCGCCGAGCACGCCGCTGAGGAACTCCAGGACCTCCGGGCTGCGCTCGACGCTGGCCTTCGCCGGGCCTTCGAGCTCGCCGAGGCCTTCCGAGTAGGCGCTGACGTACGGCTGCCCGAACGCACCGGTCCGCGCGTTGACCTCGTACTGGCCGGCGCCGAAGAACGCGAGGTAGGTCGCGGTCGGCTTGGTGGTGCGCCACTTCCAGGTGGCCCACCCGGCCAGGCTGCTGGTGTCGGTGTGCACTCCGTTGGCGATGGCCTCGGTGCCCTCCGGCACGGTGATCGCGATGTCGAAGGTCGCCTTGTCCCGCGGGTGGTCGTTGCCGGGGAACCACCAGGCGGAGATCTCCGGCTGGCCGACCGCCAGCGCCCCGTCCGAGGTGCGGATCCACGGGTTGAGCCCGTCGACCTCGACGGTGGAGGGCACGCCCTCGTAGTTCACGACGAACGTCGCCAGGCTGCCTTCCGGCAGCGTCTCCGACGGGGTCACCGTGAGTTCGGTGCCGTTCTGCGAGAACGCCGCGGGAAGTCCGTTGACCAGCACCGACTTCGGCGTCAGCGCGAAGTCCAGGTTGAACGCGGTCAGGTTCTGCGTCGGCTTCGCCACGATCGTCGTGGTGCCGCGCAGGTGGTCGTCCGCGGGTTGGTAGCGCAGCTGGATGTCGTAGTGCGAGACGTCGTAGCCGCCGTTGCCGTAGCCGGGGAAGTAGTCGTCACCCGCGCCGGGCGCACCCGGTCCGGCACCACCGGCGAGTGCCGGGGATGCGAAAAGCGCCGTCGCACAGCAGGCCGCGGCCGCCGCTCGCAGGCCGTGTCGTCGGAACACCTGCCACCTCCTCGAAATCGTGCTCCGGAGGGAGCCTAGAGAAGGTCATGACCAGCAGGTGGTCTTTTGGTCCGGCACGTTTTTCCCATTCTGCGGCGGAATCCGCGAATCACTCCGATGGGCCACGGCGATGCGCCTCGATCTGCGGAAACGAGGCCCGGCGCGCGCAGCGCCGGACGTCCCACCACATGGGAACGTGATCAGCCCAGCAGCGCGGAGCGGACGGCGGTCTGCAGGCGCTCGTGCACCGACCGCAGCGCGGACCGCTCGGCCCGCACCTCGATCACCCGCAGGCCCGGCCGCCACCGCAGCGCCTCGACGAACTCGGACTGCTGGCGCACCAGTTCGTGCTCGACGCCGTGCGCGGCGCAGAGTTGCCCGAGGTCGGTGCCGTGCGGCGTGCCGAAGATCCGCTCGAACGACTCGCTGTGCTCCGGCCCGCCCTGCTCCAGCAGCGAGAAGATGCCGCCACCGTCGTCGTTGAGCACGACGATCGTCAGGTCCGGCCGCTGCTCGTACGGCCCGAGCACCAGGCCGTTGCTGTCGTGCAGGAACGTCAGGTCGCCCAGCAGCGCGTAGGCCGGCCGCCCGTGGGCGATGGCCGCGCCGATCGCGGTCGACACCGTGCCGTCGATACCGGCCACGCCCCGGTTGCGGTGCACGACGACGTCGGGCCGCTGCCGCGCGGCGAGCGCGACGTCGCGCGTCGGGTTCGACGAGCCCAGGACCAGCAGCGCGTGCTCCGGCATGGCGTCCACCACCGAGCGCGCCACCGCCGGGCCGTTCGGCCAACGCTCCAGGTCCAGCGCGCCGTGCAGCGCGGCGGAGGCCTTCTGGTCGGCCTGCTGCCAGCCGGTGAGCCAGTCCGGATCGGCCGGTGCGGTCGGCCCGAAGGTGTCGGCGACCTCCCGCAGGTTGTGCGCCGGTGCGGGCCAGTCGGCACCGCCGTGCGCGAGCAGCACCTCCACACCGGTGTCGGCCAGCAGCCGCTGCACCTGCCGGAACACCGTCGGGCGCCCGACGCACAGCACCTGCTCCGGCCGGTGCTGCTGGACGAACTCCGGCAGCCCGAGCAGCCACATCCCGGTGCTGATCACCGCCGAGCCGGGCACGCCGACCGCGCCGACCTCCGACAGCACCGGCCAGCCGGACCGCTCGCCCCACTCGCCCGCTCCGCCGACGCCCGAGTCCGCCGCCAGGACCAGCCCGTGCCGGGCGCGGACACGGGACAGCGCGCTGGGCACCCGCCCGGAGCCGGCGAGCTCCGTCCAGCGCGCGCCGTCCGGGCGCCCGTCCAACGGCTCGGACCAGTCGGCGTCGCCGGAGGGCACCAGCGGCTCCCGGAACGGGAGGTTCAGGTGCACCGGGCCACCGCGGACCTCGCCCTGCGCCGCGTGCCAGGCGCGGCACACCTGGCTGCGCCAGTAGGCGTTCTGCCCCGGCCGGTCCTCGGCGACCGCCAGCTCGTCGAACAGGCGGACCTCGGAGCCGAACATGCCGTGCTGGTCGATGGTCTGGTTGGCCCCGGCGGCCCGCAGCTCCGGTGGGCGATCGGCGGTCAGCACGATCAGCGGCACGCCGGAGTGGAAGGCCTCGCTGACCGCCGGGTGCAGGTTCGTCGCCGCCGTGCCCGACGTGCAGGCGACCGCGACCGGCGACTGCGAGCGCGCTGCCAGGCCTAAGGCCAGGAATCCGGCGCTGCGCTCGTCGATGCGCACGTGCAGCCGCAACCGCCCAGCGTGATCGGCCTTGTGCAGCGCGTAAGAGAGAGGTGCGTTGCGGGATCCCGGGGAGAGCACCACCTGCCGCACCCCGTTGCGGACGAGCTCGTCGACGATGACCTCAGCCTGAGCCGTGGACGGATTCAACCCATCACCTCTGAACCTCGTTGGCGGACCCCGGCCGGAGGAACATGGTCCTCCTCGCCCTCGTCCACGCAGGCGCCGGGCTGCCGCGGGGAGGCCCCCGCGCCGGGCACTTGCTGCGCCTATTGTCCCAGGTGTGCAGAATCCCCGTGTCTCTGAGCTGTTCGATCCGGCTTCGTGGGAGCCCGTCGCGGGCTTCGACTTCACCGACATCACCTATCACCGCTGCGTCGAGGACGGCCCCGGCAAGGGCACCGTGCGGGTCGCCTTCAACCGCCCCGACGTGCGCAACGCCTTCCGCCCGCACACCGTCGACGAGCTGTACCGCGCGCTGGACCACGCGCGGATGACCAGCGACGTCGGCTGCGTGCTGATCACCGGGAACGGCCCGTCGAGCAAGGACGGCGGCTGGGCGTTCTGCTCCGGAGGGGACCAGCGGATCCGCGGTCGCTCCGGCTACCAGTACGCCGACGGCGAGACCTCCGACACGGTCGATCCGGCCCGCGCCGGGCGGCTGCACATCCTGGAGGTGCAGCGGCTGATCCGGTTCATGCCCAAGATCGTCATCGCGGTGGTGCCGGGCTGGGCCGCGGGCGGCGGGCACAGCCTCCACGTGGTGTGCGATCTCACGCTCGCCAGCGCCGAGCACGCCAAGTTCAAGCAGACCGACGCCGACGTGGGCAGCTTCGACGGCGGCTTCGGCTCCGCGTACCTGGCCCGCCAGGTCGGCCAGAAGTTCGCCCGCGAGATCTTCTTCCTCGGCCGCCCCTACACCGCCGAGCAGGCGCACCGGATGGGCATGGTCAACGAGGTCGTCCCGCACGAGGAGCTGGAGGCCACCGCGCTGCAGTGGGCCCGCGAGATCAACGGCAAGTCGCCGACCGCGCAGCGGATGCTCAAGTACGCGTTCAACGCCATCGATGACGGCCTGGTCGGCCAGCAGATCTTCGCGGGTGAGACGACCCGCCTGGCCTACATGACCGACGAGGCGGTCGAGGGCCGCGACTCGTTCCTGGAGAAGCGCACCCCGGACTGGTCCGCCTTCCCCTGGTACTACTGATCAGCGGACCAGGCGCAGCGTCGCCGGGGCGCGGCCGATGCGCAGCCGCTGGCCCCAGGTCAGGGTCAGGGCGTCCGATTCGATGCCGTCCCCGAAGGCGACGAGCTGGTCCGACTGGACCGTCAGCGCCAGCTCGTCGCCTGCGAGCTCCCCTTCCGTCATCGACGTTCCGGTGGCCGGTGAGGGCCAGGCCTCGCGGACGAACCACACCAGCCTGGGTTCCGGTGGGCGCGGCAGCCGGAGGCCGCTGCCGCGTTCGAGGGCGATCGAGCGGCACCAGCCGGTGGCGCCGGTCCCGCTCGCGACGATGACGCCGGAGGACGCCTGGGCCTCGGCTCCGGAGCCCGACGGCTGGAGCTCGTAGCGGGCCGTCTGGTGGCCCGGGTGCCCGATGAAGATCTCGTTGAGCGCCAGCAGCCGCTGGCCGTCGTCGAGCTGCGCCTGCACCATGGTCCGCTCCTCCACCTCGCCGGTGGCCCGGAGCAGGTCCGGGAGGTCGCCGGGCGCGTGCGCCACCAGGGTTCCGGCGTTGCGGCCCGGCTCCGGGTCGATGCCGATGACCGGCTGGCCGTCGAGGTACTTCGCGGCGTTGGCCACCAGCCCGTCCTGCCCGACGACGACCACCACGTCGTCGGGCGCGAACAGGAACCGCGACACGTCCGCGCGCTCGACGACACCGCGCCGCCAGTCGACCGGCACCGCGGCCGCGACCTGCGCGATGGCGCCGGTGGTCCGCTCGTGCCGCTCCTCCAGCTCGGCGATGTCCCGGCCGCGGCCGCGGAGGAAGAACGCCGCCTGGCCGCGAGTGCCGTGCCGGGCGATGAGCTCCTGGTACTCGGTGCGCCGGTGCACGATGACGACGCGCGGTGCGGTGCTCATCGGGCTTCGCCGCCGAACTTGGCGAGCGCCTTGGTCAGCAGGTCGGGGGTGAGCACCACGGTGTCGATCTTGGGCAGGTTGCCCGCCAGCTCCTTCAGCGCCAGCCCGAGCAGCACGCCCTCGGGCAGGTCGCGGTAGGCGGCGACGTGCGCGGCTTCGGCGTCGCCGCGGGCCGCCCCGGCCAGCCGGGTCTCCTCGGCTCGCGCCTCGGCCAGCGTGACCTTGCGGCGGGCTTCCGCCTCGGTCGAGATGGCTCCCGCCGCAGCCGCTTCCTCGGCCTCGCGCCGGGCGTTGGCACCGCGCTGGGCGACCAGCTGCTCCTCGCGCCGGGCCAGCTCGATCTTCGTCTGCAGCTCGTTCTCGCCGATCGCCCGCTCCCGCTCGACGGCGATGGCGCGGCGCTCGAAGGTCGCCTTGTCGGCCTCCTGCTGGACCAGCTCGCGGGTCGGGGTGCGCAGCGCCTTCTCCACCTCGGGTTCCGGCCGCACCGCCACCACCCGGACGCCGACCACCGCGATCCCCGTCTCCGCCAGCCGCTGGTCGGCGCCCAGCCCCGCGGCGATCACGTCGCGCACCGGCCCGACCCCGCCCACCGTGGCCGCCGTCAGGTCGTCGCCCGCGAGCAGGTCGATCGCGTACTGCTGCGCGGTCTCGGTCAGCAGCCCGGCGACCTGGTCCAGCGGCGTCGCGCGCCAGCGACCGGTGTCCGGGTCGATCGAGAAGTCGATCCGGCCGGCCGCCGTCGCCGGGTCGGCGAACCGGTAGGTCACCGTCGCCTGCACCGTGACGTCCTGGAAGTCGCTGGTGCGGGCGTGGAAGAGCAGCGGCAGCTCGCGGTCGTCGGCGGGCACCTCGTTGAGCACCGCGCTGAGCGGGCGGAACCAGAACGACGCGCCGACACCGGCGCGGACGGTCTTGCCGCGGCGAACGTGCTCGACGTAGGTGGTCGTCGATCCGCGCAGGTGCCGGACCAGCGGGTAGCGGGCGATGTCGGCCATGAGAGCCCTCCTCGTTTTCGTCAGTTTGACGATAACCAAGCCGGAGCCTAATCGTCAAACTGACGCTAAGTCGGTAGGCTGGGCCCATGGCAGAGTTCCCACCGTTCGCCGTCACGGCCGACCTGGTCGTCCTCACCGTGCGAGACGACGCCCTGCAAGCCCTCGTGATCCGCCGAGGCGAAGCGCCCTACGAAGGCGACTGGGCGCTGCCCGGCGGATTCGTCCGCCCGGACGAAGACCTGGACGCCGCCGCAGCCCGCGAACTGGCCGAGGAGACGGGGCTCTCCCGCGACCACGTGCACCTGGAACAGCTCGCCTCCTACGGGGCGCCCGACCGCGATCCGCGGATGCGCGTGGTGACGGTCGCCTACATCGCGCTGGCCGCCGACCTGCCGAGCCCGAACGCGGGCACCGACGCTGCCGACGCCCGCTGGCAGCCGGTGGACGAGCTGCTCGCCGGACGGCGCCTCGCCTTCGACCACACGCGGATCCTCCGCGACGGGGTGGAGCGGGCCCGCGCGAAGCTCGAGTACACGCCGCTGGCCACCGCGTTCTGCCCGCGCGAGTTCACCATCGCCGAGCTCCGCCGCGTCTACGAGGTGGTGTGGGGCGCGGCCCCGGACCCGCGGAACTTCCACCGCAAGGCGACCAAGACGGAAGGCTTCGTCGAGCCGACGGAGCTCACCACGACCCGCGACGGCGGCCGTCCCGCCCGCCTGTACCGCGCGGGCCGCGCCCGCCACCTGCACCCACCCCTGCTGCGCGGCGGAGAGGCCTGACCCGGCACATTTCCCCTGGTCACCTACCGTGAGCACTTTGTGGCGCTATAGCAACACAAAACACTCACGGTCCTTGACCAGCGGAAACGGAACTTGAACTGGTGGTCGATGCCGAGGATCACGCGAGCGCCGCGCGGGAAGCGGCCGACAATGGAGCGCATGTCGAGTGCCCGCCACCTGCAGCCGCTCCCCGTGCCGCCCGGCTCGGACGCCTTGGACGTCCTGCCCGCGCTGGAGCGGGCGCTGAACGGCGAGGGCCCGGCC